>NZ_ATTH01000001.1:682857-1024285 GCF_000419585.1 Salisaeta longa DSM 21114
ACGACAAAAACACGCGGAGTCCAGATTTTAAGAACGGAACGGCTGGGAACGCGACGAATGGGAACGAGAACATCGAGTTCCCCGCAGACAACATCGACACGAGCTACGAAGTCCGCGTCATCCCCAAGACAAGCCCTGAAGGATACAGCGTCTACGGCGAGTACTTCCCCCACCTCAACGGAGGGAGGACGAAACGGTGGACGAGCCTGGAAGGCCTCGACGAAGACAAAGTCTACCTCTACGACGCCGGGCAGAGCCAAGCATTCTTCGACCGCGCACGAAAAGCATACGCAGACATACGAAAAATCATACCAGTCCCAACGAGCGACGCGAAACGACTGACGTTCGACCCACTCGAACAAATCTACGAGGACCGGAATAACGCACTCATAACCCGTATAGAAGAAGGGCCACCAGGAAACGGGGTTAGACCACGAGGACGGTTCATCGAAAACTCAACTGCAAGCTTTAGTACATCAAGTGGTCAAGCTACGTTTTTATCTGAGATTTACAGTTCATTCACTGGGTATGACACTGCGTTTAGAAACGGAGTGCAGTACGAGCCTAACGACACGCTGTTTGAGTTCACACCGCAAGGAGAACCATATTTCAACAACGACGCGGAGTTCATGGTACGCATCACGTACAGCACGTTCTCCGCCAGCAAGTTAGGTAGACGAAGCGAATCTCCTTTTTTCTTCCGTTCCTCTGGTTCCGCTCATCCGGTTCGTCGCTAAACCGCCCACCGCCTACGGGCTGTGCCACAGCGTTCAAGCTTGAGCCAACGGCCCCGGGACATGCCGTTGCTTGACGTCCGGCGCGATGCGCGCTATACTACGGGTGTTCGATGTTGTGTCCCCCGCCCCGCCCCCTTATGCGCACGCTCCTCACGCTTCTTCTTGCCTGCTGTACCCTCGCGCCCGCGACCGGCCAACCGGCCGCGCAGTGGACGCCCGCCCTCTCGATGCGGTATCAGAGCATCGCGGGCACCGATGTGTCGCCCCAGGGGAAGCATGTGGCCTATGTCGTGCGTTCGGCCATCATGGACGACAACACGTCGACGTTCCGCTCGCAGATTCACGTCGCCGCCGCCGACGGCTCGTCCGCCGTGCAGTACACGTACGGCACCGCATCGGCGTATGCCCCGGCGTTCTCGCCCGACGGCTCGCACCTGGCGTTCCTCTCCGCTCACGAGGACAAGCCGCAGGTGTGGGTGATGCGCGTGCAGGGCGGCGCATCCTACCGCGTAACCGACCGGCCGACCGGCGTGCAGGCCTTTCAGTGGAGCCCATCCGGCGATCGCATCGCGTACACCGCGCAAGACGAAAAGTCGGAGGCCGAGAAGGCGCGCGAGAGCGCAAAACGCGACGTGACCGTGGTGGGCGAGGAGTTTCGGTACACGCACCTCTACACCACCACCGTAGCGCCCCACGACGACTCCACGCGCGCCGTGCAGCGCCTCACGGGCGGCACGTTCAGCGTGAACAGCTTCGATTGGATGCCGGACGGGGCGGCGCTGGTCTTTGCGCACCAGGCCGATCCGCGGATCAACACCGGCTTTGTGGAACAGGACATCTCGCAGGTGCCGGCCGACAGCGGCGCGGTAACGCCGCTCGTTACGCGCCCCGGGGTGGATACCGATCCGCACGTGGCGCCCAATGGGCAGGCGCTGGCGTTTGTATCGAACGGCGGGCAGCCCGAGCCGGTGGGGCTGCAGGATGTGTACGTGCTGCCGCTGGCGGGGTCTGGCGAGCCGCGCAAGCTGGCCGACACGCCCGACCGCAACGCCAATCTCATCGCCTGGGATGGCACCGATGCGGTGTTTATCCAGGAGGCGGTGGAGCTGAATGTGCACGTGCTGCGGCTTCCCACCAACGGCGCGGCGCCCACGCCCGTGACCACCGCTAACGGCGTGTTCGGCGACGTGTCATTCAGCGCCGACGGCACGCAGATGGCGTTCAGCTTTCAGGATTCCGATACGCCGCCCGAGGTGTACGCGCGCGCCGTGGGGGGAACCGAGCGGCGACAGCTCTCGCGCATCAACGCCGAGGTGCCGCAGCCGCCCATGGGCCGCACCGAGGCCCTCTCGTGGACGGGCCCCGGCGACATGCCCATCGAGGGACTGCTCACCTACCCCGTCGGCTACACGCCGGGCGAGCGCGTGCCGCTCGTGGTGCAGGTGCACGGCGGCCCCGCGGGCGTGCACAGCCGCTCGTTCACCGGCGGCCCCGACATCTACATGACGCAGGTGTTTGCGCAGCACGGCTACGCGGTCCTTCGGCCCAACCCGCGCGGCAGCACGGGCTACGGCAAGGCGTTTCGGTACGCCAACATCAAGGACTGGGGCTACGGCGACTTCGACGACATCATGGCGGGCGCCGACGCGGTCATCGAACAGGGCGTGGCGCACCCCGACAGCCTTGCGCTGATGGGCTGGAGCTACGGCGGCTACATGACGAGCTTCGCGATCACCCGCACCAACCGCTTCAAGGCCGCCAGCATGGGCGCGGGCCTGCCCAACCTGATCAGCATGGTGGGCACGACGGACATCCCGCAATACCTGAAGGCCCACATGGGCGGTCCGTTTTGGGAGGATTATGCGACGTATGAGAAGCACTCGGCGCTCTACCGGATCGATCAGGCCGAGACGCCCACACAAATCATCCACGGCATGGAAGACGACCGCGTGCCGACCAGTCAGGGCATCGAGATGTACCGTGCGCTGAAGGGCGTGGGCGTGCCCACCGAGCTCATCTTGCTGCCGCGTACGCCGCACGGCCCGCGCGAGCCCAAGCTGCTGATGGGCGTGACGCCGCGCATCCTGGACTGGTTTGACACGCACCTGAGCCGGTAGCGTATGCACGTTTTGCTGGTGCCGTCGTGGTATCCAACGGCCGAGCTGCCGCACGACGGGTTGTACTTTGTCGATCAGGCGCAGGCGCTGCAGCGCGCCGGGCACCGCGTGGGGGTGGTGTACCCGGAGCAACAGAGCCTGCGTCGCTGGACGCCGGCCGCGTTCTATCGGCACCACTTTCAGACGGTGGTGCGCGTCGAGGAGGGGCTGCCCACGGTGCGCTACCACGGCTGGAACGTCTGGTGGCGCTACGACCGCCGGCACGACGTACGCATCGCCCACGCGCGGCGTCTGGCCCGCCGGTACGTGCGTCGCTTCGGCCGCCCCGACGTGCTGCATGCCCACAGCGCACGCTGGGCCGCTGCCGCCGCTGCCGACATCGGGGCCCGCCTGGAGGTGCCGCACGTGGTGACGGAGCACTTCACCAAGTTCTTGCCGTCTGCCCATGTCTCCAAGCGGGCCGCCGCGCGGGCTGCGTACGGCCTACAGACGGCCGCGCAGGCCTTTGCCGTGAGCTCCGCGCTGCGCGATGCGATCGTGGCGCGCGGCTGGGTGGCACCGGAGGCGGTGGACGTGCTGCCCAACATGGTCGACACCTCGTTCTTCACGCGCCCGCCGACGCCGCGCCCCTCCGGCCCCTTCACGTTTTTTGCGCTGGGGCACCTCCACGAGCGCAAGGGCATGCACGACCTGTTGGATGCGTTTGCGCGCGCCTTTGGCACCCGCCGCGATACCCGTCTGGTGATAGGCGGCGACGGGCCCGAGGCGCAGGCCCTAAAAGCGCAAGCGCGCAGGTTGGGCATTGAACATCACGTGGCGTTTCCCGGTGCCCTCACCCGGGGCGCCGTGCGCGATGGGCTGTGGCGCGCCCACGCGTTTGTGCTGCCCAGCCACAGCGAGACCTTTGGCGTGGTGCTCATCGAAGCCCTGGCGACGGGTATGCCCGTTATTGCAACAACCTGCGGCGGCCCCGAGGACATCGTAACAGACGCCAACGGGCTCCTCGTACCGCCCCAGCAGCCGGAGGCGCTGGCTGCGGCACTGCAAGAGATGCGCACCACCGCCGCATCGTACGACCCCGCAGCGATTCGTCGGGCAGCCGCGGACACGTACGGAGCCTCCGCCATCGCCCGACGGCTCACGGACTGCTACCGGCGCGTGAGCACGGCGTCGTAAGCTGTCAGCAGGCGCTCGCCCATCTGCTCCCAGTAGAAAGAGGGGGCGGCGTGCCGCGCGGCTTCGGACAGCTTGGCCCACCGATCGGGCGACGCCTGCCACCGCTGCACGGCGGCTAGCAGCGCGTCTATGTCGCCCACCGGCACCGCCACGCCGCAGCCATGCCGTTCCATGAACGTGCGCCAAAGCGGCAAGTCGCTGTACAAGATGGGCAGGCCATAGTGCATGTACTCGTAGAACTTGGTTGGGTATGAGCAGGCAAAGTTGGGATGATTGTCGTACAGCGCAAGGCCCGCATCGGCCCAGCGCAACTGCTCCTGAATCGTGCGATGGTTCACGTACCGGCCGCGCCCGATCCACGCGATCGGCCACTCGGAATGCGCGTCCAATTGGCGCAACGCCGCTGTGCGCTCCGCTGCGATGGGCGCCCATCCCACGAGGCGAATCTGGCAGTCCGTGCCGGTTGCGGCGCATCGCTGGACGAGCTCCAACAGCTCAAACAGGCCGCGCCGCGCGGTGAGGACGCCCGAGCACACCAGCCGTAGCGGGCGGTCGGCGGTGTACGGATGCGGCGGCGGGGGCGTGGCGGTTGGCGGCTGAAAATAGTTTTCGACCACGGTGTGTGGCGTTGGGGTGCCGGACAGGATGGGCCGGTAGCCGCGTTCGGCGAGAAGGACGTGATCGACCCAGCGGAAGCACCAGCGCTCCAGTCCGCGTACGAGGCGGCCCTCGGCCCCGCCCTTCGTGCGGTAATTTTCGTGCATGTCGTAGATGACGGCCGCGCCTGTCACGTGTTTGAGGATATACGCGAGCGGGATGAGCTCGGGGTCGTGGATGTGGTAGACGTCGGCGTTTTCTGCGCGGGCCGCGCGGAAGGCCGGCGCTTGCAGTACGAGGCGTCGGTAGCGGCCCGACGTCCGCGGCAACGCCCGCACCGGCACGCCGTCAATCCGCTCGTGGCGCTCGTGCGGGCCCACCAGCACCACCCGATGCCCGGCCGCTTGTAACGTCTTGAGTTCGCGGTGCAGGATGCGGGGGTCGTGCACGTGGTGCACGGTGGTAAGGTGGACGACGTGGGCCATGCGTGCCGTGGGGTGGATGGGGACCATGCGCCGGTCCGAACGATTCGTGCGCGCCGGTGGTTCTGTGGGCGTCGTTTCCCCCAAACCTTCCCGAACACCCGCCCGCAGCGCGCTTGTAAACGTACGCTGTATCTCGTTCCTGACCTTGTGCTGCCATGCCGCTTCTCACCCTCCGCGACATTCGTCACCGCTTTGGCGGCGACCATCCGTTGCTCGACGGCCTCTCGCTCACCATCGACCGGGGCGAGCGCATCGGGCTGCTGGGTCGCAACGGCTGCGGCAAGTCGACCCTCCTCAAAATCATCAGCGGACAGCTCACGCCCGACGAGGGCACCATCGAAACAAGCGGTGCGGTGCGCGTGGCCTACCTGGAGCAGCGCGTGCCCGATGCCGAAGGCTCCGTGTTTGACGTCGTCGCGGGCGGGCTCGATCGGGAGGGCACGTTGCTGCAACGCTACCACCGGGCGAGCCGCAACGTGGCCGAAGATCCCACCGAGGCCCACATCAACGCGCTGGGGGAGCTGCAAAGTCAGCTGGATGCTGCCGATGCGTGGCAGCTGCAAACGCAGGTCGAGAAGACCCTGTCGCGCATGGACCTCGCGGCCGATGCGCCCTTTGCGCCGCTCTCGGGCGGACAAAAGCGGCGCGTGCTGCTGGCCCGTGCCCTCGTGCAGCGCCCCGACCTGCTGTTGCTGGACGAGCCCACCAACCACCTCGACTTCAACGCCATCCGGTGGCTGGAGGACTTCTTCGCCCGTTTTGAGGGCGCGCTCCTGTTTGTAACCCACGACCGGCGCTTTCTGCAACGCACGGCGCAGCGCGTGGTGGAAATTGAGCAGGGGCGCTTGCTCGACTTCAACTGCGGCTACGAGGAATTCCGCGAGCGCAAAGAGCACCTGCTGCATGTGGAGGCACGCGAACAAGAACAGTTCGAGAAAGAGCTGGCCAAGGAAGAAGAATGGATTCGGCAGGGCGTAAAAGCCCGGCGCACGCGCAACATGGGCCGGGTGCGGCGCCTGCAGGAGATGCGCGCGAAGGCCCGCAACCGCCGATCGGAAACGGGCACCGTCGACTTTTCGGTGAGCACCGCGCAGCGCTCCGGCGAAAAGGTGATCGAGGTGGAGGGGCTCTCGTTTGCGTACGACGCCGACACCCCCATCGTGGATGACTTCGATACGATCATTGAGCGCGGCGAGCGCATCGGGCTGCTGGGCCCCAACGGATCCGGCAAGACAACCCTCATCGAACTTCTGCTGAAAGAGCGCGCCCCGGATGCCGGATCGGTGCGCCACGGCACCAAGTTGCAGGTGGCCTACTTCGATCAGCACCGCGCGCAGCTCGACCCCGATGCCACGGTGCGCGACAACATCACGCAGGGGCTGGGCGATCAGGTAACGATCAACGGCCAGGAGCGGCACATCATCAGCTACCTGCAGGACTTCCTGTTTACGCCCGAGCGTGCCCGCACCGAGGTGCGCTACCTGTCGGGCGGCGAGCGGAACCGCCTGCTGCTAGCGCGCCTGTTTACGCGGCCCTCGAACCTGCTGGTGCTTGACGAGCCCACCAACGACCTCGACATCGAGACGCTGGAGCTACTGGAGGACGTGCTGACGAACTATCCGGGCACGCTCCTGCTGGTTAGCCACGACCGCACGTTCATCAACAACGTGGTGACCCGCACGCTGGCGCTGGAAGGCGACGGGCAGGTGGGGCAGTACCCCGGCGGCTACGACGATTACCTGCGGCAGCGTCCGGACCCCACGCCTGCAGGCGATGGGGGCGATGGATCGTCGGCCGCGGCCCGCACCGCTTCCGCACCGGCCAAGCCCAAGAAGCAAACGAAGAGCTTGCATTACAACGAGAGCAAGGAGCTGGCGGCCCTGCCGGAAAAGATTGAGGCGCTGGAGGACGAAAAAGCCGCGCTGGAGGAGGAGATGGCCGATCCGGCGTTTTATGACCAGGAGGCGGCGGCCATCACCGACGCCTCGAAGCGTCTGGATGCGTTGGCGCAGGCCATTGAGGACGCCTACGACCGCTGGGCGACGCTCGAAGACAAGCGGGCGTCGTGAGCCGGGTTCGATTCACCAACTGATATTCCGCTACGCCTATGGCCGATCTTCTACTGGAAGCGAAGGACCTCGTGAAGCAGTACGACACCGGCGGCGATGAGCCGCTGGAGGTGCTTTCGGGCGTATCGCTGCAGGTGCGCACCGGCGAAATTGTGTCGATTGTTGGCGAGAGCGGATCGGGGAAGTCGACCCTGCTGCACCTGCTGGGCGCGCTGGACCGGCCGACCAGCGGCACGGTTACCTTCCGCGGCAACGACCTCTTTACGAAAGATGACGAGGCGCTGGCGGCCTTCCGCAATCGGTCGATTGGATTTGTTTTTCAGTTTCACCACTTGCTGCCGGAATTTACCGCGCTGGAGAACGTGGCCATGCCGGCGCTCATCCAGCAGCGGGCGTTGGCGTCGGTGGAAGGGCGGGCGCGCGAGCTGCTCGATCTGCTGGGGTTATCCGAGCGGGCGTCGCACCGGCCGCAGCAGCTGTCGGGCGGCGAAAAGCAGCGTGTGGCCGTGGCGCGTGCCCTCATGAACGCGCCGGATGTGGTGCTCATGGACGAACCCACCGGCAACCTGGACGCCCGCACGGCCGAGCCGCTGCATGCCGAAATTCAGCGGCTGCGCCGCGAGCTCGATCAAACGTTCGTCATTGTGACGCATAACGCGAGCCTGGCGGGCATCGCGGGGCGCACGCTGCATCTTGTGTACGGCACCTTGCACCGCAACGCTCCCGCATCTTCGGCCTCGGCCGGCGCGTAGCCGGCTGCAACATCGGCCCGGGGCGGGCATATCACACAACGATTCAGTCCATCGGTACTTTTGCTCCCTCTTATGCCTGCAACAGCTACGCTTGATCCGGCCCTTGGCTTTGTCGACGAGCCGGTTGACCCTACGCTGAACCTCGTTGACGCCATCCAGGACCTCAAAGCGGAGAAAAACGCCCTCCTGCTGGCGCATTACTATCAGGAGGCGGCCATCCAAGACCTGGCCGACTACGTGGGCGACTCGCTGGGTCTCGCGCGCGAGGCGGCCGCCACTGATGCCGAGATCATCGTCTTCTCGGGCGTGCACTTCATGGCCGAGTCAGCCAAGATCTTGAATCCGGAGAAGAAGGTGCTGCTGCCCGACCTAAACGCCGGGTGCTCGCTGGCCGACACGTGTCCGCCCGAGGCGTTTGCCGACTTCTGCGCGCAGTACCCCGATCACACGGTCATCACGTACGTCAACAGCTCGGCGGCGGTGAAGGCGCTCTCCGACATCATCTGCACGTCGTCCAGCGCGGCGCACATCATCAACCAGGTGCCGGACGATCAGCCGATCCTGTTTGCCCCCGATCGCAACCTGGGCGAGTACCTGATCAAGGAGACGGGCCGCGACATGGTGCTGTGGGACGGCGTATGCATCGTACACGAGACGTTTAGCGAAAAGCGGATCCTGCGCCTCAAGACGCGACACCCCGATGCCGAGGTGCTCGCGCATCCGGAGTGCCGCGACGCGGTGTTGCAGCACGCCGACTTTGTGGGGTCCACGAGCCAGATCCGGCGCTACGCCCGCGAGAACGGTCCGGCCGCGTTCATAGTGGCCACCGAGGAGGGCATCTTGCACCAGATGGCGAAAGACTGCCCGGACAACAATCTCATTCCGGCGCCGCCCGAGAGCGGATGCAACTGCAGCCAGTGCCCGCACATGCGCCTGAATACGCTGGAGAAGCTGTACCTGTGCCTGAAGCATGAGCAGCCGGAAATTACGATGGAGGAGCAGTTGCGCCGCGAGGCGCTACAGCCCATCGAGCGGATGCTGGAGTTGAGCCAGGGGGTGAAATAGGCCGGTCGTCCCCGCGGTGGCACGTCATTGCTCCGTTCAGATCATGGCCCATTCGAAGGCTCGCGCACGCAACTGGTGAGAGCGGCGTAGGCGCCATGACACGTTGCACGGAGCTCCTATGGCCCGCTGCTACGCCGCCGTTTTGTTGGGGCGCAGGCGGCGCATGAGCACGAGGCCCACAATAATCAGGACGCCGCCGCCAATTTGCAGCGCGTGGATGGGCTCTTCCAGAAAGACCGCGCCGCCGATGAGCGCCACAAACGGCACGAGGTTGTTGTAGACCGCAGTGTTGGACGCCCCCACGTTGCGCACGGCGGTCGTCCAGATGGCAAACGCCAACCCGATGGAGAGCGCGCCCGAGTACACCACCGCAGCCCACGTCCACGGCCCCACGGCGGCCCACTCCACGGCCGGCAGGTACGGCACGCCCACCGCCACCAGGAACGGCAGCGCCACGACAATGCCCCAAAACGCCGTGGCCACGGGCGAGACGTCGTCGACCACGGACTTGTTGAGGCCCGTGTAGCTGCCCCAGAGCATGGCCCCGGCGAGCATCATGAGGTTGCCGTAGAGGCTGCCCGCCCCGAGGCCCACATCGTTTGCGCCCGCAATGATGACGAGCGCCGTGCCGACCAGCGAGCACACCAGCCCGATCCACTGCCCCGGACGGAGCGTCTCGTACCCGAACACGCGCCCCACGAGGGCCGTCCACAGCGGCGCCGAGGCCAGGATGAGGGCCGCGCTACCGGCCGTGGTGTTGTGTACGCCAATGATGAAGAAAACCTGATACACCACGTAGCCCAGCAGGCCCAACCCGGCAATGCGGTAGCCGTGCGACCGGAGCGGCGCCGTAAACGACTCGTCGGCCGGGCGCTTCCACACGTACAGCGCGCCCAGCACGACCGCCGCAATGAGGAAGCGGAAGACGTTGATGGCGTGCGGGTGCATCACCGCGAGGGCCGCCTTCAAGATGGGAAAGTTTGCGCCCCAGATGCACACGGTGGCAAGAAGCGACGCGTCCGAGAGCCAATCCGTGCGTTTCATAAGGAGCGATCGTTGCCGTTGGATGCGTGGGGATGCGCAGCAATAGGCTGCCCCGGCAATGTAGGAAGCGGCCAGCTGCCATGCCGCATGCCGCATGTCAAACAAGCAGGAAAACGCTCATTGATTCGCCCCTGCGCGCACATGGAGATCTCACCAGGGGCATGACCTCCGGCCCCATCATAGATATGACCTTCGGCCCCCACGTCATTCACGTGCGTTCATTCCTCGCGATGACAAGAAGCGTATTGCTTTTTTGTGCGTTGGGCGTGCAGTTGGTGAAACCCGTCCGAACAGCCACTTGAACCATCAACGTATCGTTTCTGCATTTCCCCCTCTTGTCATTGCGAGCGAACGAAGTGAGCGTGGGGGCTTTAGGTCATGCCGTAGGTGGGGCCTTTAGGTCATGCTGGAAGCGCAATCTCCGCAATGGGGCGCCTTTGCCCGTACATGGAGTCCGGCCCCCGCGTCCTTCGCGTCCGCTCATTCCTCGCGATGACAAGAAAGGAATTGCTTTTCCGGACGTTGAGCGTGCAGATGCCCGAATGAATCCGAACAACCATCTGAACCCCCGGCGGCTCTTGCTGCCGAGGCATGTCGTCACCCCTTTACAAATCACCCCTGAGCGGCGTCGGCGCGAGCCGGCACGATTGATGCGATTGCCCGGGGACAACGCCGTCCGAAGGGCGGTTCGAACCGTCGGCGTGTACGCAGACTCGACAGAGGATTTCAGACAGCTCCTGAGTTTTGACAGACCTTCGTTCGGGGGGCTTGCAAAGCGGCGCGCCTGTCGGCTACTTTGAAAGCGCTTTTACGTCACGCCCACGTTCACAAATGTCTCCTGCTTGTATGTCTACGTTTCAGAACTGTATCGACGGTGCTTGGGTAGATGCCGCCACCGGCGACACCTTTACGAGCACAAATCCGGCCGACACCACCGATACCATTGGCACGTTTCCGGCCTCTGGCGCAGCAGACGTAGACCGCGCGGTGGCGGCCGCGCGGGCGGCACTGCCGGATTGGCGCGCAACGCCCGCGCCCCAGCGGGGCACGATCTTGCGGCGCATCGGCGACCTGCTCACCGAGCGGAAGGCCGCGTTGGCCCAGGCCATGACGCGCGAGATGGGCAAAACCGTGGCCGAGACGAAGGGCGACGTGCAGGAAGCCATCGACACGGCGTACTACGCGGCCAGCGAGACGCGCCGCCTCTTTGGGCACACCGTGCCGAGCGAGCTGCCGGACAAGTTTAACATGGCCATTCGGCGGCCCGTGGGCGTGTGTGGCATCATCACGGCGTGGAACTTTCCGGTGGCCGTGCCCACGTGGAAGATCTTCCCGGCGCTCGCGGCCGGCAACACGATGGTGTACAAGCCCAGCGAAGAGTCGCCCCACTGCGGCGTGCTGCTCGTGGAGATTTTGCACGACGCCGGCGTGCCGGACGGCGTCATCAACCTGGTGCATGGCGGGGGCCCGGCCGGGCAACACCTCGTGGCGCACGACGACGTCGACGCCATCTCGTTCACCGGCTCCTCGGAAACGGGCAAGGCCATCGGCGAAGTGTGCGGGCGCACCAACAAGCGCGTATCGCTGGAGATGGGCGGCAAGAACCCGATGATCGTCATGGACGACGCCGACCTCGACCTGGCCCTGGAGGGCGTGCTGTGGGGCGCCTTTGGCACCACCGGCCAGCGCTGCACGGCCACGAGCCGGCTCATCCTGCACGAGGCCATCCACGACACGTTCGTCGACATGCTTACCGAAGCAGCACAGGCGCTCACGCTGGGCGACGGCCGCACCGACGGCATCGACGTCGGCCCGCTCATCAACGAGGGGGCGCTGCAAAAGGTGCAGCACTATGTGGCCGTCGGGCAGGAAGAAGGCGCAACGCTCGCCCTGGGCGGATCGCGGGTGACGGGCGACGGCCGCGACAACGGTTTCTTCTTTGCGCCCACGGTGTTCACCGACGTGACGCCAGCGATGACCATCGCGCAAGAAGAAATCTTCGGCCCGGTGCTCTCCGTCTTTAAGGTGTCGTCCTATGAAGAGGCCGTCGACGTGGCGAACAACACGCGCTACGGGTTGTCGTCGAGCATCTACACCGAGAACGTGCGGCACAGCTTCCGGGCCATGCACGACCTGGAGGCCGGCATCACGTACGTCAACGGCCCGACCATCGGGGCCGAGGCGCACATGCCCTTCGGCGGCGTGAAGGAGACGGGCAACGGGCACCGCGACGGCGGCTGGACGGTGTTCGACTTCTTCACCGAATGGAAAACCGTGTACGTCGACTTCTCGGGCGAGCTCCAAAAAGCCCAGATGGACAACGTAGACGACTGATTCGGGCAGGGCGGCACGGGTAGCGCGCGGGCGGTCGGGGGAGCCGATGGCCCGCGTGTACCGTTTCTGCTCTATCCTCTAGCGAGCTGCGGAAAGCCCGGAATTGTCGTTGCATCGAGGATTTCACAGAAGCAGTACAGCACAACCCACAAGAGGACGGGGTTGAAAACCTCAGGTTACTGAGGAAGTGGCCACATGACCAGCCAATCCGCTGACCAGGCGCTTAAGGCCGGTCGGTGGACCCAACTCGGTGTAGATGCCACTCGGCCCTTCTTCTTTAGACGATAGGAGAAGCGTGCCGGCATCATACAGGCGTTCCTGCATAAGATGCCGAAGCATAACATCATAGCGCTTAGCATAGCTTGCATTCTCGAACACTTCGAGGGTATCAAAGTGTTCGGAACGAATCGATACCGGTCGGCGCGAACCCTCATCATCCTCCAGTAGCATGATGTATCCCAAAAACGGCCGCGGAATGTCTCCGAATGTGCCCTCGCGGTATGCTACCCATAAATCAGAGGCCATACCGATTGCCTCTTCGCATCGATTGTTAAAGTTGTTGCCAAAAGAGGGGCCAATCTGTGATTTGAATTCCAGGGCGGCCACCAGCTGGTTCTTGTGGATTACCAGGAAATCCCAGTCTTTTACGGGTCGATAGAATCCAGGCAAGGTCACATGACGATGGGCCGTCTCAGTCTCAGCGCCGCTGTAAATAGCCCCTGGGCCAAGGCCATTGGCTATTACGATCTGCTTGATCAGGCCAATAAAGCCATCCATGTTCTTGCCAGCAGTGACAGCCGCACGGTTGCCCCGATCGGAAACCGTTCTTCGTTCCTCCTGCGCTGCACGCGCCTTTCCACGCGTCTCCCAGAAAAGACGGACGGCTTCCTCCGCACGAGCTTCGTAATTAGCTAGGTCCAATGCCATAAGCGATGTAATTTTCAGACGTGCTATAAAGTGCCGTGCCAGTCATTCAGAAATAGCCAAGACAATCGACTACGACTTTACGTCGCCCACTGCAGCACGAATAACCGCTGCCTCGCGATCAGAGAGTCCAAATAAGTCAAACGTGACCGTATCGCAGGCCGATTGATCTTGCCGAGCGGCCTCACGCAGACGGTCACGCATCGTACGCGACACGTCGTCCCAACGGGGCACGCGAATGCGGCGCAGATACTGGGCCTGAAAACGCAAGTAATTGCCCCGCATCCAGACCGAATAGATGGCAATGAAGAACTCGGCAATCGTCGATCGAAGCACAGCTTGCAGTGCCTGCAGATCCCAGTCGTCCGAGACCACATAATAGACATTGTGATGCGGATAGAGAGAGCCCGGATCATAGGCCACAGCGGCTTCTCCCTTGATGTCGGGGATGAGCAGCTTGGGTCGCTTCAGAAGTGCTGTGTGGATCTTGTCAATCGTACGATACCATTGGTCGGGATATTTTCGGGCGATGTAGCGATTACGAATCCGCTCCTCGTGCTTCTTGAGATATACCGCCAACTTCGGATACTCGGAAAGGTCTACCAGGCTGCCATCTGTGTTGAATAAGTTGAGGACATGATAGCCCCCCCAATCAAGCTTCCCCTCTTGGATGTCAGCAGTCTTCACCACGGGCAGTTGACGGGACCCTTCCACGGGTAGTGATTGGCGAACAAAAATATCATCTGCTCCGGTGGCAACCCCTATCCCAACCTTGCATCCGATGTCTTCAATTGTCGGAAACCGCTCCTCGATTCCACGCAGAATCGCCACCTCCTCTGGACGATCCAACAGCCACGGTTGGTCGTCATCGGTCACACGAGGAAGGACGTGGACCCGGGCGTTCTTTTTTTGCTGACGCAACGGTGCCACCAAAGCGGTCAAGTCATCGATCGCGGGGCGGCGAACAATGCTTGTTGATGCAGAGGACGACCGCGCCCGTTCGATCAGGAAAATGCTGGGATAGGCTGTGGCTTTTTGTGCAAAGGCCGCGGTGCCCGTCATATCCACAAAGGCTGAGACATGAAATGCTCGGTCGATGCGTCGGCGCAGGCCTTTGCCATATGCGTTTTTGACCCATCGATCCGGGCAGATGTAAGCAAGCTGGCCATCGGCGCTTAACAGGTCTAGCCCGCGTTCAATAAATGGGACATAGAGGTCCGCCCGGCCCTGAATGCAATCGTAGCGCTGCTTGTACGCCGCCGTCAGGACGTCTGGGATCTGCTCATGGCGAATGTAGGGCGGATTGCCGACCACGTGGGTAAAAGGCCCTTCGATATCGGCAAGCAAGAAGTCGTCTTGAGTCACCCAAGCGTCAAGCAGATGGTCTATGCCCGCCGGATCGATGTCCGCATTTGAAAGCAAGTCGTGAAGACGTTTGCGCGTGCGCCGGTACGACGCATCGTTCAGCTCAACTGCACGAATTGCGCCTTCAATCTGCTCAACGGCAGGTTGTCCCGAGGTGAGGAGGCGGCTCACAGCCTCGCACACGAACGCACCATGGCCACACGACGGATCCAGCAGCCGAAACGAGCACAGATTTTGGTCGGTGGTGTATCCGGCCAAGTCCAAAATGAACCGTACCACTTCGGGGCGCGTCAAAATCGCACCTCGGTCTTCATTACTCGCTGTAGCCAAGTCATTGACCGCCTGCTGGACGATGCGCGGTCGTTTCAAGCCGAGGCGTGCCTGAGCCATGCGTTGTCAGATGATTGCTTCCCTAAAGCATTTCACAGTATGCCACATCTTGGATCGTTTTACAAGTACCCACCTCTGATGCGGCTCGGCAAGGATTGGTGCGATGGCCCTGCAGCCCGCGGCGCCCGCTTGAAAAAGTGATGGCGCGCGCTCTATCTTGACGGCTGTCCGCGCTTGGGGAGGGACCCAGGACCGGTTGCGGGGGGCGACGGTATAGCGTACACCCCGTTCACCCTGCCGGCTGCATTTATTCACGTTTAGTTTCACTTCGTACCGATGCGTACTGCCACGACGACGTCCGAACTGGAGACGCACGTCGTGCGGTACATCGACGCGCACCAGCTCATCCCCGACGGCGCGCGCGTGGTCGTGGGCGTTAGCGGCGGGGTCGACTCCATGGTCCTCGCCCATGTCCTGCTGCACCTGGGCTACAGCATCGTGGTGGCGCACGTCAACTACGGCCTGCGCGACGGCGCCGATGGCGACGAAACGTTCGTGCGCAACTGGTGCGCGAGCCAAACGCCCGCGGTGCCGTGCCACGTCACGCGCTCCAACGTCAAGCAGTGGGCCAAACACCAAGACACCAGCATTCAGGACGCCGCCCGCGACATCCGCTACGCGTTCATGACGGATCTGGCCCAGCAGACGGACGCCCCGGTGGTGGCGGTGGCGCATCATCGCTTCGATCAAGCCGAAACCTTTCTGTTGCAGCTGTTTCGGGGCGCGGGCGTAGAGGGCCTCGCGGGCATGCCGCCCCGCCGCCCACTCAAGCACGATGCCGAACGCCACCTGGTGCGCCCGCTCCTGGAGCTCTCGCGGGAAGACATCGAGGCGTATGCCACGTCGCAAGGCATCAACTGGCGCACCGACCCCTCCAACGAGACCACGAAGTATGCCCGCGGCACCGTGCGCAATCAGCTGCTGCCGCGCATCCAACAGTCGTTTCCCGGTGCCCGCGGCCACATCGCCCACGCGGCCGAGCTGCTGCGCGACTACCTGGTCGAGACGCTGCAGCCGGCGCTGCGCGCCCGCTTCCAGAAGCATTACGACGATCGCCCCGATGGCGGCTGGCTGGCCCTAGAGGCCCTGCGCGGACAGCCCACGGTGTGGCGTCATCGTCTCATCCTGGAGGCGCTCCGCACGGCGCTTCCGCAGGCCCCGTACGCCACCGAAACCGCAGAAACGATCGAGGAACTGGTTGATGCGCAGGTGGGGCGCCACGTCGACTTTGGGGCGGGGATGGTGTGGCGCGAGCGCGAAGGGCTCTACTTTGTGCCGCACGATGCGGTGCCCGCGCGCCTCTCAGCCCGCCCGGTGCCCTTCGATACGGCCATCGAGCTTCCGCACGGCCGTCTGCTGGTGGAAGAACGCGGCGCGCCGCCCGACACGCTCCAAATGACCACGCCCCTCATCGCGCATGCCGATGCCGATGCCCTCAGCGGGGCGCTCACCGTGCGCACGTGGCAAGAGGGCGATCGGCTGCAGCCGCTGGGCATGGCCGACGGGCATAAGCGCGTCAGCGACCTGTTAACAGACATGAAGGTGCCGTCGCACCGGCGCGACGGGGTGCTCGTGCTGTGCGATGAAGAAAAAATTGTGTGGGTGGTGGGCTATCGCCTGAACCATGCCGTGCGCGTCCGCCCACACACCCGCCGCTGCGTGCGCATCACGTTCCACCCCGATGAAAAACGATAGGACGACGTGCATTCCTCCGGGCATCGCCCTACGTTGTTGGTCCACGGCTTCGAGTTTCTCTCATTAGCAGCATGCCCCCTTCCATGCCCGCCCACGATCTTACCGACGTCACGGCTTCTTCCGACGAGCACACCATCCAATGCCGCGGCGAGCGGTTTCGGCGTTACCTTACCGCGCAGGATATTCAGGCCCGCACTGCCGAACTTGGGGCCACCATCAGCAGCGATTACCGCAATACGACGCCCATTCTGGTGAGCGTGCTGAACGGCGCGTTCATGTTTACCGCCGACCTGATGCGGGGCATCACCATCGACTGCGAGGTCGATTTCCTGAAGCTCTCGTCCTACGGCGATGCCAAGGTGTCGAGCGGCGAGGTGACCGAGCTGAAGCGCATCGATGCCAACATTGAAGGGCGCGACGTGATTATCGTGGAAGACATTGTCGACACGGGCCTTTCCATGGAGTACATCATAGAGAAGCTGCGCCCCTTAAAGCCCAACTCGCTGCGGGTGTGCACGCTGCTCCATAAACCGGCGTCTACACAACACAACGTGCCCCTCGACTACGTGGGGTTTCAGATTCCCGACCTGTTCGTGATCGGGTACGGGCTGGACTACGGCCAGATCGCGCGCAATCTGCCCGACATCTACATCTTGGATAAATGACCGCGGGCAGCTACAACGTGCAGCAGCTGCACCTCCGCCAAGCGCTGTTTGTAATCTGGCGCGTGGGGGGCGTTTAATTAGCGCTTAAAAAGGCGCAGGCGTCGGATATGGCTGGGGCGTCGAACGTGGGCCGGTGGACGTGGCCCGGTGGCTGGATGGTGGCATAATCGCTGGTGGGAAGCGACAAGTCGGTGCGCGCCACCACATGCGCGCCGGCCGTTTCCACGTCATTGAGCGACGCGTATTCCACCCAGCGGATGTGCCCGGGCGACTGAACCTCGGGCGCGCCGCGGCTGATCAAGAAGGTGAGGGCGTCGTCGTAGGCGTGCGGCTGATCGGTGGCTTCCAGGAAGGCCTGTTGCATCTGCAGCGCGCCGGGGGTGGCGTCGTGCCCCGGAAACAGCCCGCGCAGCTGCGCCAGGGCATCGAAGTAGGGATCGGGCGAGCAGCCGGCCGGCGCCCACACAAGCGTGACGCGCCGCGGGCCGGTGTTGTCAAACAGGAGCACATCCTCGGCCCATTGCAGCCGCTCGTCGTCTGTCTCGTGGCCGTCGAGCACCGCGATGTGGGGCGTGTCGGGCACGCGATGCACCAGCGAATCGTCGGGGAGGACATTGGGATCGGCGGTGGTGCCGGCGCCCAGCACCACCCGATCGGCGCCCGTGAGTGCCCCGCGCGTCCACGATTCAGCCGCGAGGTCGTCCAAAAACGCGGGCAGAAGGGGGGAGGGCGCGACGCTGCGCACCGTGTAGCCCATCACCCAGGCCGCCGCGGCGACGCGCAGAGTTTGCAGCGGATACGCCGTTCCATGGAGCACGGCCGCCGTGGGGGCACCCTCAATGGGCGGAAACCGCTCAGCGAAGCCTTCCGTCCGCAATTCCTCCATTACCTGATTGATGGCAAAGGCCACGCTGGCTTCGGTCCAGCGCGCGTCGCCGTCTAAGGCCGCATGCACCGCCGCGTGACGGCGCTCGTCGTCGGGTTCGCGCCACCGGGTGGCCGTTGCACGGAGAGCCTTGATGCGGTCAGTAATCACAGAAGAGCGGTGGTTCGTGGATAGCGAAGAACGGCGGGCGCCGGCGCGGGCCCAGCGATGAAGCGGCCGCGCAGGGCATTGGTGTGCAGCGGCAGCGACAAAATCATGGGTGTGAAGCCGTCGCCGGGAGCGGGTGTTCCATCTGGAAGCGCGTACGGGCATGTTCCAGCGCAAGGAACGCAGTCCGCGGTCGGTCGCCCCAGAACTGCGCCTCGCGGCGCGCCTGCGTCCACAGCGGCAGCGCCGCGGGTGCGCGCCCCGCCCCTCGGAGCGCCCGCGCCTGCCACACGGTCCACTGATGACGGATGACAGCGCGCAGGGCCGGCGGGGCCGAAGGCGCAAGAAATGGCGGGCTGAGTCCCTCCCAGGCGGCCAGGGCGCGTGCGGGATGGCCTGCGTCGAGCGCCCCCAACCCGGCCCACAGGCGCCCCAGGGCTTCGGTGGTATCGCGCGGCGGGACGCGCCCCGGTCGTTGCAGGGCGCGCAGCAACGCCGGGCGGTGGGCCAGGGCACGGCGCAATGCGATGCGGCTGCGGAGGGCATAGGCGTAGCGCGGCACGCGCTGGAGGGCGGCGGTGTAGTGGGCGCGTGCCGTATCGGGCTGTTGCCGAAGCGCCGTTGCATCGCCCAGCAGGTAACGCGTTGCCAGGGTATGGTGCGCCGTAGCGATGGTGTCGAGCGCGGCGTAAACCGGTGCCACCTGGCCGTCGTGCAGCAACAGGCGGGCCCAGAGCGTGCGCGCGGGCAGGAAGCGAGGGGCGAGGCGGAGCGAAGCGTTTAGGGCGCGCCGGGCCTGCGTCGTGTCGCCGCGGTCTAGCGCCGCGGTGGCGTCCTGGTAGCGGCGCCGGTAGGGCGGCACGTAATGCGGACAGGGCGTCTCAAACAGCGAGGGCCGCGCGAAGCGGCGCGTCACGAGGTCATGGGCCGCGCGCGTCACCAGCCGGCGCTGGGCCAAGAACTGCGCCCACTCTTGCGCAAGGGCCGTGGCGGGCTGCCCGTACACCGCGGCAACGTTGGCCCGCGCGTACACCCGCTTCAGCCGCGCTGCGCCGTAACGCTGCAAAAGAAAGGCCACAAACGAGCCCGTGGCCGTGTACGACACCGCCCCGCGGCCCGTCCAAAAGCCCCACGGCGACAAGCGGGCCGCGACGTCGGCGGCCCAGGCCTCGGGGGAGCGTTCCGCGAGCTGCGCCACCATCTGGTCGTGCACCGAGGGACGGCCGCTGGGCGGCTCCAGGGCCACGGCCCATCCCTCCACCAGCCCCACGGCCCACGTGGCCTTTAGCAAAGGCAACCCAAACGGACGAGCCACCACGTGCGCCAGCTCGTGCCCCAGCGTTGCATCCACGTAGGCATCCAGCACGTGAATCTGCGGCTGCGCCAGCCACACCGGGGCCACGCTGGTGTAGCGGGCGCCCACGAGTTGGGCTTTGGCTGCAGGGCTGGGGTAGATGTAGCTCTGGATGCGATGGGCGCCCTGCCAGCGGTCGAGTGACAGGTTGAGCCGACGGCCCAGGCGGGCCAGTTGGAACGCATGTTCGCGGGCCAGCCGCTGCGCCGCGGGCCGCGACAGATCGGCGGGGTCGTAGTACAGGTCGATGTGGCGCGTTTGGACGTGGCCGCCGAGCGCGTTTCGGAGCACCGCGGGCGTCGTGTTGATGCCCAGCGCCGGGGCCGCGTAGTACACCGCCCCAATGCAGAGGGCCAACGCCGGAACGCACGCGCGCCGCCAGCCGCCGAGGCGTCCGCGAAGCCGCAGGCCCACGCCCACAAGAAGCGCCGCCCACAGCATCGTGAGACCGCGAAAGAAGAAAAGTCCCGCGCGGATGGCCAGTTGCTCGTCGTAGATGGGGCCCAGCACGCCGCCAAACACGTGGTTGTAGGTGTAAAACTGCGGATGAAAGCCGAGGTCGTACACCGGTCCAGCCACCATGAGCCCCACGCCCAAGCCCCCAAGCATCCGCAGCGGATGCTGCCAGGTTGTACCGCCAAGGGCAAAGCCCAACGCCACGCCCAGCAGCACCGACGGGATGGTGAACACAGCGTACAGCAGAAGCCCTTCGAGATAGCCACAGTTTGGCGCCCAGGCCATCGAAACGGTGAGGAGCAACGCCGGAAGCGCCAGTAGAGCGAGCTGTTGTGCTGCAACATGCGCCACCGACGTGCCATGCGCGCACTCCCGGAGCGCCGCCCATCCCCCTGCAAAAAACCCAACCGTAGCCACGACGGCCGCCGATTCGACGTGCAGGACCTGCACGAGGGGCAGCGGCCACAGCAGCACGGCCGTAAGGCCGTACGTGAGCGCAACGCGTCGGGTGGTAGAGCGCACGATTGACGTCAGATAATATCGAAAGAGACCGCCACCGAGAGGCGTTGTTTGAGCTGCAGCGCGCGGCTGGTGTCACGGTCAAACAGCGCCACAAAGAGGACGTTGGTGTGCATCCAATCGTTCACGGTGAGCTTCAGCGTATGCTCCCAGCTCATGTCGGGCGGCGTATCCGACTGGTTGAACGCGAAGAAGAGATCCAGGGCGCTGTTGTAGCGAATGTTTGATGTGATGCCGTACTGGAGCTTCGAGGACACCTCGGCGCCCGCCTCAAAGCGTACGGCCTGCGACGTTTGCAGGTTGTACAGCACGCGCACGCTATCATCGAGCACCATCGTCTGTTTTGCAGCGCCGCCCACACGCACCTCCAGCACCGGCGCGTAGCTGTACGTAAGCCCGACCGATTGCGTGAAATACGCAGGCGATAGAAACCGCGATATTACGACGGGGAGGTCGGCATCGGCCCGCGGATGACCGGCCGGATAGGGATTTTGGGAGAAGTTGAACCCTTTGGCGAACTGCGTGCGCGCGCTGGCTCCGAGCGTCGGGTTGAGGAGGTCGTCGATCGAGTCGTTGGTGCGGTAATCGGACAGCACCTGAACGTGGATCACGTCATCGGCGGTTTGCAGCCGCTCCTCGTCGCGCCGCAGGACGCCAAATGCCAGGTGGCTCTTGATGGTGGTGTGCCAGGGCTGCCCCGCATGCACCGCGCGGGCATCGAGGGCGCCTTTTAACATGAGGGAGCTTGTGCTTCCGCTCTGCCAGTTCCGGTACGCCGCCTGCGAGCCCGCCACCTCGCCCGATAGACCAAACGACCAGGTAGTATCAGCGGGCATCGCGTAGAGCGGGCTGCTCAGAAAGCCACCGGCGGCTAAGAGGAGCAGCCACAGGCGAACCAGCAAAGCGGTGCGAGGACGTGTGGGCACCATACGTAGCAACGGTAGGGAGGAGAAGATACGCCAAGGGGCCGTGCCGATATGCTCGGCACAGCCCCCGGATCAAAACGCAGAGATGCCGAAGCATCCCGATACAAGCTTAAAGCTCGTTGTTTTTGATGTCTTGGATCTCTTGGCGAATCTCGTGGGCCAGCTTCTTGAGGGCCATCATGCTCTTACGGGCACGGGTCCCGGCAGCCTTGTTGCCCTTCTCGTAGAACTTCATGAGGTCCTCTTCGGCCTCTTCTACGGTGTCTGTCAGCTCTGCGTAACGCTCTTCAAATTTGCTCATATGCGAGTCGCCTCCGGTAGTATGAATGGTTCGTTGGCTTGTGAAAACGATAGAACGAACCTAAGTGCGGGCTGAGCGGCTGTCAAGGGGCATTGCCGCTTTTGGCGGCTATTTTCCAGGATTCGGGGGGTTCTTAGGCAAAGGTTCACTCCCCCACCGGCGTTTGAGACGCTGAATCGCCGTTCAGGAGGGCTTCGAGGCGTGTGAGGCGGATGGGCGCCGCGTGGAGGCACGACCGAACGACGGCGGGCTCGCTGTATGCCGAGGCGTCGAGCGCATCGGCCGAGAGCCCATCGGGGACGGCGCTCCAGTCTGCCCGCTGAATGAAGGTGAGGACGGGCGCGTAGCGGTCGCTCCAGCCTTTGGCCAGCGCCTGCAGCACCTGCGCGGGGGCGGCCTCCTCGGCAGTGGACTGGTTGGCTTGGGGCGGCGCGAGCGTGGACATGACGGGCAACACATGCTGCGAGAGGAGCGCTTCCACCCAGCCGAGCGGGCCGGTGGTGAGGCCGCCGTCGTCGGTGCGCCGCAGCACCCCGCGGTCGGTGCCCTGGATGCCCACCGCGGGCACTACCTCATCGGCGAGGGCGCTCAAAATTTGTTTATTCGTCTCCCGCACGGCGCGCTCGACCAGTTGACGGTCGGCAGGGTCGGTTACGGGCAGGGTGCCGGCATCCGTGCGCTCGACGAGGCGGCCGTCGGCTTCAAGCGTGCGCTCTACCTTCTCGCCCGATCCATGCACGAGCACCATGGGCGTGCGCTGGGCCGGGGGCACCTTCGCAAACGTTTGGGCCAAGGTGTTCAGAAACACCGGGTCGCTCAGGTGGTCGCGGTCGAGGTACACAAGGTGAAGCGTAGGCATAGGCGTGTGTAACGATTGACGTAAAGAGGGCAAGCCGCACAGCATCCTCCAACCGCAGCCGCAGTGCAGTGTGTCCGAGGGGCGATGCGAACAATCTACGGAAAATGAGACCGGGCGTGCGCATCGGCGCCCACAAAAGAACAATCCGCCAGAGCGCGGGTAGGGCGGTTGTGCATTGAATGCAACGAGCATGCAAACATGCGCACACGTGGCGCATGGTCGTCGTCCGCTTAATTTAGTAGAACGGTTTTCTCATGGGTGTAATGATGCGGCTCCGGAAGAACACCGGGGTCATTCTTTGGATTCTCGTGATCGCGTTTGGCGTCATCTGGACGCTCCAGGATTCCAATGTGTTTAACGTTGTGGGGCAACCGACGCAAAATATTGCGGTCGTCAACGGCGCGCCGGTGCCCTACGAGCAATACCAGCGCGCCCTGCAGCAACAGCGCCAGCAATTTCAGCAGCGCATGGGCGAGGTGTCGCCGGCCATGGAGGACATGATCCGGCAGCGCACGTTCGATCAGCTCGTGAGCCAGCAGCTTGTTGAGCAAGAGATGCAGCGGCTGGGCATTACCGTAACCGACCAGGAAGTGCTGGACATGGTGTACGGCGAAAACCCGCACCCGATCATCCGCCAGCAGTTTGCCGACTCGACGGGCGCGATCAACCGGCAGATGATTCGCAACCTGGCGCAAAATCCGCAGATGGCCGAGCGCTGGAAGCAGCTAGAAGAATTCCTGCGCCGCCAGCGCCGCCAGCAAAAGCTGCAAACCCTGCTCACCTCTACGGTGCTCGTGTCGAAGCAAGATGTAGCATCCTTCTACGAGCGGCAAAACACGACCGTCGACACGCGCTACGTATCCGTTCGCTACGCCACCGTGCCAGACGATTCCGTCACGGTCACGACGCAGGACCTGCGCGACTACTACGAGGCGAACAAAGAGGACTTCAAACAGCCCAAGACGTACAAGCTGTCGTACGTCACGCGCTCGAAGAAAGCCACCGCGGCCGATAGCACGGCCATCGCGGAGGATTTGCGAGGCTACCGCGACGAATTTGCGGCGGCCGCGAACGACTCGGCCTTTGTTGCTGAGAACGCATCCGTCCGCTCGTTCTCTAGCGCCTATCTCACGCCCACCAACATGCAAGGGCCCATCGCCGACGCCATCTTTGCCGACGGCGACGCGCAGCCGGGCGAAATCGTTGGTCCGGTGTTTGCCAACGAGCGCGGGCACCTCGTGAAGGTGATCGACGCGCGCCCCTCGGATGAGACGTTTGTGCACGCCCGCCACATCCTGATTCCGACCGACGGGCAAACGGGCGGCATGGAGGCGTTGGGCCTCATGCAGCGCCTGCGCGACAGCCTGCAAACCGGCGCGAGCTTTGCGGAGCTGGCCCGCGAGTATTCCGAAGATCCCGGCAGCGCCTCGCAAGGCGGCGACCTGGGCTGGTTTGGACGCGGCCGCATGGTGGCGGCCTTCAACGACGCTGCGTTTGACGCGGCCCCCGGCGAGGTGGTGGGACCGGTAAAAACCCAGTTTGGCTATCACCTCATCAAGGTGGAAGCGCGCGCCGAGCAGGCGGTGCAGATTGCCGACCTGGCGTTCTCGCTCAATCCCAGCATGGCGACGCTCAACGATATTGAGGCCGACCTGGACGACCTGGCGTACTATGCGGAGCAAAATGGAAACTTCGCTGCGGAGGCCAAGCGCCAAAACCTGGACGTCCAAACGGTGCAAATTGAGGCCGACCAGAACGCCGTGCCGGGCCTGGGCCGCAGCTACGAGCTCACCAACTTCGTGCAGGGCGTGCAAGAAGGGGCCATCAGTCCGGTGCTGGAGTTTCAGAACCAGTTTGCCGTCGTAAAGGTGATGGGCGTGCAGCCGGAAGGCTACCGTGCATTTGCAGATGTGAAGGCGCAGGTCCGCTCGCAGGTTGAGCTGCAGAAGAAGCGCGACGTAGCGGTGGCCATGATGCGCCGCGCCTTGGCCGCCACCGGCAGCCTCGATGGCGTTGCGGAGGCACTGGGCACCCGTGTGCGCACGAAGCAGGACGTGACCTTCAACACGACCACCGTGGCCGGTATTGGGCGCGATGCGGCGTTTGCCGGCGCGGCCATGGCCCTGCAACCCGGCGAGATGAGCAACGTCATCGGCGGAGACAACGCGGCCTTCGTGGTTCAGTGCACCGGCCGGAACGAGCCGGCGCCGCTCACGGCTGAGAAGCGGGAGGAACTGGAGCAGCAACTCCTGCAGCGTCAGCAGCAGCAGGTGGTGCAGCAATGGATTGCCAGCTTGCGCGACGCGGCCGAGATCCAAGACAACCGGTCGGAGATCCTCCGCTAACGACCCCGTGACGACGCGATAGAGGCGGAGGCTCGCAAACAAGCGCCTCCGCCTCTTCTTCTGTTGGCCTTTGATGTGTGTGTATGCCCGACATTGTACTGATTGCAGCGGTTGCTGAGGAGAACCGCGTCATTGGAAAGGACAAAGATCTGCCGTGGCACCTGCCGGAAGATTTGAAGCGCTTCAAGCGCCTCACCACGGGCCACCCGCTGCTGATGGGCCGCCATACCTTCGAATCGGTGGTGCACCAGTTCGGCGGCCCGCTCCCCAACCGGCGGATGATGGTGCTCACCACGCAGGGCCTGCCCGACTATCCGGACATTGAGACCTATTCGTCCATCGATGCGGCGATGGCGGCCGTGGCCGATGCCGACGTGGTGTACATTGGCGGCGGCGGCGACATCTACAAGCAGTTTCTGCCGCGCGCCGACCGCATGGAGCTGACGCTCGTGGAGGGGGCCCACGCGGGCGATACCTACTTTCCGCCGTTCAAGCATCTGGTGGGCGACGTCTTCACCGTCGCCCGCGAGGAGCCGCACGATGGCTTTCGGTTCGTCACCTATGTGCGCGCCGATGGAACCGCTTAACCTGCCCGCATGCGACCTGCGCATTACGGAGACCGCGGGCCGCCGCATGGTGTACGATCGGTTTCGTGACCGCTACGTACGCCTGACGCCCGAGGAGTGGGTCCGCCAGCATTTTGCCCACTACCTTGTGGAAGTGCTTGCGGTGCCGCCGGGGCTGGTAGCTATTGAAGCCACCCTCACCGTGCACGATCAGGACCGGCGCGCCGACCTGGTGGTGTACACCCGGCGCGGCACGCCGCTGCTCGTCACCGAGTGCAAGGCGCCGCGCGTAGCCATTGCCCAAGCCGCGTTCGACCAGGGCGCGCAGTACAACCTGGCCCTCCAGGCCCCATACCTCGTGGTCACCAACGGACGGCAGCACTACGCCTGCCGGGTGTCTGCCGACGGATACACGTTTCTCGACGATTTACCGCCATACAACGAACTGCTCGACGCCTGTTGAGCCGCCTGTACTCACCAATCAATCTGCCTCATGCCGACGTACGCCGATGAACGCGCCGTTGCCCTTCGGGCCGTGCGCGCTGCCGCCACCCTCTGCCAGACCGTGCAAGCATCCATCGCGGGCAGCGTGCTCGAAAAAGACGACCGCACCCCCGTTACCGTCGCCGATTTTGGCAGTCAGGCGGTGATTTGCAAAGCCCTGCGGGATGCGTTCCCCAACGACCCGATCATTGCCGAGGAAGACAGCAGCGCGCTGCAAACCGAAGCCAACCGGTCCGTGCGCGAGCAGGTGGTGGCCCGCGTGCGGGCGCAGCATCCCGAGGCCACGGTGGACGACGTGTGCGCCTGGATTGATTACGGCAACGCCGGGGCGTACAGCGATCGCTTTTGGACGCTCGATCCCATCGATGGCACCAAAGGCTTTGTGCGCGGCGATCAGTACGCGATTGCGCTGGCGCTGGTGGTTGAGGGCACGCCGCAGGTAGCGGCGTTGTGCTGCCCCAACCTTCCTGACGATTTTGACGATCCCCACGCGGCCGGCCGAACGTTTGTGGCGGTGCGTGGCGCGGGCGCGTACCAAAAGGGACTGACGGAAGACGCGCCGTTGCAGCCCATCACGGCCAGCGACACGACCGATCCGGCGGGCGGGCGCTTTACCGATTCGTTTGTGTCGGCGCACAGCGCACACGACCGCGCGGTGTCGGTGGGGCGGCGCCTGGGCATTACCGAAGATCCGCTGCGGCTGGACAGTCAGGCCAAGTATGCGGCGGTGGCGCGCGGCGATGCCGACATCTACTTCCGGCTGCCCCGGCCCGGGAGCACGTATGTCGAAAAGATATGGGATCATGCCGCGGGCATGCTCATCGTGGAGGCGGCGGGCGGCACGGTGACCGACATGCACGGCGCGCCGCTCGACTTCACCGCGGCTCCGTTGCTTGAGCACAACACCGGCATCGTGGCCACGAATGGGGCCTTTCACGACCGCGTGCTCGCGGCCCTCGACGCGGATCTCTCAGACGAATAACGCCGAGTGGGCTGCGGGCAACAGGCCGCGGCCTTCCTTCTCGATGGTATTGCTTATCTTCTCTTTTGCACCACATGAACGATACACGCTGGATTCGTGAAGCCATTGACCGAGCGGTTGAGAATGTAAAGGCGGGACGCGGCGGGCCATTTGCCGCCCTCGTCGTCCGCGATGACACCATCGTGGGCGCCGGCACCAACCGCGTGACGACGATCCAAGACCCCACGGCACATGCGGAAGTGATGGCCATCCGGCACGCCTGCGACACGCTGGACGACTTCCAACTGACCGGCTGCACGTTGTATGCGTCGTGCGAGCCGTGCCCGATGTGCCTGGGGGCGATCTACTGGGCCCGCCTCGACCGTGTGGTGTACGCCAGCACGCGGGCCGATGCGGCCGCTGCCGGGTTCGACGATGCGCACATCTACAACGAGATTGAGCGCGCCCCGAGCGAGCGCTCGCTTCCGATGCAGCCCCTGCTGCGCGACGAGGGCCAGCGGGCGTTTGCCGTGTGGGACGATTTTGAGGAACGCGTGGAATACTGACGGGCCCGCGCCGCTGCGGCTGCTTCGAGGGCCTTAACACCAAATGAGTGAAACTGCTACTCTAGACGTGTCATAACAAGCAATCCAGACGTTGATTAACGTAGGAAATGACATGGGGCGCTTCATTGGCATTGCGATACTCGCGATCATCATGTTGGGGTGTCAGTCGGACGCGCCGCGGGTGATTGATCCGCTAGCGGACGCCTCGGTGACGCTCGTCACCCAAGACAGCCAGCGGGTGGTTTTTCCTACCGATTTTGAGGGCACACCGACGGTGGTGGGCGCCATCTACACACATTGCCCGGATGTTTGCCCGCTGATTACGGCCAACATGAAGGAAATCCGCCGCGCGCTTGGCCCCGATACGGCGCGGGTTCAGTTCGTCTCGATCACGTTCGACCCGCAGCGCGACACGCCCCAGCGCTTGGCCGAATACCGCGCGCTGTATAGCATTCAGGACCCTCAGTGGCCCTTTCTGACGGGCGACACGTCGGCTATCAACCGCGCAATGGCAACGCTCAACATCGTACACAAGCCCGTGACGCCCGCCGGCGATCCGGTAGATCCGGACACGGCCAGCGCATACACCTTTTTGCACACCGATCGTATCGTGGTGCTCGACGCGCAGGGCCGCCTAAGGGCGCGCTTCAGCGGGAGCCGCACGCCGCCCGACATGGTGGTGGAAACCATTGAAGCGCTACAATCGGAGTGGATGTTTTAATTGGTTCTCCTGCACGTATGCCCATTCGATCTGTTGTTCTCCTGTGCATCGGTCTATTCCTGAGCGGCTGCGGAGCAGAGTCTACCGCCCCGGCCGAGCCACCCCTTCCGGCCAATCGATTAACCATTGAGCAAGCCTGGGCCCGAATGGCGCCGGCTACGGGCACGAGCGCGCTCTACTTTCAGGTCGCAAATGGCACGCAGGCGGAAGATACGTTGCGCGCCGTGCGCACGCCTGCCGGTGCGGCATCATTGCATGAGACGTATACGGCCGGTGATTCGCTGATGGGCATGCGCGCCATTGACCACGTGGCCGTGCCGCCGCGCACGCGCATCGCCTTTGCGCCGGGCGGACGGCATGTGATGCTCAAAGCCCTTGCGCAGCCGCTGCAGCCGGGCGACACGCTCGTGGCCACCTTCGTGTTTGCCCAATCCGACACGCAGCGCGTCCAGGTTCCGGTTCGTCAATCGGCCCCCCCAGCGCCATGATGGAGTGGATCGCTGCCGGGCTGGCGTTTGGGTTTGTGGGGAGCGTGCACTGCGTGGGCATGTGCGGCCCGCTGGCGCTTGGGCTGCCGGGTGCGCAGCATGCGCCCTGGCGGTTTTTGGCCGAGCGGCTGGTGTACAACAGCGGCCGCGTGGTGACCTACACCCTGCTTGGGGCGCTGGCGGGTACGGTGGGACTGGCGTTGTCGTTTGCGGGCCTGCAGCGCGTCGTGTCGGTGGCGGTGGGCGGCGGCATGATGGCGGCGGCCGTGGTGCCGTGGGTGCGGCAGCAATGGGGGCGCGTGGAGCGCGGGCCGGCGCAGTGGTTTGGTCCGCTGATGAAGCCGATCCAGCGCCTGTATGCCCGGGGCGGGTGGGTCGCCCTGCTGGGCGTGGGGCTCCTCAACGGCCTGCTTCCCTGCGGATTCGTCTACGCGGCGCTCGCTACGGCCGTGGCGGCCGGCTCGCTTGCCGGTAGCATGGCCTTTATGGCGGGCTTTGGGCTGGGCACCTTTCCCGCGATGCTCGCGGTGAGCCTGGCGGGGCGGGTGGCCTCGGCAACATGGCGCGAGCGCCTCACACGCTTTGCACCGATCGGCCTTTTTGTGGTGGGAGTGCTGCTCGTGCTGCGCGGAACGGCCATGGGGGCACACATGCAGCACGCGGTGCACGCCCTGCAGCAGGCCATTGAAGGTAGCGTCGGCGGCTAATCAGAGGCGTCGGGCGCGTGGTCGGCAAGCGGCAGCTCAATCCAAAACGTCGTGCCGACGCCGGTTTCCGTCTCAAAGCCCATGCGCCCCCCGAGGGCATCAACAGCCCGCTGCGCGATGGCAAGTCCAAGGCCCGTGCCGCTGTTTTTGGTCGAAAAGTTGGGCTCAAAAATCTTGTCGCGGATATCGTCCGGCACGCCGGTCCCGGTATCTCGCACCGTGGCCCGCGCATGTGATGCACGCGTGGGTGCCTCCTGCGTCTGGATATGAACGGTGCCTTCGCCGTCTGGAAGCGCGTGGAGCGCGTTCTTGATGAGATTGATGAAGATGCGCCGCAGCTCCTCATGGTCGGCCGATACGATGAGCGGGCGATCGGCGAGCGTTTGGCGGATGGTGTCGGGCGGCGCGTCGGATTCCATCACGCGCACGGCCTCCTGCACCACCGCGTTGAGGTCGAGGGGCTCGGCGACGCGCTTGGGCATGCGGGCGAAACTCGAAAACTCGTCGGCGATCCGAACGAGGGTGTCGGCCTGCTCGACGACCATGGCCGTCACGCGCGAAAACAGCTCAGCGAAGCGGGTCCAGGCGGGCGTGGATTCACCCTCCACCCGCTGAAAGGCCCGTTGCAGGTGCTGCACCGAGAGCTTCATGGGCGTCAGCGGGTTCTTGATTTCATGCGCCACCTGCCGGGCCATCTCGCGCCACGCCATCTCGCGCTCCTGGCGCGCCAGCTTCCGTCGGCTTTCGGAGAGCTGCGCGCGCATTTCGTTGAAGGTGTGCACGAGCGTACCAATCTCGTCGCGGGTTTCTACCGGAAGCGGCTGCACGTAGCGGCCCTCGCCCACCGCTTCGAGCGCCGTTCTGAGGCGTCCGATGGGCCGCGTGAGGGCGTTTGCAAGGGGCAGCGCGGTCGCCAGGGCCGCTCCGACGAGCAGCAGCAAGCCCCCAAAGAAGTAGGCCAGCGTACGGGCGCGCTCCTCCTGAAGGCGCTCTTGCTGGGCGATGGTGGGGACAGCCACGATGTAGCGCGGCGTGCCGGTGTCGTCGAGCAGGGCCTGGTAACCCACCGCGTAGCGAAAGCTGCCGATGTCGGAGGGCGCGGTCACAAAGCGGTAGTGATCGTAATAGATGCGGTGATAGATGGGCCCCGGCAGGCGGCGCTCCATGAGGCGGTCGCGTACGAGACGCGGGCGGCTGGTGGCCATGAGGCGGGCGTCGATGTAGACGTTGAGGTCGAGTCCGGCCTGGGCAGCCAGCGAGTCCACATCGGTGCGGGCAAGGACTTCGTAAATGCGCTCTTCGGGACGCGCGCGGGCCGCGAGAAGCTCCTCGACACGGCTGAGCTGATCGTGCAGCCGATAGGTCACGTCACGAGCACTTTCCGTTGTGACGACCTGTACGCCCACAGCCCCAACGGCAATGACCGACAGAACACCTACGCCGAGGAGGGCATTGAGCACTTTGTCGCGAAAACGGATGCGCGGTGCGGGCAGATAACCGGCGTCGTAGCGTACCGCCAACCCCACCACGTACGCGAGCAGCGCGAGCAACATACCGGCGACCGAAAGTCGCAGCATGTAGTAGAGGTGGTCGAAGGGGCGCACCGACGGGATACGGACCGCAACAACGGTTTGCGGCTGTACCTGAGCGTTTTGGTAGTAGGTGAGGTAGTCGGTTCCGCTGATGGTGGCCTGCCGCCACATCGGGGAGGTGGTTTGAAGCTGTTGCTGGAGCGGTTGGGGCAGGCGGGCCCAGTCGAAGTCGCGTCCTAGGCTGCGCGTGAGGAGGCCGTCTTGGAAGGCGGCCAACGACAACTCGGCGTAGAGATCGGTGAAGGACCCGTCCGGCAGGAGCACGCGCGGCACGCCGGTGCCGGTGCCGGGCAGTAGGGGCCGCGGCTCGGCGCGCATCAAGAGCCACGTGCGGGGCCGCCCGGGCAGCGCCATGAGGCCCACGTACTGCGGGCGGAGGCGTTCGTCGTTGGCCGAGCGCCACCGCGATACGCGCCGCTCGCCCGGCGCCCACGAAGCCCCCGACGTCCACGCGCGAAACACGGCCTGATCGGCGCGTTGCATGCCGCCGCCCACGGTCGACGCGTACGCGAGCGGGGTGCCCGTGGCATCCAGCAGGGCGAGGGACGTGGCGTAGGTGGTAAGCGAAGCAAGTAGCGATTGCCGCAAGAGCTGCGTAACGGTAGAGTCGACCGTTGCGGGCGGTTGCGGGCGGCGCGGGAATACGTCGATGGCGGTATCGAAGACCTGCTCAATGGAAAAGAGCGCTCGCGGGTCGCGGCCCTCGTCAAACGCAAGGGCAGCCTCGCGCATGCGGCTGCGTCGCTGCTGGTCCATGCCCTCGTACAGTAGCGGATACAGCATGGCAGTAAGCACCAGCACGACCAGGAGCAGCCCGCGCATCACGAGCACGCCCATCGTAAAGGTATGCCGGGCCAAGAGCACCAAGCTCCCACTGCCGATGAGCGCGATCCACCCCAGCAGTACGCCAGGAGATACGGGCATCGCGGTGCTGTTCAAGAGGTACGCGCCGCCCACCGTTACGAGGGCCACCGCCAGGAGGCGCCCTAGCCCTTCCCATGTGCGCGGGCAACGGCGCACGAGCCAGGGGCCCGCGGCCCACACAGCCGCACCCCCCGTCATGAGACCAGCGGCGGTCAACAGGAGCAGTGCGCAGAGCACCACGAGTAGCAGCGGCTCCGGCAGCAGGCCCGAACGCGCAAAAAAGTTTAGGGTACTATCCAGCACCGCCCGTTCAACGACGTGCGAGAGGCCCCAGCACAACCCGCCCATGAGTGAAGCGAGCACCGCGACGCCCCCGGCAAAGAGAAACGGGCGTGACGCATCTGAAGAGGTCGTGAGGGCGTGGCGCCACGTGGCGTAGCCGGTTGCGCGGAGGGTCCATCGCGTGCGGGCATGATACAGCAGCAAGGCGCTGAGGGCAAAAGCGACGAGGCCCGAGAGGAGCAAATCGCCCACCGAGCGCATCAGGCCCATACCCAGCGAAGAAGCGAGGTACGTAGGCTCAAAGAGCGCGTAGAGGGTTTGCTCGCGGCCGATCCACCGGGCGGGCACGTGGGCCCACAGGGCCCACACGCGTAATCCAATCAGCCCGCAGAGCATTCCGATAAGCCATCGGAGGCGGCGTGCAGCCGTGGCGGCGTGCACGTAGCCGTACAAAAGGCCGGTGAGCAGCCAGAGAAGGGCAAGGAGTCCGATGACCGAAAGCGCGTCGTCGAAGGACTGGGCCGCGCGCTCACGAAGCGCGTCCAGCGATGGTGCGCGGACGCTCAATGTGGCGAGGCGGTGTCCTTCCGCGGTGCGCACTACGGCTGTGGCGGACTGCGCGGCGGGCGCGGCAGGCGACGGCTGAACGATGAGGGCAACGGGCCAGGGCGTCTCGGCGCTCCAGGTTTCGGTGATGCTGTACGCCTGCAGGTAGCGGTTGCGGATGGGGGGCTCAAACCGAAGCACGCGCACCCACCGCACCACCCCGATCACCGCGCCGTTGCGCTGTATCGGCCACCACACCGCAAGCGCCGTGCGTATGTCGCCATCGGTAACGATGCGCACTTGCGGGCGCTCCAGGAAAGAGGCCGTGTTGGGCGCATCCGATAGCGGAAGGCGTGGGCCGTTCCAGGCCAGCAGGCGCGGCGTGGGGGCATACACCTCAAGCGCCGTGCGCGCGGGCAGACGAGCGGTGCTTACGATGCGCATCAGCGCGCCGGCGCCCTTGCCCTGTTCGGTGGCCTGCCACAGTTCACGCACAAGGGCGGGGCGCGTGGCCCACCGCTCGGCGGCCGTGCGCGTTTGGTGGATGACCTCCGCAAAGGCGCGTTGCGCATGGTGCAGCGCGTCCTGAACCTGCGCTTGCCGGTGCACCGCGGGGCGGGCCTCCAGGCGCGACAGCCACACCGAGCGCGCGCCCCAGGTGGTTAGGGCTGCAATCAAGAGGAGCGCCCCGATGCCCATCCACCAGCGCGTCGGCGTGTTCTTCATAGCAGGCAAGGCGTAATCATAAGCGAGCAGTACGCGGTGTGCAGGCAAGGTGCCAGCTCGTCCCTCCAACGGCTGAGCCACCCCATGGAGTTGCATTATCCGTGTTGAGACGAAATCCGAAGCGTTTGAAACAGATCCCAAAGGGTTTGAGACGCCAGCCCAAGCTTCTGGAACAGATCTCCAAGCATCTTTCCTGAGCCGCTCCTATCGTATGACTGCAACATTGAGTACAACACGCGACATGCTGCCAAGCGCAGCGCAACGAAAGAAAACATTCCGAGACGACGTACTCGTGTTGCAGACGTCTCGAGGGGACGATCAAACGTACTAGGGGGAGAACAGAAGCCGTCGGGCCACACGCTGGTCCGGCGGCTTCTGTCATGTGTAAACGGGCCCCGCGGACAGCGCCTCATCATACCGCGCCGGCCCAAGACAGCAGCCCACACCGAGAAGCGCTTTCAATAAACACTGAAACGCCGGGTTCGGGGCGCCGTTCAAACACTCCTTTAGTCTCTCGAATCCCTTCTGATGTTATGGCACATTCTTCGGTGGCTGCCTGGGCGCCGGACTCGTGGACCAGCAAAACGATCCGGCAACAACCCACCTATCCCAATCCGGCGGCCCTTGATGACGTCGTGGACCATCTGACGACCCTTCCGCCCCTCGTCACCTCATGGGAGGTTGATGCGCTCCGTGAAGAGCTGGCAGCGGCCGCGCGCGGCGAGCGCTTTTTGCTGCAGGGCGGCGAGTGCGCCGAGTCGTTCCAAGATTGCACGGCCGACATCATCACCAGCCGGCTCAAAATTCTGCTGCAAATGAGCCTCGTGCTCACCTACGGGCTCAACACCAAGGTGGTGCGGGTGGGGCGCTTTGCCGGGCAATACGCCAAGCCGCGGTCTTCGCCTACCGAAACGCGCGACGGCATTACGTTGCCCAGCTACCGTGGCGACATCATCAACAGCCCGGCGTTTACGGAAGAGGCGCGCACGCCCGACCCGCAACGGCTGAAGCGTGCCTACACCAAGTCGGGGCTGACGCTGAACCTCGTCCGGGCGCTTTCGGAGGGCGGCTTTGCCGATTTGCGTCATCCGGAGTACTGGAACGTGGACTTCATGCAGCATTCGCCCCTCGCGGACGAGTACCACGCCCTGGTGCAGGCCATTGAGGATTCGCTCCGGTTCATGGATGTGGTGGCCGACGGCACGCCCGGCTCGCTGGATCGCGTGCAGTTTTACACGAGCCACGAGGCGCTGCTGCTGCCGTACGAGACCGCCTTTACCCGTCACGTGCCGCATCAGAATGGCGTGTACAACCTGGGCACCCATCTGCCGTGGATTGGCAAACGCACCAATCACCTGGACGGCGCCCACGTGGAGTACATGCGTGGGCTGCGCAATCCCATCGGGCTGAAGGTGGGACCGAGCATGACGCGCACGAAGCTGCTCGACCTCATCGAGGTGCTCGACCCCGACGATACGCCCGGCCGCCTGACGCTCATCACGCGCTTCGGGGCCGATGCCGTGGGCACCAAGCTGCCCCCGCTGCTGAAGGCGGTGCAGGCCACCGGGCGCACCGTGCTCTGGTGCTGCGACCCCATGCACGGCAATACCGAACGCACCGAGGGCGGCCTCAAGACGCGGCGCTTCTCCAACATCTCGGCGGAACTCGAGCAAACGTTCGATATCCATGCAGCCGAAGGGTCCCACCTGGGCGGCGTCCACTTCGAGCTCACCGGCGAAGACGTTACCGAGTGCATCGGTGGCGCGCGCGGGCTTACCGAGCACGACCTGGAGCGCGCGTATCACTCGCGGGTCGATCCGCGGCTCAATTACGAGCAAGCCCTTGAAATGGCGTTTAGCGTGGTGCGCAAGTACCGCCAACTTCATCAGTAACTGCTGTTCTCATCTCCTTCCAAAGCGTATGAATAAGTATCTGTGGAGCGCTGTGGCGGCGCTGGGTGGTCTCGCGGCAACGGTTGTGGGACGTGCAGCGTGGGCCACGAGCCCCGAGCGGCCGTCGGTAGAAGCGGCCGATGTGACCATCAGCGATGAAGCCATGGAGCGGCTGGCGGGGGCCTTGCGCCACCGGACCATCACGGCCCGCGCGCCGGAGGACCGCGACGATGCGGCGTACGCGGACTTCCGGGCCTACCTGCGCGCGAAATATCCGCGGGTGCACGAGCACCTGACACGCTCCGTGGTGAACGGGCACAGCGTGCTGTACACGTGGCCCGGGAGCAATGCGGCGCGCGCACCGCTCGTGTTTATGGCTCACTACGATGTGGTGCCCGTGGATGAGCCCGCCGACTGGACGCATCCCCCATTTGGCGGGGTGTACGACGGCACGCACGTGTGGGGGCGCGGCGCGCTGGATGATAAAGCAAGCGTGTGTGCGCTCTTCGAAGCCGTCGATCAGTTGCTCGCGGCCGGTTACCAGCCGCAGCGCACCATCCACCTGGCCATTGGGCACGATGAGGAAGTGGGCGGCGCGGCGGGCGCTTCGGCGGTGGCGGCCCGTATTGCTGCAGACGGCCCGCCGCCCGCGCTGGTAGTGGACGAGGGCGGTGCCCTTACCGAGGGGGCGTTGCCGGGCATCGACGCGCCCATTGCGTTCGTGGGCGTGGCCGAGAAGGGCTACTTGAGCTTAGCGCTGCGTGCGACGCATCCCGGCGGCCACTCTTCGGTGCCCACCACTCGCACGAGCGTCGACATCATCACCGAGGCGGTGCAGCGCCTCCGCAACACGCCGCTTCCCGCACGCCTCGACGGCGTCACCGGAACGACGTTCGACACGCTAACGCCCGCGATGCCGTTTGTGGGGCGTCTCATCTTCGCGAATCGGTGGCTGTTCAACGGGCTGGCCAAAAAGCTGCTTGCCCGACGCGCGCCAAGCAACGCAGCCATCCGCACCACCACCGCCCCCACGCGGCTTACCGCCGGCGTAAAAGACAATGTGGTGCCGTCTACTGCGCGGGCCACGATGAATTTCCGCATTTTGCCCGGCCAATCGGTGGATGATGTGCACGCGCATGTTGCCGATGTGCTGGAAGACCTGCCCATCGAAACGCACGTGGTGCAAGCAGGCGAGCCCACGCCCGTGGCCCCCACAACGTCCGACGCGTTCGCCTTGGTTAAGGACGCCATTCATGCCACCGGCCCCCGCGATGTAGTGGTCGCGCCCTTCGTGGTGCCGGGCACTACCGACAGCCGCCACTACGCGCCCTACACCGACCGTGTGTACCGCTTTGCGCCGTTCCGGCTTACGCCCGATGACCAGTCGCGCATTCACGGCGTTGACGAGCGCATATCGGCTGCCGACGTGGCCCGCATGATTGCCTTCTACCGGTACCTGATGGCAGCGGGCGACGAGCTACCGGTTCGTGGGTAGGCGCACGTCAGAGGGGATGGTGGCGGGATCGTGGATGTAGGTTGGCAACGCGCGGGCCAGCAGCGGTGCCGTAAGCAACCCCTTCGACCCGAGGGCCGTGAGCGTCCACACGCGCTCGTTTGTTTCGGGCAGCGGGCCAACCAGCGGCAGGTTGCTGCTGCGGTGCTTCACCCGAACGCCGGTGGTAACGGATTGCGGCGCTGCACCGGCCACGCCGGGTAGCATCTGGTTGGTCTTTTCCAAAATGTAGCGCGTATTCTCGGGGTCGGGCGCAAGCGAATCGAACGTGTGCGTGTAGCTGCTTCCCGCAATCAGCGTGTCGCCATTGGGCACGAGGTACCCGCGGCCCGACATGGGCACGAGCGGTCCGGTGCCCGTAGCCGCCGGGCGCGCCATACGCACGGTTTGCCCCTTGATGCCCTCCAGGTCGAGCGCCTCCAGCGCCGGATGCCCGGGATAGCCTTGGCCCAGGCACAGCACCACATGGCGGGCGCGGTAGGTGGCCGGGCCATCGCTGGTGCCGACCGTCACCGTCGCCCCGGTGGCATCGGCGGTCCACGACGTCATGGGCGTGTGCGTAAGAACATCCGCCCCGCGCTGTTGTGCGGCCTGCAGGAGGCATCGCACAAAGGACGGGACGTCTACGGCGCCGCCCTGCGGGATGAAGAGCGCGCCGCCGCACGTCTGCACGTCAGGAAAGCGCGCGGCGACCTCCGCTTCCGAGAGCCATGCGGTGAGCTCGGGAAATTCGTCGTGGCGCTCCTTGAAAAAGTCCACCTGCGCCGGTTCCACGGTGGGGCGCAGCACCCCGTCGTCCGAAAAGGTATGCTCTGCCGCGGCCCGCGCGATGAGCGACCGGGTGGCCGCCAACGCCTCGTGGAGGCGCCAGGTGGGATTCGCTTTGCGCCCCATCAGCGGGTTCACCAGCCCGGCGGCGGCCCCCGAGGCGCCCGCTGCGGGCGTCTGTGCCTCAAGCACGCGCACCGTTCCCTTCCTGCTCAACTCAAAGGCGGCACACGCACCGGCAATGCCAGCGCCCACGACAATAAAATCGGTTTTCATGGCGAGAATGCGTTGCAAGAAAGCGGAATCGACCCCGACACATTGGGGCGGCACGCTCGTTATCGTAACGACGCGCGCCTGTTTCTTGCGAGGCGGCAGTTATTCAAAAAACACAGGACGGACATGGCAGCACCATCGGTTGGCATTGTGGGCGGCGGGGCTATTGGACTCGCCACCGGTTGGGTTCTCGCACAGCGCGGGGCGCACGTGACGGTGTGGGAGCGCGGGCGCGCCGGGCGGGGCACTTCGTGGTGGGCAGCAGGCATGCTGGCCCCCGATGCCGAGTTGCAGTTCGAGGAGCTGGAGCTCTACGCGCTCAATCGGGAAAGCCTGCGGCGTTGGCCCGATTTTGCACGGGACCTCGAAGCAGCCAGCGGCCAGTCGGTGGATTACCGTGACGAGGGCACGTTGCTGGTGGCCGACGACCACGACGCCGCTGAGCAGCTGCGTCGGCTTTACGCGTTTCAGCGCGAGCACGAGCTGGCAGTAGAGTGGTTGGATGGAAGCCAGGCGCGCGAGATTGAACCTTTTGTGGCACCGCGATTGTCGGCCGCCGTGTGGGTGCCCTCCGATCATCAGGTCGACAACCGAAAGCTCGTCCAGGCGTTACGGGCCGCGTTTGTGGATGCCGGGGGCACGCTGCATGAGGACGCGCCCGTCACGGCCGTTCAGCCCGACGGCAACGAGCCCGCCATCGTACCGACAGAGGGGACGCGCACGGCCTACGATACCGTGATCGTGGCCGCGGGCGTGTGGTCACGCGAAGTCGAAGGCCTCGTGCCGGCGCCGCCCATTCGTCCGGTGAAAGGGCAAAGCCTGCAACTGCGCATGGCGCTCCCGTTCGATATGCAGCACGTGGTGCGCGGCCCAGAGGCCTACCTGGCGCCCAAAAGCGACGGGCGGCTGGTGGTAGGCGCGACGAGCGAAGAGATGGGCTTCGACACCCGCGTGACGGCGGGCGGCATCTACGATGTGTTGGAGGGCGCGTGGGAGGTGGTGCCGGGGATTCGCGAGCTGGAGGTGGAAGAGACGTGGGCCGGGCTGCGTCCGGCCAGCCGCGACCATGCGCCGCTGCTTGGCCGCGCGGCGCCGGGCGTGGTGTACGCCACGGGGCACTACCGCCACGGCATCTTGCTCACGCCGGTGACGGCCCAAGAGGTGGCGCGCCTCGTGCTGGCGGGAGAAACCTCCGAATGGATCGAGCCGTTTGCGCCGACGCGTTTTTCATCGGCAACCGCTTCGTCCCCATGAGTGCATCCGAACCAGCGATACCCGTAACGGTGAATGGCGAGCCGCGGGAAGTGCCGGCCGGCGCCACAGTCTCCGAGGTCCTCCGTCAGCTCGACATCGATCCGGAGGAAACGACAGGCGTGGCTGTGGCCGTCAACGAATCGGTCGTGCCACGCGGCAGGTGGGCCGAATCCACGATAGGCGCTGATGACACGGTCGAGGTCATACAGGCCCTGCAGGGCGGATGACGGCTCAACCGTTGGTTTGACCGTCAGCAGTTGCCCGATCCACCAAGAGGTTAGCGTCGTGCCTCAGTACGGATGAAGGCCGGAGCGCTTTTCGCCGACCGGAATGGCAATCGACAGCCGATTTTCGGGGGGAGGCAGCGGACAACTGAACCGTGGGTTGTAGTCGCACGTCGGGTTGTACGCCGTGTTGAAGTCGACCGTGACGGTGCTGTCGGGCTGTAGGGTGAGGTCTACATACCGCCCGCCCGGATAGGTCGTGGAGTCGTTGGTGGCATCGGTGAACGGCATCCACAGCGCGTTGGGCGGCTCGCCGCTCACATGAAAAACAGCCAGGCGGGCCGTATCCCGCCGAAAGGGCACGTGAACCCAGCCGACCTTCGCTTGCGCTTCTACGGCGCCGGTGTTGGTGAGCATCTGCACCGTGTCGGGCGGGCTGAGGGGGCGCAGCGGCAAGTTCTGGAAGCGGTAGGTAGAGTCGACCGGGTAGTAGTGCAGGCCCGTAAATGTTTTCCGCTGCTGGAGGTTGAGCGGGCTGCCGTCCTCACGCATCTCCAGGTCGCGCTCTACGCGCTCTTGCAAAATCCGTTGCCTGTACGAAGAGCGGGCGTCGGATGCGCAGCCTGCGATGAGGGCACTGGTGAGCAGGCCAAGGGCCAAAGCAATTCGCATCGGTGAGCCGGTTTGGGCGGGAAGGAAAACGGTGCGTTGCGTTGTACCGAGGCCCGCTCGTTAGTTTCCGAGGCGCGTTAGGAGCGGGCGGTAAGAACGGCTTGGCGGCCCAGGGGCGCACCGGCGGCGGGCGACTGATAATGCACGACGCCGTGGCCATGCACCTGCGGCTCGATGCCGTGGGCGCGTAGCCACCGCACAGCCGCCCGCACGCTCAGGCCGGTGAGGTCGGGCATCGTCGTGGTGCTGTCGGGAAGCGCGGGCGGCGAAAGGTGGGGCTCCTGCTGGATAATCGAATCGGCGGGGATGCCCTCGGCGACCACCTGATGCATCACCGTTGGGAAGGTGCTCAGCCAGCGCTCCGCGATGCGGCGGAAGATGGGAGCAGCCACCTGTCCGCCGTACATGCTCGTCTGCGGACTGCCAATGAGAACGAGCAGTGCAACTTTGGGGTCGTCGGCCGGAAAGAATCCCACAAACGACGCCCGCGCTTTTTCGGCGCTGTAGGATCCTTCCGAAATGGCAAGCGCGGTGCCCGTCTTGCCGGCCACCTTCAGGTGCTGCACCTGCGCATTTTCCGCCGTCCCATCCTCAACAGCTTCCACAAACGCAGGCAGCAGTTTGCGCGCGGTGGCGCGTTTCATGACGCGACGCACCGAATCCGGGCGGTTCTGCCACAGCAGCGTGCCCAACGCGCTGCGCCGCTCGGCCACCACGTACGGCTGCATGAGCACGCCATCGTTGGCTAACGCCGCGTAGGCCGCAAGCAGTTGCAGGGGCGTGACGGCCACCTCGTACCCGATGCTCATCGACGTTTGCGAGGTCTGGCTCCACGCGCTAGGCCGTTTCAGGACCCCGCGCACCTCGCCGGGTAAGTCAATCCAGGTCGATTGGCCGAAGCCAAAGTTGCGAGCGTATTGGTAAAAGGTGCCCGGATTGAGCTTCTGCACCGTTTTGGCGACGCCCACATTGCTTGAGAGGGCAATCACGTCGCGAAAAGGAATCGTGCCGTGCGCCGTAACGTCTTTCATCGTGTAGCCATGAAAGACCGCCCAGCCATCGCCCGTCTCCACCGAGTCGTCTATGCTAATGATGCCTTGTTCGATGGCCGCCGTGGCGGCTACAAGCTTAAACGTGGAACCGGGTTCAAAGCGGTCGGTGATGGCCCGGTTGCGGCGCGCAGCGCTGCCGTAGGCCGCTGGTTGGTTGGGGTTGTAGGTGGGCACATTCGCCATGGCCAGGATAGCGCCCGTCTCGGGATTCATGGCAACGGCTGTGCCCCAAGCGGCGCCGGTGCGCGCTACGCCGCGGGCCAGCTCGTCTTCAAGTGCAGCCTGCCGGACCAGGTCGATGGTCAGGCGAAGGTTTTGGCCGTGTTTGGGCGGCACCACCGTTCCGCCTACCATCGCTTTGATGCGTCCGTGGCGGTCGCGCTGCACGACGCGGTAGCCATCCGTTCCGCTCAGCGCCTCGTTGTAGGCAAGCTCCAAGCCGGCGAGCCCCTGCCCATTGGCGCCCACATATCCCAGCACGTGGGCCGCGGTGGTTCCGTAGTTGTAGCGACGGTCGAACGTCGGCGACAGGATCACGCCGGGCACATCCCACGACACAATCTCGGTTTGCTGCCGGTCGGTGAGGCCGCGCTGCAGCAACACGTACTGCGGGCTGTAACGCTCCCGCACGGCTGTACGGAGCTCGCGGGCCGTGCGGTCGGGCAGCAAGGCCCCCAACTGGTGGTAGAACGAATCGGCACGGGCGGCAAAGCCCTCCACGGTTGGGTCGAGCGCCAGGTCGTAGCGCGCGGTGTTGATGGCAAGGGCCCGGCCGTTGGCATCCAGGATGGAACCGCGCATCGCGGGGATGTCAACAATCGAGCGGGCCTGGTCGCGCCCCGCCGCCTGCAGGGCGTTGCCCTCGCTCCAGTAGATGTGCAGCATCTGCCCAACAATGCCCACCGGCAGGCCGAAAAGCACGACCAGCATCAGGTACATCCGGGTGCGGGTTTCGTCAATCGGCGTCACAACGCGTAGCAGCAATCAGTGAGCAGTGCGGAGCACATATGGAAACGAGCGCGCAGGGGGCGGCTTCGGTACCCCAAAAGCACTTATTTGGGCACAACGATGGCGTGTTCGGATGGCGGGGCTTCTTGCAGGCCAAGGGCCCGCGCCCGCCGATGGATGACCGATGGCCCCGTGGCCCGATCGTAGGCGCCCTTCACGCGGTTGTACCGCAAATGCAGCTCTTGGTTGAGTGTGCGGGCGCGTTCCAGGTTGTTGAGCAGCTCTTGGGTGGCTTGCACATGGCCTACATACGCGGTAAACAGCACGCCGACGCACAACACCAGCAGTGCGAAGCGGCCGGTCGATAGGCCCTCAAAGAACGAGTCGCGGCGCGGGGGCGTCGTCCGCTCGCGCGCATGGTTTTGCGTGGAGCGTTCGATTTCCTTCCAGCCGGGCAGGGCCGTCCCGTGGCGCGTCCAGCGGGTGTGGCCGTTGCGGCCGTTACGGGGCGGCGACGAAATGCGTGGCGGGCGATTTGGCATACGCGAGACTCAGGGCAGCACAAGAGGAACAGCTACTGGGGCATGGCCGGGCCAACATCCGCGGTGTCGCGGCGCTGCCCGACGCGCAAGCGCGCGCTGCGGGCCCGTGGATTGGCAGCCACCTCGTCATCGGTCGCAGTGGTTTCATGGACCGGCGTCCACGGGGCCACCCGATTTCCATACATATCGCGCCGCGGCGTTCCCTCAAAGTTGCCGTCGCGCAGGTAGCGCTTTACGCGCCGGTCTTCAAGCGAATGATAGGTGAGCACGGCCAGCCGCCCGCCAATGCGCACCACGTCGGTCGTTTGTTCAAGAACCGTTTCAAGCACATCCAGCTCGGCATTCACCGCGATGCGCAGGCCCTGAAACACGCGGGCCAGGGTTTTCTTCTCGTCGGGCGGCGGCACGCATCCGCGTACCACATGGGCCAAAGCCAGGGTCGTATCGAGGGGGCGCTCGCGGCAAATGGCACGGGCAATGTTGTGCGCGCGGCGCTCTTCGCCATACTGACGCAGCACATCGCGCAGGTCGGCAAGGGGCCAGTTGTTTACGATTTGGTGGGCCGTGAGCCCGCGGGTCGGGTCCATGCGCATGTCGAGCGGACCGTTCTGCTGGAAGCTGAAGCCCCGGGCGGCTTCGTCAATCTGGTGCGAGGAAACGCCCAGGTCGAGCAGCACGCCATCGACCGAGGAAACGCCCGCGTCGGCAAGGAGCGCCGAGAGATTGCGGAAGTTTCCCCGCAGGAGGGTGCAGCGACCGGCGGCCCGCGCTTCGCTCAAGCGGTTGCGTGCGACGTCGAGCGCTTCAGGGTCTTGGTCGATCCCAATGACGTGGCCGTCGGGCCCGAGGGCGTCGAGCAGCGCGGCGGTGTGCCCGCCGCCGCCCAGCGTGCCGTCGACGTAGCACCCGGACGGGTCGTGCATGAGGTGCGCAACAACGGCGTCGCACAGCACCGGCGCATGATAGGCCGTAGCGTACGGCGTGTGGGGGGCAGCGGTAGCCATAACCAGGAGGATCCTACAAGAAGGCAGAAGGGCACTATATTGCAAGAAGCACCGGCACGTTGCGCAATGTCAAGGGCCGCACGTGTTCTCCATACCCTGCGCTGTTGAGCGGGCCGCGGGTATCGAACAAGTGTTACAAAACATGGGAATCTACTCCTGCGGCCTGAAGGTTCACTACGTGTCATAATTTTTGTGCCCAATGCCCGCTCCGAATATGGACATCCAACAACAGATTGTACCCGGTGATCATGGATCGCTGATCGATGATTTGAACCGTATGCTGTCCAGCGCGCTGTACTTTGAAGATTTGTACAAGCGGTACCACTGGATGGTCACCGGGCCGCACTTTCTCCCGCTGCATGAGCTGTTCGATCAGCACATGGAGACGCTGGAGCAAGAAATTGACGGCCTCGCCGAGCGTATCCGTACGCTGGGCGGCACGCCGGTGTGGAACCCGAGCGAGTTTTCGAAGCAAGATATCCTGCCGGCGCCCGATGAGTCGCTGGCGGATGATTTGGCCATCGCGGGCGAAGCCTTCAAAATGGAGGTCGCCTACAGCCGGGCCCTCCGCAGCTTTGCCGAAGACGTGGAAGACATTGCGACCGAAGACTTGCTCATTGAGTACTTGCGCGTCCACGAGCAGCAAGCGTGGTTCCTCCGCGAGTTCATCCAAAAAGTTGGAATCGAGAGCTACGCGGGCGATGTGATGGATGGCTCGTAGGCTTCGTGAAACGTAGCGCAAACAAAAAGCGCCGCCCTTCGAAGCGTCGATACAGACGTTCCGAAGCGGCGGCGCGCGTATGTTGCCGGGGTAAGAAGCTGCTTCGCAGACGGTCTATCGCCTGTTTCCCCTGGCATTAGGCTGTGTTTGAAAAATCAACGTGAGCGCGAGCCCGTGGTGGAAGCCGTAGCTGCAAGGCGTTCGAAGCAGCTGTAGCGGGCCTACCGCGATGCAGAACAACGCAGCAGCAGCGGCTGTCCAACCGGGCGTAGTCCGCGAGGTGTTTTTAAACACAGCCTAGTCGTTGACGAGCGATTCCGGCTGATACACCCGCACGTAGTCGATGGCCATCGTGGCGGGAAAGGCATCCGGGTTCACGCCCTGGGCGCCGCCCCAGGTGCCGCCAACGGCAATGTTCATCAGCAGGTGAAACGGCTTGTCGAAGGGCCACTCTTCGTAGGTTGCGCTGGAGCTTACCTGGCGCTCGTTGGCGAAGCTAAAGTACTGTTCGCCGTTCACGTAGGCCCGAATTTCGTCTGGCGTCCACTCAATGGCATATACGTTGAACGCGTCGGTGGCATCAGGCACTTGTTTCGATGCGCCTACTTCGGTGCCGTCGGCATGGTTGTACGCCTCGGTGTGCACGGTGGCATGCACAATGCCCGGGTCGTAGCCCACGTGCTCCATGATGTCAATTTCGCCGTTGTCGGGCCAGTAGGCATCGCCGTACGTATCCTGGCTGGCCAGCATCCACAGCGCGGGCCACGTGCCCAAGCCCTCGGGCAGGCGCGCCCGAATTTCGAACCGCCCGTAGGTCCACGACGCGGCGGAATTGATCCGTGCAGAGGTGTACTGGTTGCCGCCGTACGACTCGCGGCGCGCCTCAATGATGAGGTGGTCGCCGTCTACGCGCGTATTCTCGCGCCGGTCGGTGTAGTACTGCAGCTCCTGGTTGCCCCAGCCTCCGCCGCCGGTCTCAAAGGTCCATTTCGATCCGTTGAGGGCGCCCTGGTAGTCGAATTCGTCGCCCCACACATGCGTCCAGGTGACATCGTCGGGCCAGTTGTCGGACGGCGTAGGATCGTCGACGGGCTGGGCGCGCGTGCGTACCGGGTTGTCGCAGCCGGCGGTGATCAACAAGAGGCCCACCAGCGCCACAAGGAGCGCTGATGCGTGCAATCGCTTCTTTCGTAGAGTCATGATCGTTGGCGTGTTTATGTACTGAAACAGAAGACAGCCGCTACAGGCAATAGTTTGGGGCCGGCACCAATCGAGGAGTGATTAGCGGACGGCCTGTGAGGTCTGTAGGGAGTGCTTTTCGATGGTAAACTCGGTTTGTAGGCTATCGACCTGGATGATGAAGCGCCCGGGTTCGATCGTCGGTTGGGCATCGCGGCCGATGAAGCTGAAATCTTTAGCGGTGAGTGCGAAGGTGAGGGTCTTGGATTCGCCCGGGGCCAGGTCCACCTTGGCGAAGCGCTTCAGGCGCCGCACGGCTGGTGTAACGGAGGCCACGACGTCGCGCATGTACAGCTGCACGACGTCCTTTCCTGCGCGGGCGCCGGTGTTGGTGACGGTAACCTCTGCGCTTACGGCACGGCCGTTCTGGATGGCATCGAGCGAGGCCGCTGGGGCGCTCAGTTTGAGATCGCTGTAGGTAAACGTCGTGTATGAAGCACCAAATCCAAACGGAAAGAGCGGGTTGGCGCCCTCGTTTCCAAAGTTGGCCGCCAGCTGCTCGCTCGTTTTATGATCGTACAAGGCGTAGCCGGTGGGCTGGTTCGGGTACGTGTAAGGCAAATGGCCCGACGGGTTCACATCGCCGTACAGCACTTCAGCGAGTGCTTGGCCGCCTTCTGTACCGGGGTTATGCGCCGCAATGATCCCCTCAACCCCTTCATGACTGTTCCCAAGCGTGCGCGGGCGCCCTTGTACCAACACAAGCACAACGGGCGTGCCGGTGGCCTCAATCTTCTGCAACAGCGCGCGTTGGGCGTCCGGAAGCATGAGCGATTCCAGGTTGCCAGCTGTCTCCGCGTACGCGCCTTCGCCAAGCGCCACCACGACTACATCGGAGGCTCTGGCCTCAGCAACCGCTTGGGCCATCCGATCGGGCTGTGTGAGCGTGCTCCCCGGTACGTAAGAAACGTGTTTCTCACGTGAGCGCCCTTTAATGGCTTCCATAAGCGTGGGGCGATCGGAGTGGAAAAACGACTGCGCGCGCCCGCCGCCCTGCCAGGTGTAGGTCCATCCGTTGTTGAGGGCCTGCATGGAGTGCGCGGTGGGGCCGGTGACCAACACGCGCTGATCGGGTTGTAGCGGCAGCACGTTGTTGGTATTGCGCAGCAGGGTAATCGACTCGCGGGCCGCTTGGAGCGCCACCCGGCGGTCGGTTGCTGTGCCAGCGGAATCGGCAAGCGAGAGGCCCCGCAGCGGGTCAGCAAAGAGCCCCAGCGCAAACTTCAGCCGGAGGATGCGCCGTACCGATGCGTTGATGCGGGCTTCGGAGATCTCGCCGTCGCGCACCAAATCGGTTAGGTGATGGAAGAACGAAACGTCCGACGGCACCATGCTCATGTCGACGCCGGCCTGGATCGCCATTTTGGTGGCCTCACGCTCGTTGGCGGCCACGTGATGCAGCGACACCAGCTTCTTGATGTCGAGCCAATCGGAGACGACGAGGCCCTCAAAGCCGAGCTCGTTGCGCAGCACCTCCGTGAGCAGGTAGTGGCTGCTGTGCACCGGCACGCCGTTCACTTCGCCCGAGTTGACCATCACGGAGGCGGCGCCGGCCTCCACAGCGGCCCGAAACGGCGGCAGGTAGTGCTCGCGCAGCTCGATGTCGGAGATGCGGGCGGGCGTTCGGTCGCGGCCGCTTTCCGGTCCGGAGTAGCCGATGAAATGCTTCATGGTGGCGGCGACGTTTGTGCGGGCGCTCAGGTCGTCGCCTTGCAGGCCGCGGATGAGGGCGAGCCCCATGGCGGTTGTAAGGTGTGCATCTTCGCCCAAGGTTTCGTAGAGGCGCGGCCAGCGCGGGTCGCGGCCCACATCAAGCACGGGCGCAAAATTCCAGGGGATACCGCTCGCCCGTACGTCGTGCGCCGTAATTTCGGCGGCGCGGGTGGCGAGGGGAAGGTTCCACGTAGCGGCCAACCCCTGATTTTGCGGAAAGAGAACCGCCTCGCGGGTGTAGTTGGCCCCGTGGACGGCATCGATGCCATACAGCACCGGAATGCCAAGACGCGTTTGGGCGGCTTCCGCCTGGATCTTGGTCATGAGGCTGCGCCAGTGGTCGAGCGTAAACGCTGCATTAACCACGTTGAGCAACGAGCCCACGTGATATTCGCGGATCACACGCCGGAGCTTTTCCTCGTTGATCGTTTGGGGGTAGGTATCGCGGTTGGTGGCCATGCCCAGCTCCAGCTGCATCATCTGGCCCACCTTTTCCTCCAGTGTCATCAGCGCCAGCACGGAATCTACGCGGGCGTCGATGTTGGGGATCGAAGTGCCGGCACTATCGGCGATGATACGGTTGGCAAACGCCTGGCTCGACTGCCCGCTTACAGCAACCGGCGCGCCGGGTGCATCGATGAGCGACACCGAGCGGTTGAGCGGCATCGGAGCGCCTTCTTCCGGCGCACGGGCGCCCGTCTGACTAAGCGTGCTTGAGCCGTCGCTTGTTGCTGGCGACGCTTCATCAGCCGGCGCTGTCGTTGTCGATTGGGTGTGCGTGCATCCAAAGAAAACGAGACTGCCCATGAGCAGAAGCGACGCGAGGGTGCGGGCCAGCGAGGGGCCGTTCGAGGTAAGCATTATCGCAACTAAAAATCAGAGGTCTACAAAAAGGATGAGGCGACGCGCTGTTGGTGCGCGCCGCCTCGATGCATCGACAGCACAGGTCAGTTGCCCGCCAGCGGGTCAGTGGAGAAGACGATGTCGTCAACCGACAGCGTGTAGTCGGCTCCGTTGATGCCGCCAATGGCAAAGACAATGTTCAGAATCGAACTGGAAAGCGTGCCATCGCCGCCGTTGTTTACAGCGTTGTCATCGGCAAAGTCGCCAATCGGAATGCTCACGAGCGTGTAGCCACTCCCGGACGTTGCCTCGTAGACGTACTGGAACTCGTCGTCCACCGCGCCGCTGCCATCGAACGTGCCGTTGCCGTCCTGGTCTTCCTGGAGGTTGATCTCCAGCGAAAATGCGGTGGCGGCGCTGGTGCGCACGTAGAAGTTCATGTAGCGCGTGGTACCGCTGAGCGTGCTAAGGTCGGTGAGCGATGTTTTCCCGAAGCCCGCGAAGCCGTCGCTTCCGCCCGTGATGGTGGCCTGTAGCGCCGTGGTACCGCTCGATCCGCTCGGTACGTCGCTGATGGTCGCCAGCTGAATGGATGCGCCGCCGCCCGAGAACGTGAAGTATTCATCGGTTTGCAAGCCGTCCTCGAAGTCATCGAAGACCAGCTCCGAGGTGTTGCCGGTGTTTTCTTGCACCGTAATGGAGCGTGTGACCTCGGCAGTGGCCCCGTCGTTGTCAGTGACGGTAAGCCCCACGGTGTACGTGCCCGCTGCGCTGTAGGTGTGCGTGGGCGACGGTCCGTTGCCGGTTGCGCCATCGCCGAAGTCCCATGCGTACGATGCGATGGTACCGTCGGGATCGGAGGAATCATCTGTGAACGAGACCTCAGCGCCGGGGGCCGGCGTCGTTGGGCTAAAGCTGAAGGCCGCCGTGGGCGCCTGGTTGGCGATGTCGGCGTCATCGGGAATGTCGGGGCGGCGCACGATGCTGTCGATGTACAACGTGCCGGTAAAGGTGTCGGCGATGTTGTCGTTGAACAGCAGCACCAGCTCGCTGATATTGCCCGGATCGACCGGTTGGCCGTCGAACTGCACGAAGTTGTTGCGGAAATCGAAGTAGTACGTCCGGTATTCGCCGTCGGCCGGTATGTTGGCCAGCAACTCGGGCACCGTGGCGTTGGCATCGGGCAGATCGCCGGCCTGGTTGAGGGCCGCGCGCACCCGCAGCGGGCCGTCGCTGTCTGTGGTAACCTTCATGCGGATGGCTAGGACGGGCGTCGGCTCGAAGTTGAGGGGCTGGTCGAACGCCGTGAACATACCCGGGAAGACGCCCGTGCCGCCGACGTTGCTGGCTTCCATAACCAACTGCTCATTTTCGAGGCTTAGGCTGATGGCGCCGTTAAAAGGCGTGAAGCCCGTTTCGTTACCGCTAAAGTCGGTGATGGGCTGCGGGCCGCCGGTGGCAAAGCCGGCAAGCCGGATGGTCACAGCTGCTGTGCCGGCGCGAAAGACGAGCGGCCGCGCATACGAGCCGGCCTCGTCGGGCGCGGTGAACGTCACCCGAAACGTGCTGGAGCCGTCCTCGGGCGTTCCGGTATCTTCGGTACGCTCAATGGTGTAGTACTGCAGCTCGGTTTCTTCGGGCGCTGGGCGCTCGCTCAACTTCTGGTAGACCAAGGTGAGCTCCTGCGTTTGCGTCTCGCCCGATTCCACTTCAAAGTTAAGGGCTGACGTATTGGGGACCATAAAATTGCTGGCTATGCCGCTTCCGCCGCCCGAGTCGCAGCCGGTAAGGAGGCCCATAAGGCCAACGAGGGTAAGAACAGCGAGCGAGCGGAAGGCAAAAGGGTGCATGGTCATGACAGTCGTGGATTGAGGCATACGGAAACGAACCAGCGGGGCGCGTCAGGCATCCGCGGGAGCCCCGTGGGAGCGCGCGGGGCGGCCCGGGTTGAGGAGGCCGGCCCCGCTGCGCAGTGCACGGGCCGCGCGAACGGTAACGACGCGCGGTGCGCGGTTAGTAGCCAGGATTCTGGGTGATGACGCCGTTGCTAAGGTCAATTTGCAGCTGCGGAATTGGCAGGCGCTCGTGCTTGCCTTCCTGGAAGGGTTTGCCGAATGCTTGCATCACTTCGGCCGCGCGACCTTGACGCACAAGCGTAAAGTAGCGGTGGTACTCCATCGCCAACTCAACCCGCTGCTCGCGATAAATGAGGGTGCGCAGCTGCGCCTGATCCGTTGTGGTAATGTCGGGCAGCACGCCGGCCGGATCGTTGGTCGGGTCGGCGTCGGCATCGCGGGCCCGTCGTCGCACGCGGTTCAGCGACTCCAGGGCTTCCATCGGATGGCCGTTTTCGTTGGCCGCCTCGGCGTGCCACAGCAGCACCTGTGCGAGACGAATGAAGCGCCGGTTCGTGGGACCATCGAGCACGTCGCCGCCGGCGTTTTGGGGCCACGCGCTTTGCGGAATCCATATTTTTTCGTTGTAATAGCCGGTGGGGCTTGCTCCGGTATCAATGGTGGATCCGTCGGGCATCATTTCGCCATCGAAGATGACGGTCGCCTCAAGGCGCGGATCGTTCGCTTCGTAGGCATCCACCAGGCTCTCGGTGGGGCAGTTAAAGCCGTAGCCCCAGGTGCTGCGGCTGGTTTGGTACACCGTTGCATCGGTGCCTTCCGCCTGCGCGCTGATGTTGGCGTAGTTGATTTCGAAGATGGAGCCCGGCCCGTATTCGCCCTCCAGCGTAAAGATGGAACTGTAATCGGGCGCTAGGCTGTAGGGGCCGGCGATGACGTTCTCGGCCATGGCTTCGGCCGCGGCCCACTTCTCCTGAAACATGTAGGCTTTTACCAACAGCGCTTGCGCGGCCCCACGGGTGGCGCGGCCTACGTTGGCGGCCGAATAGGTCGCGGGCAAGACCGCAGCAGCCTCGGTGAGATCCTGTTCAATTTGGGCCCACACCTCATCTTCAGGCGTCTTGGGCACATCGGCCTCTTCATTTTGCACCGGTTCTAAGATGAGCGGAACGCCTTCGCCTTCCAGACCAAAGAGCAGGAGCAAGTAATGGTAGTAGTAGGCACGTAAGAACTTCGCCTCGGCCACGAACCGTTCGCGGCGCGCGGTGTCCATGTCGATAGTTGGGATGTTCGCGATGGCGAGGTTGGCCAGGTGAACGCCCGCATACAGTTCGTCCCAGGCCAGGTCGACATATCCGTTGGACGGATTATGGACGAAGTTCTGGATGGATTGGATGTCCGGCTGGTCATTCCCACTTTCGCCGCCCTTTGCCGCATTGTCGGAGGCAACGCCACCAAACACAATCGGATAGGGCAGGAGGTAGTCGGCGGGATCTTGCAGGCCGCTGTAGGCCGCTGCGATGGCCTTTTCGGCATCCGCGGCGCTGCGGTAGAAGTTAGCGGTTGTCAGTTGGCCCTGGGGCGTGACCTCCAAGAAGCTGTCGCAGCCAATAAGCAGGCTCATGCTAAGGAGGAGCGCGAAGGCAACGCGAAAAGGTGTGAGAGTACGCATGGGTTCAAAAGCGATCATCAATCAGAAAAAACGGGACGGCTGCGGAGTGCGCTAGAACGTCAGGTTTAGGCCCACCGTGTAGATGCGCGGCTGCGGGTAGGTCGCGCGGTCGATGCCGCGGTCGAGCGTAGCCGCCTCGTCGTCGCCCACACCAATTTCAGGCGTGTAGCCGTCGTATCCCGTGATGGTAAGCAGATTTTGTGCGCCTACGTACACGCGCGCCTTCTGCAGGCCGCCGATGCGGGTAAGGAGCGACGTGGGCAGCGTGTAGCCCAGTTGTACATTTTTCAGCCGCAGGTACGACCCGTCTTCCACGTAGCGATCGGAGATGCGCGTATTTTGGTTCGGGTCGTTGGCCGTCAGGCGCGGCATGGTGTTGCTCGTGCCGGGGCCCGTCCACCGATCCAGCGCGGCCTCCGAGAGGTTAAAGAGTGCAGCGCCTTCGGTGTAGTACTTGTAGGCTGCGAAGATTTCATTCCCCTGCGTGCCCTGCAGAAAGAGGCTTAGGCTAAGCCCGCGGAACGAAAGACGTGACGTAAACCCGTAGGAGAAGTCGGGCGTCGGGCTGCCGATGAAGGTCCGATCTTCGTCATTCACCCGGCCGTCGCCGTTCAGGTCTTTGAAGCGGATGTCGCCGGGACGCGCATCGGGTTGATACGGTGTGCTGGCGTCGCCGTCGCGGGCGTTGGCTTCCTCAATGGCCTGTTGCGTCTGGAAGATGCCGTCGGTCACCCAGCCATAGAACGCACCAACGTCGCTTCCGGCCTGCGTGAGTGTGATGGCGCCCTGACGGTAAAAGCCCTGCACGATGTCTACGCCTTCTACCAGGCGTATGACCTCATTGTCCAGCGCCGAGAAGTTAACGCCCACGTCGTACGTGAAGTCGCCATCGAGCGCCTCACCGTAGTAGTTGACCGATGCTTCGAAGCCGCGGTTCTCGATCTTGCCGATGTTGGACGGCGAGAGCGAGGTAAGGCCGCTCGTGGGGATGTTGGGCGGGTACAAGAGCACGTCATCCGTGGTCTTGATGAAGTAGTCGAGCGTCACGTTAAAGCGTTGGTCCAACAGCGACGCATCGAGCCCGATGTTCGACTGGGTGGTGGTTTCCCACTTCAGGTCGGGCGCCGGAGCGCCGAGCGGGGCCGATCCCGGAACGCGCGACTCGCCCGTGCCCAGCGGATAGTCTTGCCCCGAGGTGATGAGGGCGGCAAAGGTGTAATCGCCCACCTCCTGATTGCCGTTTTGTCCCCATCCAACGCGCAGCTTCAGGTCGCTGACGACGTCCGTTTCGGGGAAGAACGGCTCATTGGAGACGCGCCAGGCGGCCGATACCGACGGGAAGAAGGCAAACCGGTTCTGCGATCCAAAGCGCGACGAGCCGTCATAGCGGGCCACGAGCGTGAGCAGGTACCGGTTGCTGTAGTTGTAATTGGCGCGTCCGAAGAAGGAAAGCAGGCGCGAGTTCGAGGCGCTGCCTGCGGCGCCGTTTATTTGCGTGCCTGAAGACAGGTACCGCAGCGACGGATCGTTGCTGGGCGTACCGAGCGTTGAGGCATCGATGAACTGGTAGTTATTGGTTTCTACGGTGGTGCCCCCCAAAAGCGTCATATCGTGGCTCCCGAACGCGCGGGTATAGGTGGCGGTGTTGTTCCAGACAATGGAACGTACCCGGTCTGAGTAGCGCGCCACCACGCTGTTCGGGTTCGTGAAGTCGGGGCTTACGTTGTAGGTCGGCAGGAAGTAGTAGTTGTTGCCGTACCGCACATCGAGGCCCACATCCGAGCGGACGGTCAGCCCATCCAGGGGCGTAAGCTCCGCAAAGGCGTTCCCCACGAAACGGTTGATGCGAAACGTATTGTTGTTAAAGTCGATCACGGCCACCGGATTCTGCGTGTTTGAGAACCGGGGGGCGGTGTACGATCCGTCGGCATTAAAGACGGGCACCGTGGGGTCCATCTGAAGCGTTTGGATCATGATGTTGCGCACGTCATCGGTCTCCGGCAAGGTTTGCCGGGCCGAGTTGGTCAGCGTGATGCGCTCGCCTACGGTAAGGAGCGGACTCACATCGAAGGTCGAGTTGAGTTGCACGTTGTAGCGCTCGTAGCTCGATCCTTCAATGATGCCGCCTTCGCGCATGTATGAGCCGCTGAGGCGGTAGGTGAAGCTCTCCTCTCCGCCCGACACGGCCAAGCCGTAGTCCTGAATCAGGCCGGTGCGGAAGATCGCGTTCTGCCAGTTGGTGCTTCGTCCCACAAACTCAGCCGGATTCGAGTAGGCGGGCGGGCTCCCGTCGTTGATGAGGGCTTCGTTCCGCAACGTTGCGTACTGCGCAGCCGAGAGCATATCGATGGTGCGCGGGGTTTCCTGCACCCCCAACGAACTCCGAAATGTTACGGAGCGCTCGCCGGGATTTCCGCTTTTGGTGGTGATGAGCACCGCGCCGTTTGCGGCCTGCGTCCCATAAATGGCCGCGGACGCCGCGCCTTTCAGGACGTCGATGGAGGCAATGTCATTCGGGTTCAAATAGCTGATGTCGCCATTTACCGGGATGCCATCCACCACGTACAGCGGTGTGTTGTTGCCAATGGTGCCGGTGCCACGAATCCGAACGGTAAAGGCCGAGCCCGGGCTCCCCGAGTTCTGCACAATGTTAATGCCGGCTGCTTTGCCCTGAAGGGCCTCCTCTACGCTCTCAATCGGCCGATCTTCAATCTCCTCTGCAGAAACAGAGGCCACCGACCCGGTCAGGTTGCGCCGCTCTTGCTCGCCGTATCCCACTACCACCATCTCATCGAGCTGCATGCCGGTTTGCATGGCAAAGTTGACGGTGGTGGTTTCGCCGGCCGTCACCACAATCGCTTCCTTGAGCTCGGTGCGGTATCCGACAAACGATGCCTGTAGGGTGTAGGTACCGGGCGCAACAGAAAATGAATACCGCCCCTCGGCATTGGTGCTTGCGCCGTTGGTGGTTCCAACGACCACGACGTTAGCGCCGGGCAACGGCGCGCCGCCTTCAGCTTCGGTAACGACGCCGGATATGGTGCCAGATTGCGCGTGAGCAGCCGTGGAGGGAAGCGCGGCAGCGCCAAGCGCAAACCACACCACAAGTGAAAGTAGCCTCTTCCAGAGCATGATGGTTGGAGAACTCTTCGTGCGAAGGGTAACGGATGGCTTGGATAGGGGCGACTGTGTGCAAAGCGCTTCCGAAAAGACCGCGTATCGATGCGGGCGTATGTGCCTCGTTCAGCGAACAATCTGCTCCCGAAACCCAAGGGTGAAACCGGTTACAATGCGTAGCAAAAAAAATGAAACCGGTTTCATTACTGGAAATAATGATAGTGTTACGCGGGTCACAATTGCAAGTCGGCCCGGCGTTTTTCTCGAATCGAAGCGCTGGGGCGGCGCTAGATGTTCGTTATGGGCCGCACAAGTGCCTGAAGACGGTGGGCTTAGGTGCTCGTGCGCACGACGAGCTCGGACGGCATGGTGGTATGCAGCGGGGCCTCGGCAACGGAGGCGCCGAGCATGGCAATGAGCCGCTCGGCGGCGCGGCGCCCTAGCTCGTACACCGGCACGCGGACGGTAGTGAGCGATGGGGTGGTGTACTGCGCGCTCGGAATATCGTCGAATCCGACGATGGCCAGGTCGTCTGGAATCACGATGCCCTCCTTTTGGAGCGCGGCCATCGCGCCGATCGCCATGTAGTCGTTGCAAGCAAAGACGGCATCCGGGAGGGTATCGAGCGCCAGGAGCTGACGGCCGGCGTCGAACCCGCTGGCCTGTGTAAAGTCGCCTTCTATGACGGGCTGCGCGTCGGGGTCGCGTCCTGCCGCCGCGAGGGCCGCGCGATAGCCCGCAACCCGTTCCTGAACATCGTGGCTGTCCCGAGGCCCCAAGATGATGCCGATGTGGCGATAGCCCCGGTCGATGAGGTGCTGCGTAGCGGCTTGCGCGCCGCCCCTGTTTTCGATCTGGAACGACGGGTACGGCGAGGCCTCCACCGGGCTATTCATGAACACAACCGGGATGTCGATCGCGTATCGGTCGAGCAGCTCGGCCTGAGCCTGCACGTGGGTCGTCATGACGAGAAGCCCATCGACGCGCCCCTGCAGCGACTGCAGGGCCACCTCACTTTCTTCCAGGCTGTAGTGTGCGCTCGAAATGAGAAGGTAGTGCTCAGACTGTTGGGCGACCTCGTCGGCCGCGCGGATGATTTCCGAAAAGAACTCGCCGTGTGGCGCGGGTACGATAATGCCAATGGTTTGGGTACGTCCGTGGCTTAGGCTTTTGGCGGTGGCGTTGGGCCGGTAGCCCATCCGGTTGGCCACGGCTTGCACGCGTTCCTGCGTTTGCTTGGTAACCAAGTCGCTGTGGTTGAACACGCGCGAGACGGTTGTTGCCGAGACGCCGGCAGCTTTGGCAACATCGCGTATGGTAACGGCCATGGCACAGAAACAAAACCTAACACAGTGAGAAGTGAACAGATGACACGTAAGCTGTATTGCGCGGTTTCGGAAGCGCTCGGGGCACAAGCTTCCAGCCGGTAGCTGGTTTGTGCGTGAACGCAGCTCGTGCGCGTTCTGCGCAAACGCGTCGGCCGCTCCCCACGACGGGTGGGGCCATACACAAAAAGCGATGCCCGCGCAATGCGAGCACCGCTTCAGGCCTTAACGGTGGCGTGGGAGAGATTCGAACTCTCGACCTCCGGGTTATGAATCCGACGCTCTAACCGCCTGAGCTACCACGCCGTTTTCGTCGTGCAGCGTGCGCTTGAATGCGACGAGACCGCCGGGTTGTTTCCGCGGCGTCGTGAAGAAGCAGTGGACCCCCGCGGGCCGCGCACTACTGCTCAGAGGCATCGTTGGAGGACGATTCGGCGGGCTCCATAGGGGCGTCGTCGGTGGGGGGCGCGTCGGCCGGGGCGTCGTCCGGCGTGCTGTAGCGGGCGTGGCGTGGCGCAACCGATGCCTCCGAGGCTTCTTGCTCCGAAACCATCCCAAGTTTTTGTGCGCGCCGGAACCACTGCTGCCGCGCCAGGGCCTGCATGTCTTCCACCGAGTCGGCTTCGTCGACGATTTCGAGGCCCAGCAGCGTCTCCACCACGTCCTCCATCGTCACAATGCCGGCCACGCCGCCGTACTCGTCCACCACAAGCGCCACATGCTCCAGCCGATCGAGCAAGCGCTCCAGCAGATCCGGCAGCGGCAGCGTTTCGTGCACTACCAAAATGTCGCGTCGCATCTCGCGCAGCTTTACATCGAGCTCTTCCTGCGCCGCGCGTAGCAGCAACTCGTCTTTCAAGATGTAGCCCGTTACGTCGTCGCGTTTCCGGTCGTACACCGGAATGCGGGAGAAGCGAAACTCGTTGTACGTATCCACCACCTCCCCGATGGTGTGGCTCTCCGGCAGGTCAAACATCACCGTGCGCGGCGTCATCACATCCTTCACGCGCAGCGAGTTGAAGCGAAACAGATTCTTGAGGATGCGCGATTCCTTCTCCTCGAAGACGCCCTCCTCTTTGCCGATTTCCGCCAGTGCTGTAAATTCCTCGCGGCTAAAGGTGTTGGTCGACTCGTCGCTGGAAAGCAGGTGCGTGATGCCCTTCGAGAGCTTCACGAGCGGCCACATCAAGATGATGATAACGGCCAGCATGCGCGTGACGGCCGGAGCCAGCTGTCGCCAGTACATCGCACCAAGCGTCTTCGGAATAATTTCCGATAGGACGAGGATGAGAAGCGTAAGCACGGCCGATATGACGCCCACGTATGCCTCGCCAAAGTACGCGGCGGCTTCGGCCCCGGCGCCCGCGGCGCCCGCGGTGTGTGCAATGGTGTTGAGGCTCAGAATGGCAGCCAGTGGCCGATCAATGTCGCTTTTGAACGCATGCAAGCGCTGGCCAAAGTCGTGGCCCTCCTGCTCGAGGGCCGCGACATACGAGGGCGTTACGCTCAGCAAGACGGCTTCCATCATCGAGCACAAAAACGAGACACCCAGTGCCAGGGCGATGTACACCGTTAGAAGCGTGAGGCTTCCATCGGGGGGGACCATCAGAAAAAGAGCAGGGAAAGACAAATCCATTCGACAGCGAAGAACAATTGCACGGCAACGAGTGCTGTAACGCGCCGGTCAGCACCGAAGCGTTTGTAGCTGACTTAGCCGCATCAAGGCCCAAAGACCGCCGGGCAAGCTACGTAGGACCGGATGTATCGCTGTTCGATGATGCATTGAAGGTACATGCAAACAAAAGGCCGTAGGACAAACGCGTACGGCGGGAAGCGTTCCAGGTTTTCGGCGATTCATGCACCGCGCCGGGGCAACGGGCATGCGATTCGCCAATGGGCAGCGCCTCAGCGCATCTGTGAGCCCTTGCGGCGTGCTTAACAGCTTATTTACGCAGCCGCGGAATCTTTTCCATGCAAAGTGACGAATCATTCATCACGTGACCGGGTAGTCACCTACTGACTGATTGTTCATAATTTCGCTATACGTCTATGTCGCGTACCTCGAACGGTTCGGCCTCCGATGCGCTCTCGCGGCGCGAACGCGAGCGCCGGGCCCGCCGCCATGCCATGCTCGACGCGGCCCGCGCCGTGTTCGCCGAAAAGGGGTACGCGCGTGCCACCATCGACGAAATTGCCACGCGTGCCGAGTTTGGGAAGGGCACCCTCTACAACTACTTCGACGGCGGCAAGGAGGCCATTTTGTATGCCATCTTCGATGAGCTGTACGACGACGTGTGCGATCTTCTGCAGACGTCATTTAACGAGGCGGCAGTAGAGGAAAACGGCCTTCGCGCGGCTTTTCGTGAGTTTGTGAAAGAAGCGTTTTCTTTTTTCAGGGCCCGCGAAGATCTGTTTCTGATCTTGACGAAAGAAGCGTATCGGTTGGCTTTTAGCGAAGACCCCGAGCGCGCGGCCTACTTTCGGGCGCAGCAAGAGCGCATGGTAGGCATGCTTGTGCCGGTGCTTGAGCAGGCGATGGAGGCGGGCACCATCCGCACGCTGCCCCCCCGGTCCGTCGCCCACATGCTGCTCGAAAACGTAAACGGCATGGTGGTGCACCGCTGCCTTACCGAACGCATGCAGCAGGCGCAATCCGAGGATCTGCCGTCCGTCTGTACCCCGTCTGGGCTGCTCGATCGTCCATCCGATGCGGCCGACTTCGTGACGGCCATGTTGTTTGATGGGCTGCAGCTGTAACCCGCAAACCACCCCATGAACGAATCCCCACCGTCTGACGTCTCTATGACCGTATTCGCTCCTCCGCGCTGGTTGCTGGCATGTGTACTCGTCGCCGCATGGCTGCCGGTGCACCCAATGGCTGTAGCGGCCCAGAACCTGCTTCCATCTGCGCCCGACTCGTCGCTCACGCTCACCTTTGAGCGCGCGCTGCGGGTGGCTTTTGCCAACAACCATGCCCTGCGTAGCGCCTCTCTGGATGTGCGCACCGCCGATGCCCAGGTGCGTGAAGCATGGGGCAGCGTACTGCCGTCCATTGATGTGACCAGCAGCTACACGCGCAACGTGGTGACGGCCAACCCCTTTGCTGGCAGCGACGTGGCGAGCTTCTTGGGCGGCGGCGGGCAAGCCGATTGGGTGGCCTTCAACGAGCGCCGGCGACTCGACAGCGATCCGGCCACCGACCCCATTACGTTTCAGGAATTCGTTGAGCGACAGAACGACAGCCTGCGCGCCATTGGTGTGAATCCGAATGCCAGTGCGGGCAACCCCTTCGGCGTAGACAATGAGTTTTTGACGGGCGTGCAGCTGACGCAAACGCTGTATAACGGAAGCGCCTTTTCCGCCATTGAAGGCGCGCAGTCCTTCAAAAACGTCAGTCAGCTGGCGCGCGTGCGGCAGCGGCAGCAGGTGGCGCAGTCGGTGTACGAGGCGTTCTACGGTGCGATGTTGGCGCAGGCGCAGGCGAAGGTTGCGGAGGAGCGCGTGCAGCGGTCGCGCGAGACACTTCAGGAAATTACCCTGCAGGTAAAACAGGGCACCATCCCCAAGTACCAGCGCCTGAGCGCCAGGGTGCAGCTGGCCAACCAGAAGACGCAGCTCATTCAGGCACGCAACAACGCGCAGCGGGCCCTAGACAATCTGAAGCGTGTGCTTGGCGTGGGCGCCGATTTGAACGTGGCCGTACGCGGAGCGCTGCAGGTGAACGACCCGCAGCGCTTTCAACAGGTCTCACTCACGCAAGCCCTGGACATTGCAGAAATGCAGCGGGCCGACCTGGAGCGGGCCAGGCTGAACATCGAGCTGCAGCGCGTCCAGAAAGATATCACCCAAGCGCAGTATTTCCCGCGCCTTTCCGCCGTGGCCAACTTTGCGTACAGCGGTCGCGTGCCCGACGACCGCACCAGCATTGTATCGGACCCGCTCGACCCCTTCGCATTCCAGCGAACCTCCAGCGACTTTTTCGCCGATTCGTATTGGAATCCGTCCTTCAGCGTAGGCTTGCAGCTTACGTGGAATATCTTTAACGGATTTCAAACCAGCGCCCGCGTGCAACAGGACGAAATTGCCATCAGCCAGGCGCAGGTGCAGTACGACCGCCTGCAGCAAACCATTCGCATTGAGGTGCGGCAGGCCCTGCGAAACCTTGCCGCCGCCCGCCAGCGCCTGCAGGCGCAGCAGCAAAATGTGGAGACGGCCCAAACCAACTACCGCTACGTGGCACAGCGCGTGCGCACAGGCGTCTCGACCCAATTGGAGCTGCGCGAGGCCTCCGATCAGCTTGACCAGAGCCGCCTCAACTACTTGCAGGCCGCCTACGATCTCCGCGTGGCGCGCGCCAGCCTACGCACCGCGCTCGGCGTATCGCTCACCGCACCGGCGCCCGAGATCCTGACCACCCAGCGCTAATGTCGACTTTCGTGTACCGAACAACCCCCGAACCGTTGATGCCTTCGCTCATGCCTTCTCGCCTTCTTGTTATCCTGCTGCTCGCAGCGCCTGTGCTGTGGACGGCCTGCTCAAGCGGTCCACCGGCCGATGCCACCGCCGCGCCCGACAACCGGACGCGCGTCGAGACGCTGCGCCTGACGCCCACGTCGTTTCAGGATGCTATTGAAATTACCGGCAGCGTTGAGTCGCTAAACGACGTACGAATTTCGGCACAAGCAGCCGGCACCGTCGAGCGCTTGCGCCGCCTTGGCACGTTTTTGCAAACCGGCGACACGCTGGCCGTGCTCGACCAAGACATTGCGCGCGCCAACACGCAGCAGGCACAGGCCAATTACGAGGCCGCCCAGGCGCAATTTGACCTGGCAGAAGACAGCTACCAGCGGCAACTGCCGCTCTACAAGGATTCAATCTTGAGCGCGCTGGAGTTTCAGCAGGTGCGCACCAACTACCAGCAGGCGCGGGCCCAGCTGGTACAAGCCAAGGCGGCCGTGGCCCAGGCCCAAAAGCAGCTGCGCAACACCGTGGTGCTGGCGCCCTTCAGCGGTACGGTTGAGGAGCACTTCATCGAGGTGGGCGAGCAAGCCGGAGCCGGTGCGCCGCTGGTGCGTCTGGTAAGCACACAGCGCGTGCGGGTACGCGTCGGTGTGCCGGAGCGATACGCCAGCGACATTGAGGAAGGTACGTCGGTAAAGGTAGCCTTTCAGGCCTACGGCATTGCGCCGCGCACGGCGCCCGTGACGTTTGTGGGGCGTACCATCAATCCCCAGAGCCGTACCTTTCCGATTGAGATTGAGCTGGAGAACCCCGGCGGCCTCCTGAAGCCCGAGATGGTCGCACGCGTGGTGCTCCCGCGTAACGAGCTGCAAAACGCGCTGGTCATCCCGCGGGCCGCGGTGATCCGTAGCGAAAACGGCAACAGCGTATTCACCGTCAAGGCCACCGACAGCACAAAGGTCGCGCAACGACAGCCGGTGCAGCTGGGGCCCGCCTACGGCGGCGCCGTGGTGGTCGCCCAGGGCCTGCAGCCCAGCGACGAAGTGGTGGTGCTGGGTCAAACCGACCTTACCGAAGGCGTTGCCGTGGAGGTGGTGCAGCAGTACACAAGCATCGAAGAGGCCGCCAACAGCTTCCGCCCGCGCACGCCCGCACCCGAAACGGCGCTCCCCGCGCCTACGCAACCGGCCCCCTCGGCCCAGTAGTCGCCCGCTTGCCGCGTTCATTCACCGATTCCTCCTGCTGCTATGCAGATCATCAATACATCCATCAAGTACCGCACCAGCGTCTTTGTGCTGACGGTACTCTTTGCGCTGGGCGGCCTTTACAGCTACCTCACGCTGCCGAAGGAGTCGTTCCCGTCCATCGAAATTCCAAACATCGTCGTCACGACGATTTATCCGGGCGCCAGTCCCGACGACATCGCATCGCTGGTAACCCAGCCGGTCGAGCAGGAGATACAAGGCATTAACGGGATCAAGGAGATCCGCTCGACCTCCACCGAAGGCGTCTCGACCGTCATCGTGGAGTTTACGCCGGACATCTCGATGGACGAGGCCTACCAAAAGGTGCGCGACAAGGTGGACGTGGCCAAGTCGGAGCTGCCGGAGGATGCCGAGGAGCCCCTCGTCAATGAGATCAACACCTCCGAGATTCCCATCATGACCGTCAACCTCGCGGCGGACTACCCGCTGTCGCGGTTGAAGGAGGTGGCCGAGGATTTACAGGACGAGCTGGAGAAGATTCCGAGCATCCTGGAGGCACCGCTGATTGGCGGCATTGAGCAGGAGGTGCAGGTCAATGTGGATCTGACGGCGCTGAAGGCGTACAACCTCACGTTTGCCGACATTACGCGCATCATCCAGCAGGAGAACGCCAACATACCAGGGGGCTCCATCGATGTTGATCGGTTGAACTACCTGGTGCGCGTGAACGGGCAGTTTGACGATCCGGCCCAGGAGATTGGCGACCTGGTGGTGAAGACCCCGCCCGGCGGCGCGCCCATCTACGTGCGCGACGTCGCCGATGTGGTGTTTGGCTACAAGGAGCGATCGAGCTACGCCCGGCTGCGCATTCTGAAGCGCGAAAACGCCGAGGGCGAGCTGGTGGCCGTGCAAGATACCAGCACGCGGCAGGTCATTAGCCTGAACATCACGAAGCGTTCCGGCGAGAACATCCTGGAGACGGCGGCCAAGATTCGCAGCACGCTCGACGAATTTCCGTTTCCCCCGGGCACCCAAACGCTGATTACCGGCGACCGCAGCGAAAATGTGGAGACGCTGGTGAAAGACCTGGAGAATAACATCATCAGCGGGCTGATCTTTGTGGTGGCGGTGCTGCTGTTTTTCTTGGGCGTGCGCACCGCTACGCTGGTGGGCATTGCCATTCCGCTGTCGATGATGGTGTCGTTTGTCGTCTTTCAGGCGCTGGGCTACACGCTCAACTTCATCATCCTGTTTTCGCTGATCATCGCGCTGGGCATGCTGGTGGATAACGCCATCGTGATCGTCGAAAACATCTACCGCTTTCGCGAGGAAGGCTACAGCCGCTGGGAGGCGGCGAAGCTGGGCGCGCTTGAAGTGGGCGGTCCGGTAGTGGCGGCAACGGCCACCACGGTGGCCGCGTTTGCGCCGATGCTCTTTTGGCCGGGCATCACGGGCGAGTTTATGAGCTACATGCCGCTTACGCTCATCATTACGCTCACGTCGTCGCTGTTTGTGGCGCTGGTGATGAATCCTGTGGTGACGGGCTACTTCGTGAAGCTGGAAACTGAAGAGACGGAGCCATGGACGCGGGCCCAGAAGATTACGGCGGGCGCCATTGCGGGCCTCGCGGCGCTCACATTGGGGCTGGCGAATTGGAAGACGCTCGTGGTTGTGGCCGTGCTCGTGCCCACGCTCTACGTCGTGCACACACGGTTCTTTAAACCGCTGGGCGACTGGTTCATTTCCAGTGGGCTGCCGGCGATCATTGCGCGGTACCGAACCTTTTTGGAATGGATGCTGACCCGCGACTACAACGTAAAGCATGCGCTGTTGCGTAACGTGGCTGCACTGGCCGCGTTTAGTGCAGGTGTGCTGGTGCTCATTGTGGGCGGCCTAGTGGCCGGGCTCATGAGCATGCCCCCGGCCTGGCCGCTGCTTATCATAGGCGGCGTGTTGGCGGGACTGGGCGTGTTGGGCATTGTGGTACACACCCTGGAGAGCGTCTACCTCGGCCGCCGCGCCAGCGTGGTGATTGGCGGCGTGCTGGCGCTGGTCGTGGGCGGCATCACGGGCCTTCAGTACCTCACGGGCGGTGACGTCACGCTGACCACCATCGGGCAGCTCTTGCTGTTGCCCGCGCTCATTGTGGGCGTCGGGCTGCTGGGGCTGCTGTTTGCGCGGTCCGATTACTTGCTGCTTACCGACAACCGGGCGCGCCTGCTGAACGGCTCGCTGGGTGCGCTGCTGGGCATCATCGGGCTGTTTGCCATTGCGCCCACAGGCACGTCGTTCTTCCCGAGCACCGACCCGAACCTCATCCGCATCACCGCCGAGGCGCCGCTGGGCACCAACATTGACGCGTCGAACAACCTCGCAAAGGAACTGCAAGACCGCATCAGCACGCTGCTGCGCACCAACCCCGATTCGCGCACCAACGTGAAGAACATGCTGGTCAATGTAGGTGTGGGCGGCGATCAGCAGTTTGGCGGCGGCGCCTCTAGCCCCGAGCGCTCGCGTGTTACCCTCAACCTGATCGACTTTGTGGAGCGCCCCGAGCGAAGCACGCAAACCATGCGCAAGCTGCGCAATAACCTGACGGGCGTGCCGGGCGTGGAAATTGAGTTCACGCAGGACGAGAGCGGGCCGCCGACGGGGCCCCCGATAAACATTGAGGTGACGGGCGAAAACTTCGACCGCGTGGCGCAAATTGCCAGCGAGATTCGGCGCAAGCTGGAACAGGGCGTGAAAGCCGGCAAGCTGCCTGGCCTCGTTGACGTGCGCGACAACCTGAACAAGGGCCGCCCCGAACTGGAAGTGGCCATCGACCGCGACCGTGCCGGGCGCTTTGGGCTCTCGACCGCGCAGATTGGAAACACCGTGCGTGCGGCGATCAATGGCGTGGAGGCGTCGAAGTACCGCGCCGGCGAGAAGGAATACGACATCCGCGTCCGCTTGAAGAAAGGCGACCGTGACAACCTGGAGAGCCTGAAGAACCTCACCATTTTACACGAGGGGCAACAGATTCCGCTGGTTGCTGTGGCCGATTTGCGTACGCAGAGTGGGCTGGGTTCCATCACGCGGCTCGACCTGCAGCCTACCGTGACGGTGCAGGGCGACGCGGCCCCGGGGTATACCGGGCAGCAGGTGCTGCAAACCGTGCAACAGTACTTGAAGACGTACCGGCAAGAGCTGCCGCCAAGCTACAGCATGAGCTACACCGGCGAAAATCAGGATCAGCAGGAGGCCTTTCAGTTCCTGGCAACGGCGCTGCTGGTGGGCATTGCCCTCATCTTCCTGATTATGGTGGCGCAGTTTAACACCGTTAGCGCACCGTTCATCATCATGGTGGGCGTTGGGCTTAGCCTTGTGGGCGTGCTGTTGGGCCTCATCCTCACACGCACGCCGTTCAGCCTGTTCACCTTTATCGGGGTGATCTCGCTTGCGGGGATTGTGGTGAACAACGGCATCGTGCTGATCGACTACACGATGCAACTGCGCGAGCGTGGCCTCGACAAGCGCGAGGCCGTGGTGGAAGCCGGTGCCACGCGCCTGCGGCCGGTGCTGCTGACAGCGCTTACGACCGTCATCGGTCTTATTCCGCTGACGTTCGGCATCAACATCGACTTTGTGGGGCTTCTCGCGGACTTCGATCCGGCGTTTGCCATTGGCTCGGAGAATACGCAGTTCTGGGGACCGATGGGCACGGCCATCATCAGCGGCCTCACCTTTGGCACGTTCCTGACGCTCGTCATTGTGCCGGTGATGTATTCCGCCTTCGATTCGCTGAGCTTACGCTTGCAGCGGCTCTTTGGCGGGCCCGGCGTCGATCCGGAGGGCATCACCTCGGCGACGATGGCTGGAAACGGTGCGGTGCCCGCAGGCGATGGGGCGGAGCCGACGCCCGCGCCCCAAGTGGCCCCCGATAAGGCCTAAACGCGGATGCAAGACCCACGGCCCGTTGCAGCATTACAACAAGTGCTGCAGCGGCTGCTGTGGATCTGCCGGTAGCGGCTTGTTATGCTACAATGCATCGATTTCAATTTCATTCTCTATTATGTCCGAACAAACTGCAACACCATCTGCACCAACTGACACTGCGCGCCTTCAGCAGTCTACCTTCAAGGATCGTGATGACAGCCTGGGGCGTCGCCTCGGACAAAAAGCCATCCATAGCCTCGACTGGCTGTTTGGACGGTTCTCGCGTGTAGGCGATCGTCCGGTGCACGACCCGGCACAGTTTCCATGGACGCAGCACCTAGAGGCGCACTGGGAGGAGATTCGGGACGAGCTGGAGGCCATCTTGCAGTACCGCGAGGCGCTGCCCAGCTTTCACGACATTGCCGAGGACGCATCCACGATCTCCGACGAAAAGTGGAAGACGTTTTTCTTTTATGGCTATGGCACGAAAGCCGAAGAAAATTGCGCCCGCTGCCCACGCACCACTGAGTTGATTGAGCGTGTGCCGGGCATGACGACGGCCTTCTTTTCGATTTTGGCTCCCGGTAAGCACATTCCCGCGCATCGCGGCCCGTACAAGGGCGTGCTGCGGTACCACCTGGGGCTAAAAGTGCCCGAGCCTGCATCGCAGTGCCGCATCCGCATAGCCGATGAGGTGGTGCATTGGGCGGAAGGCAAAAGCCTTGTGTTTGACGACACCTACAACCACGAGGTGTGGAACGCGACGAGCGGCGAGCGCGCCATTCTCTTTCTGGATGTGAAGCGCCCGCTCCCGCAGCCGCTGCATGCGCTCAACAGCGGCCTCATCAGCCTTGCGCAGCATACCTCGGTGGTGCAAGACGCGACGACCAATCAGCAGCAATGGTCGAAGCGCCTTGAGGAGGCGGAAGCCATGGAGCAGGGATGACGGCACGAGGCAACGACGCGGTGCCGGACCGGCTGGTGCTGATCGCCGATGGGTTTGTCGATCCGGCGCGCGCGGCCATTGTGCGCGATGTTTTAGCAGCGGGCGTCGTGCGGTGGGTGCACCTGCGGGCACACGATGCCTCAGTAGCCGCATTCGCCGAAGCAGCGAAGGCCCTTCAGCCCGCAGCGCGCGAAGCGGGCGCGCATGTGTCCGTGAACAGCCGGCTGGCGGTGGCCGCGGCCCTCGGGAGCGGGTTCCATACCGGCGCGCACGGTCCGCCAGTGGCTGCTGCGCGGCGCCGGTTGGGCCCGGCCGCGCAAATTGGGTGCTCCGCGCATGCCGTGGCGGACCTGACCGCGTCGCAGCGGGCTGCCGACTATTTCTTTTTCAGTCCGGTGTTTCCTACGTCGAGCAAGCCGGGCCATCCAGGCGCGGGCGTCGGGGCGCTGGCGCAGTTCTGTGCCGCCGCACCGCAGCCCGTCATGGCCCTCGGGGGCATCACGCCCACGCGCGTGGCGGCGTGTTGCACCGCGGGCGCCGCGGGCGTTGCGGTGCTCTCGGGCATCATGGACGCCGCCGACCCGGTCGCCGCGGCGCGCGCCTATCAACAGGCGTTGGCGGCGGCCGCGCAATGACGCTGCACCGGTGGAAGCACGCGCGAACGCGAGGGCCACCCCCAAGCACCGGCCGGCGTGTGTGCCCGGGTCGCTGCGCGAATCTTTCCCAAACACTGCGTGTTAACGTCGTGTTCATACAAGTATTCATACGGCTCGCTTCTACCGCACACTAGACGCATCGCCGGCATGCCCATCGACACCCTCAAGGCCGCCAAACGTCTGCAGGAAGGCGGTACCTTCTCCTCCGATCAGGCCGAACGCATTGCCGAGATTCTGGCTGATACGGACGCGGCTTCTGTAACGAAGGACGACTTGGCAGCCACCGAAACGGCCCTCCGAAGTGATATCGCATCGTTGCGCGAGGAGGTGAAGGCTGAAAACGCCTCGCTTCGGGAGGAGATGAAGGCAGCAAATGCCTCGCTTCGGGAGGAGATGAAGGCAGCAAATGCCTCGCTTCGGGAGGAGATGAAGGCAGCAAATGCCTCGCTTCGGGAGGATATGGAGGCTGCAAACGCCTCGCTCCGAGAGGATATGGAGGCTGCAAACGCCTCGCTCCGAGAGGATATGGAGGCTGCAAACGTCTCGCTCCGAGAGGATATGGAGGCTGCAAACGTCTCGTTGCGCAAGCAATACACCTCGTTGCGCGAGGAGATGCAAGCGGCAAACACTGCGCTTCGTGAGGATATGGAGGCCGCAAACGCATCGCTCCGTAAAGACATGGAGGCGGCAAACAAAGCATTGCGTGAAGATATGACAGCGTTGGGGGAAGAGCTTCGGGCAGAGATGAAGGAAATGGAAGGGCGCCTGCGGCATTACGTGTTGGAGACGGAGAACCGCCTGGAGCAGCGGATCGAGACCGTAGCGGCCCAGCTCCGTTCCGAGCGGTACCAGATGGCTGCCACGATTATCATTGCAACGAGTGCACTCGTCACGCTGCTTGACTACTTGATTGCCTGAGTGCGTGCGCATCGCTCCGGCGCGCGAGGTGCGCGAGCGGCTTCAATCGGCTGCGGCCCGGTGCGGCAAACCGCCAGCGATGGCTTCTGTGGCAGCCTGCACGAGGCGGTAGGAACCATCGCAGGCCGTCGTTGCGTAGCGGGTGCGACGATCAAACGCGTATCTTCTTTCCTTTTCACCCGTCGTATGGGCTTTTCACTGGAGGACCTTCTGGCGCTGTTGGACTTGGAGCGCATCGAGCACAATATCTTTCGCGGGCAGAGCGTAGACATCGGGTCGGGCAGCGTGTACGGCGGACAGGCGCTGGCGCAGTCGCTGGTGGCTGCGCGCTACACGGTGGGCGACGACACCCGCCGCGCACACTCCATGCACGGCTACTTTATTCTCGCGGGCGACGTGGCCGCGCCCATCGTGTACGATGTAGACCGCCTGCGGGATGGCAACAGCTTTGCCACGCGTCGCATTGTTGCGATTCAGCACGGCCGCGCGATCTTCAATATGGCGGCTTCCTTTCAGAGTCCCGAGGACGGCGCGAGCCATCAGACCGAGATGCCCGATGTGCCGGGCCCCGAGGGACTGACGGCCGAGCTGGACCTGCTCCGCGCCATCGCCGACCGCATTCCGCCCAAGGTGCGCCACTTCTACACCCGCGAGCGGCCCATCGAGGTGCGGCCCGTTGACCCCGTCAACCCGTTCGACCCTGCGCCCACCACGCCCGTGAGCTATCGCTGGCTGCGCACCCACGGCCCCATGCCCGATGATCCGTTATTGCATCAAGCCGTACTGGCTTACGCATCGGACTACGGGCTGCTCGGCACAGCGCTGCGTCCGCACGGGCTCTCGTTCGTGCAGCCGAACCTGCAGCTTGCCTCGCTCGACCACGCGATCTGGTTTCATCGGCCGTTTCGTACCGACGAGTGGCTACTGTACGCCATGGACAGTCCGGCCGCCGACCAGGCCCGCGGCTTTACGCGGGGGCAGATCTTTGCCCAAGACGGCACGCTCGTGGCTTCGGTAGCGCAAGAAGGGCTGATGCGCGTGTGGGAGGACACCTGATGCATGCAACGTCATCGGACGGCGGCTTCAATGATCAGAAGGCGTACGGTGCCAATCCTTTGAACATTTGAACCTGTTTCCTCAGGCGAAAGCCTACACCAGCCCACGCCCTGCTCGCCTGCTGTGGGAGTAACACCGTGCGCTGCGCGTGACTGCAGGAACCTGTCGTGTTTGCTTGTCCTTACAAGCGTGACAGGTACCTCAGAAACGCAAGCACATAGCATGGAACTTGAATCGGGCCGCCCGCGCCACGAACAAATCAGCGATTGGCTCCGCGCGCGCATCACAGATGAAACGTACGGCGTCGATGAGCAGCTTCCTTCGGAGAAAGCGCTCGGCGAGATGTTCGGTGTAAGCCGCGTGACGGTGCGCCGCGCGCTGCAAACCCTTGAGCACGAAGGACTCATCTACCGCCAGCAGGGCCTCGGCTCGTTCGTCCAAGAGCGCCGTCCGCCGCAGGGGTTGGTGCGCCTCACCGACTTCGCGCAAGACATGGCGCAGGCGGGACTGGAGGCTCGTTCGGTCGTCAAGCATCAGGCCCCCGAACCGGTGCCCGCAGCCGTGGCACGGCGCCTCGATGTAGCGCCCGATACGACCGTCATTCGGCTCGACCGCCTGCGCCTGGGCGACGAACAACCCATTGCCTTCGACCGGACGTGGCTGCCGCCGTTCTATGCGCAGCTGCTGGAAGGGCACGACCTGGCGCGCGAGACGATCTACGGCATCCTGGAAGGATCGTACGACATCCCGGTGCTGCGCGGCCGCTATCGCATTGGCGCGGCCCACGCGGATGACGAGGCTGCGGCGGCCCTCGATGTACCGTCTGGGCAGGCCGTGCTCCAAATTGATCGCTGCTCGTTCACAACAGCCGACAAGCCGATCTACTTTCAAACGCGCTACTACCGCAGCGATCGCGTGGCCTACATCGTGGAACTGGAGCGCACGGCCTCGGAGGCCTACGATGCGGGCATGCCCCTCCGCGACTTCGAACCTGTCTTCCAGTCCGACACGAGCGACGCATGACCTTTCGCGGATGGGCGACCACCATGGCCTGCGGTGCCTTGCTGTGGGTTGGGTGCTCGGATGAACTAAGCTGGAAAGCCGTGCACGCCATGATTGACGCCACGTACGGCGCGGTGCCGACGCTGACGACCGACGCGCTCGCCCAGCGGCTCGCCGACACCACCCGGGCGGCGCCGGTGCTGCTGGATGCCCGCACGCCCGAGGAGTTTGCCGTGAGCCATCTGCCGGGCGCCCGGCGCATCGACCCAGGGGCGACAAACTATAAGGCTCTCCAAGACACCCTGGCGCGCGATACGCCGGTGGTGGTTTACTGCTCGGTGGGCTACCGGTCGGCCGGCGTGGTGCAGCAGCTGCGGCAACAGGGCTTTACCAACGTCTACAATCTGCGGGGCTCTATCTTTCAATGGGCCAACGAAGGACGCCCTGTGTATCGCCGCGGGCGCCGGGTGCAGGCGGTGCACCCGTACGACGCTACGTGGGGGCGGCTTCTTGCGGACTCATTGCGGGCCTACACCGTCGAGTGAGCTGCGGGGCAGAACGCCCGACCACTTTTCAATGCAGCATACGTTTCTAGGGCCGTCCGGAGAGAATCGCACGGAATTATTCGGCGTGCGCTGTATTCATCCGGGATTAACCGCCCGCGTTCTTGCTGATGGCAGCGCGCCTTGGTACTTTGCGATCTGGAACGTGCGCCCGTTGCACGCTCTTCGCTCCCTCCGTTCACCGAACCCAGCACGCGCGGTTTATGGCCTCTCCATTCCTGTTTTTTCTGCTGGCCGCTCTTGCCATTGTGGCATCGATAGGGATGCTGGTTGCGCGCAGCCCCGTCAGCAGTGCGCTCTGGCTGGTCCTTACCATGTTCAGCCTCTCGGGCATCTACCTGACCCTGAATGCGACCTTCATCGGGGTCATCCAGATCTTGGTGTACGCCGGGGCCATCATGGTGCTGTTTCTGTTTGTGATCATGCTGCTGAACCTGTCGGCCCTTCCCCAACTGGGCGATCTCGACGGTACGAAGATCCTGGGCTTCATACTGGGTGTTGCCATCCTTGCGCAGCTGCTGTATGTGCTTGCGCTGGGGTTCGACCTTCCCATCGCACCGGTTACGCCAGCAATGGCAGCCGAGGGGGGCGACGCAGGCACCCTGGGCAAAGCGCTCTTTACGCGGTATGCCTTGCACCTTGAAATTGCCGGGATCCTGTTGCTTGCAGCAACCATCGGCGCGGTGATGCTCGCGCAACGCCGCTTTCAATAACGTTCCCTTGTCGTTCCGACTCGTTTAACTCCCCATTGGTATGGAAGTCGCCCTGAACTGGTACCTTGCGCTCGGCGCCCTGCTGTTCACGATTGGCACCCTTGGCGTCCTGTTTAAGCGCAACGCCATCGTTCTGCTCATGTCCATCGAACTCATGCTGAATGCCGTCAACCTGACGCTGGTGGCCTTTAGCCAATTTATGGGCGACGCCGACGGCCAAATACTGGTCCTCTTTTCGATTGCGGTGGCTGCAGCCGAGGCGGCCGTTGGATTAGCGATTGTCATTGCCATCTTTCGTGGGAAGTCGACGGTCGACATTACCGAGATCAACCTGTTCAAGCATTGACGCCCTCGCGCTAACTGCCAGAGCGAAGTGCGCCCTGGCCTGTGTACGCCTTTCGCCTGTTGCCTTTGCTTTCGTCTATGAAAACCGACCTGATCGTTCGCCTCATTCTGCTCCTGCCCTTGCTCGGGGCCCTCGTCAACGGGCTTGTGCCGCTCTTTCTGCCGCGTTTTCGGCGCAAAGAGGGCCTGATCGGCGCCATTGGCACAGCAGTCGTCGCGATTCCTTTTGCGCTGGCGGTGTACCTGTTTGCAACGTACGGCGGCGATCCGGTGGTGGCAAACTACTTTACGTGGCTGCAGGCCGGCGACCTGTCGGTCGACTTTGCGTATCGGGTCGATGAACTCTCGCTGATCATGCTGCTGGTGGTCACCGGCGTGGGGAGCCTGATCCACGTCTACTCCACCGGCTACATGCACGGCGATCCGGGGTACTGGCGCTTCTTCGCCTACCTCAACCTGTTCATCTTTGCGATGCTGAACCTCATCCTGGCCAACAACCTGTTGGTGCTGTTTCTGGGATGGGAAGGCGTGGGACTGTGCTCGTATCTGCTCATTGGCTTCTGGTACACCGATCTCAAGAACAGCGCCGCGGCCAACAAGGCGTTCATCGTGAACCGCGTGGGCGACTTTGCCTTCCTGATGGCCATGTTCTTGATCTTTCAGCAGGTGGGCAGCCTCAGCTTCGATGTGCTGCTCGACCTGGGGCAGCCCGGCGGCAGCGTGTCGATGTCGAGTACGGCGCTGCTGTGGGCGGTGGGCTTGCTATTCATTGGGGCGACGGGCAAAAGCGCCCAAATTCCGCTCTTTGTGTGGCTGCCCGATGCCATGGCCGGCCCCACCCCGGTGTCCGCGCTGATCCACGCGGCGACGATGGTGACCAGCGGCTTGTACCTGCTCGCCCGCCTCTCGCCCCTCGTGCTCGGCGCGCCCGAGATTATGGTGGCCATTGGCGTCATCGGGGCGCTCACCTCGTTTATGGCTGCAACGATTGCCATCGCCCAAAACGACATCAAGAAGGTACTGGCATACTCCACCGTCTCGCAGCTTGGCTACATGTTTATGGCGGCCGGCGTGGGGGCCTTCTTCGTGAGCATCTTCCATGTGGTGACGCACGCATTCTTTAAGGCCTGCCTCTTCTTGGGGTCGGGCAGCGTGATCCATGCGATGGAGCATGTGGAGCACGACCTGGAAGACAAAGGCCACGACATGTCCGATTTCGATCCGCAGGATATGCGCACGATGGGCGGCCTGAAGCAGTACATGCCCTCGACGAGCAAGACGTATCTGCTGGCCACCATGGCTATCTCGGGCATTCCGCTGTTCGCCGGCTTCTTCTCGAAGGACGAGATTCTGTTTAAGGCGTTTGCATATGGCTACGACGGCCATCCCTATGCCTGGATGGTGTGGGGGCTGGGCATCGTGACCGCGGCGCTGACGGCGTTCTACATGACGCGCTCGTACATCCTAACGTTTGAGGGCACGCCCCGCTGGCCCGAGGCCGATACGGTGCACGCCCACGAGTCGGCCTCGTCGATGACTATTCCGCTCTGGATATTGGGCGGGCTGTCGGTGGTGGGTGGCTTTATTGGGCTGCCGGCCGTCATTGCGCACGGCAAGTGGAACTGGATTCACCACTACCTAGGGATGGAGTACGGCGGGCCGGTCGCGGAGGCGGCGATGAATGCCCACGTGCCGCTGGCGCTGGAATGGGGGCTGATTGCGCTTAGCGCACTCATTGCCGTAGGCACCGTGGCATTTGCCTGGCGGGCCTACAAGGCACACGGCGTGGCGTACGACGAGACGCTGAAGCAACGCCTGGGCGGCCTCTACCGGGTCTTCCGCGGAAAGTACTACTGGGACGAGTTCTACGACCGCACGGTCGTGGGGCCGCTCATCCACCGCGGCGCGCGCAAGGTGCTGGCGCCGTTTGACGCTCGCATCGTGGATGGCATCGTCAATGGCCTTGCCATCCTGTCGCAATACATCAGCCGCCTGCTGGGCAAGCTGCAAACCGGCGTGGTGCAGACGTACGCGCTTGCGTTTGTGGTGGGCGTCACGCTCGTGGTGTATCTCATGATCTTCGGATAAGCGCTACCGCCCTGCTAGCCCGGCCCTGCAACGCGTTCACTCAATTACTCTAAGGTAGATGAACATCCCGTACCTGCTTTCGCTGGTCATCTTTCTTCCGGCCGTTGGTGCCCTCGCCGTGGCGGCGATGCGCAATGCGCGGGCGATCCGGTGGACGGCCCTGGGCACGACGAGCGTCACGTTTGTCTTGTCGCTGGGGCTGTGGTTTGGGTACGACCCGGCCGTGGCTACGTCGCACATGCCGCAACTGGCCACCCACGTGGCGTGGCTGCCGGCCATGTTCGACATCTCCTACTTTGTGGGCATCGATGGGCTGAACATTCTCCTCATTCTGCTTACAACGCTGCTGGGCCCCATCGTTGTGCTCTCGTCGTGGACGTACATCGGCGAGAAGGAGCGCGGATACTACGGGCTGTTGCTGCTTCTGCAAACGGGCATTACGGGCGTGTTTGCGTCGTTCGACCTGCTGCTGTTCTACGTCTTCTTTGAGCTTACGCTCATCCCGATGTACTTCATCATCGGCGTGTGGGGCGGCGAAGACCGCGTGTATGCGGCGATCAAGTTTGTGCTGTACACGCTCGTGGGCTCGCTCCTGATGCTGGCGGGCATTCTCTACCTGGGCTACAGCGCGGGCGAAGCCATTAACGGCGGGGTGTTTACAACCGACTGGTACAAGCTGCTGCAGTACAATGTGCCGCTGGCGGATCAGGGGTGGCTGTTCTTCTTGTTTGCGCTGTCGTTTGCCATTAAGGTGCCGCTCTTTCCGCTGCATACCTGGCTGCCGGATGCGCACGTGCAGGCTCCTACCGGCGGGTCGGTCATTCTGGCGGGCGTGCTGCTGAAGATGGGGACTTATGGCCTCGTGCGGTTCTGCTTGCCGTTCTTTCCGAGTGCGGCCTTCGAGGCGGCGATGTTCATCGCGGTGCTTGCTGTCATTGGCATTGTGTACGGTGCCCTCGTGGCCCGCGTGCAGCCCGATGCGAAAAAGCTGGTCGCCTACTCCTCGGTGGCCCACCTGGGCTTTGTAGTGCTGGGCATCTTCGCGTTTACCACCGAAGCGATGCAAGGCGCCGTCATCCAGATGGTGAACCACGGCATCTCCACCGGCGCCCTCTTTTTGCTCGTGGGCATGCTGTATGAACGCCGCCACACGCGCCTGATGGAAGAGTATGGCGGATTGGCGACGTCCGTGCCCATTCTCACGACACTCATGATTTTCTCGGTGCTGGCGTCGGCTGGCTTGCCCGGCCTCAACGGCTTCGTGGGCGAGTTCATGATTCTGCTGGGGGCGTTTAAGAGCCAGGTGATTGGCGATCCGGTGCTCATCGGCGTGGCCACCACCGGCGTCATCCTCGCGGCGGTGTACCTGCTGCACATGGTGTACAAAACCTTCTTTGGTGAACTGACCAACGAAGCGAATCGCACGATGGACGACGTGAACGGCCGCGAGTTTGGCCTGATGGCCCCGCTCGTGGTGCTCATGCTCGTGATGGGCTTCTACCCGCAACCGTTTCTCGCGCGCACTGCGCCCACCACCGACTTTCTGCTCGATGTGGTACACGAGAAACAAGAGCTTGCGGAGACGGATAACGCCCGCCCCGAGGCGCCGAAGGCCGTGCAGACTGCACCGCCGCACGCCCAGCGCCTGCCGCTCGACGCCCGCGTTTCTTCGCTCAGCGTTCGCACCCCGTAGTTCGTGCTCTCCTGCATCCATTGTACATACTGTTATGCCAAACGCAACCCCCCTTTCCGACGCTGACCTGCAGGATGCGCTTGCAGGCCTCGACGGCTGGTCGCACACCGACGACCAGCTGGTCAAGTCGTTCACCTTTACGGATTTTCGTGCCGCCATCAGCTTCATCGTGCGGCTGAGCTTCTATGCCGAGGAGCTCAATCATCACCCCGAGCTGACCAACGTCTACAACGAAGTGACCGTGGCCCTCACGACGCACGATGCGGGCAACGTGGTGACCGACCTGGACGTGCAGCTCGCCGAAGCGATTGAAGAATTTGCCTGGGCCTGACGCGCCCCGTTTCGTCGGCTCCTCTCCTTTAGATTGTAGCGCTACGTATGGAACTCTCTGACGCTTTTTCTGCAATGGCCGCCGACTTGCCGGCGATTTCCTCGATCCTCCTGGTAGGGGTGATGGGCATGGCAATGGTGGTACTTGATGCGTTCCGCAACGACGCCCGCTCCATTCCGTGGCTGGGCGTGGGCACGCTCACGGTGGCGGCGGTGTGGGAAGCGTTTCACTTTGGCGCGGCCCCCGGGACGGCGTTCTTGGGGTCGGTGCGCACCGGCGGCTTTGCGGCGTTCATCAACACCATCGTACTGGGCGCGGGTGCGCTCAGCCTGTTGCTGGTCGAGCCGTACCTGCGCCGCATGCGCCGCAACTACGGCGAGGTGTACGCCCTCGTGATGTTTGCCGTGGTGGGCATGCTGCTGCTGGGAACGGCCAACAACCTGATTTCCATCTTTGTGGGCCTCGAAACGATGTCGGTGTGCCTGTACGTACTGACGGGCCTAGTGCGCGAGGACGAAGGCGCGATCGAAAGCGCCCTCAAGTACTTTCTGCTGGGGGCCTTCTCAACCGGCTTTTTCTTGTACGGCATGGCGCTCATCTACGGCGCCACCGGCACGATGTATCTCCCGGAGATGACCAACGCGCTGCAGGCCGGGGGCGCGCCGCTGCTTTTTTGGGCGGGCGTTGCGCTGCTCTTCATCGGGTTCATGTTTAAGGTGAGTGCAGCGCCGTTCCATATGTGGACGCCGGATGTGTATCAGGGGTCGCCGACGCCCCTAACGGGCTTTATGTCGACGGCAGCGAAGGCTTCGGCGTTTGCATCGCTGATTTTGGTGCTGTTCTACGCCCTGCCGTCTGAACGCTGGAGCAGCGTGCTGGCGGTGGTGGCTGTGCTCACGATGGTGATTGGCAACGTGCTGGCGCTTTCGCAGGCCAACGTGAAGCGCATGCTGGCGTACTCGTCGGTCGCCCACGCGGGCTACGTACTCGTGGGCCTAAGTGCCGGAACGGCTGAAGGATACGGCGGCGCGATGTTCTACCTGCTGGTGTACACCCTCATGAACATCGGCGCGTTTGGCGTGATGGCCCTGCTGGAATGGGATGGGAAGGAAGGCCGCGAGCAGACGCTCGATTCACTCGCGGGCATCGGATACAAGCGGCCCGTGCTGGGCGTGGCGATGGGCGTTTTCATGTTTAGCCTCACCGGCTTTCCGCCGTTAGGAGGCTTCATGGGGAAGGTGGCCGTGTTTGGCCCGGCCGTTGATGCGGGCGCCATCGGGTTGGTGGTTACGGCGCTTCTGATGAGTGCGTTGAGCGCCTACTATTACCTGCGCGTGGTGTACGTCTTTTGGATGCAGGCGCCGGAATCGCTCGCTGCAACGCAGGAATCCGCCGATGCACAGCTGCCGCGCGTAACGCCTAGCGCACTCGCGGTGTTGTCGCTCTGCACGGTGCTGCTGCTGGTACTGGGACTCTTTCCCGGGGGCCTCATGGAGACCACCACCGGGTTCTTTGAAGCGGCCCAAGCCATGGCCACCACAATGCCCTAACGATTGCGCCCCATGCACACGCTCGTTCGTGAACATATTCCGCATGCGCCGCAGATGGGGCTGTACGTGGCGCCGGATGTGCCGGCGGACCGCCTACAGAATGCTATTGCCGACTATGCGCCGGCGGTTGATCCGGCGGATGTGCTGGCGCTGTACGACGCGACGCTTTCCGGCAATGCGAAAGACGGGGCCCTCTTCACCGCCGAGGGGTTCGTCTTTCAGAATACCAATTTGCAGGCTCCGCAGTCGATTGGGTACACCAACGTGGTCGAGGTGAAGGCCAAGAAACGGTGGCTGGGGCTGGGCGGTGCGAAGGTCGAGCTTACGGTGAACCGCGGGCGGGCCACGTTCGATCTGTCGATGGACTTCTCGGGCCAGCCGGAGGCGGCTCCCTACATCGCCCGCTTCCTCTCGGAGGCCATGCTGCATGAACCGGCAGCGGCTGACGACGCATCTACCGGCACCGACGTGCGGGCCGTAGAGCACGCGCTGCAGGCCCTCCGCGACGAGGGCAAGCTCGCGGGCCCCGACTATGAGCGCCTCATGCGCGTGCTGCACGACGCATAGCGCGAACCCCGCCTCCCGTCTCGCGTTGGCGCGCTGCATCGTACCTCTGACTTTTCTGCTTGCTGCTCATGCATCGCCTGTTTCGCTGCACGCGCCTCGTGGCCTGTGTCGTCGTTGCCCTTCTCTTCATGTCGGTGGGATGCACCCCGTCCGACGCCCAGCAATCGTCCGACGATGCCCTCTCAACGGAGCGGATCGTTGAAAACCTGAAGCTCGAAATTCCGCAGTTACGCGCGGCCAACCCCACCCTTCGCGACGTGCGCGCCAGCACCGTGAAGGGCTTTAAGCGCGCCACGCTGCAGGTGGGCCAGCGGCAGCTGCCCGTCCTCATTAGCAGCGACGGTACGCAACTGCTCCTCTTGGCCAGCGAGCCGCTCGATGTGAGCCGCACGATTCAGGAAATCGACGCGCAGCAGTCGGCGCAAAAAGCCGAGCGCATGAAGCGGCTTGCCAACGTGATGGCCGGCATGCCCGCCCGCGGCCCGTCCGATGCCCCGGTGACGGTGGTGGAGTTCTCCGAGTTTCAATGCCCGTACTGCCAGCGCGCCCAGTCGTCGATCGATCGCCTCCTGAAGGCCTATCCCGACAAGGTACGGCTGGTGTACCTGCACTTTCCGTTGCCGATGCATGGGTGGGCCGAGCCCGCAGCGATCGCATCGCAGTGCGCGGCGCGCCAAAGCGAAGCGGCGTTCTGGACGCTCCACGACGCGCTGTTTACCCATCAGGGCAGCATCACAAAGCAAAACCTGACCGAGAAGGCAGCTACGTATCTGCAAGGGACGAGCATCGACATGCAACAGTGGCGCACCTGCGCGACCGATCCGTCGTCGGCAGCCCACAAGGAAGCGCAGCGCACCGTGCGCGCCACACACAGCACGGGCCGCGCGCTGGGCGTTCAAGGGACGCCGGCGTTCTTCATCAACGGTACGATGGTCGAGGGCGCGCAGCCGTTTTCCGTGCTGAAGCAGCACGTGGAGGAAGCCCTGAAGGAATCGTCCGATTCGTAGGGCTACGTCGGCATCCACCGGTGCACCGTGAGGGAGGCGGCTGCAGATGCGTCGCTGAGTAGAGTGCGCGACGGCATCGGCGCATTCCAGCGGATGAAGTGTGTCGGGCAGGCACAATCGGAGCTGCCCAGGCCCTTGCGCGGACTCGTGGCCACCGGGTGGGTGCGCAGCGCCGCTGCCCAGGTGCACTCGTGCGACGAGGCATCGTAGGCCAGCCAGACGGTGCGTAGGGTCAGCGCTTCACGCAGGTAATCGATGTGCCAGTGCGCGTTCTTTTGGCGTCGCGCGTGGCGCTGGACTCGGGCCCGCAGACCGCCCGGCCCGCGGGCACTGCCCACATACGCGTACCAGCCCGGTTGTAGCGTCACCGGGCCCCGCGCGCCCACCGTTACGGTGCGGACGCTGTCGGCGTGCAACCACAGCACGTAAGTGCCCGGCGCGTTGCGTAGCAGTGCAGCCATCATCCCCGGACCACTGCGAGCGTTTGCCGGGCTTGCTTCAGATGCCGCCGCTCGTGCTGAATCGTCGCTTCAAACCAGGCCCCCAGGCTAATGCGTAGGAAGGGCACCACCGGCGACGTAACCCGAATGCTACGCAAATCCAGACCCTCCGCCGCCGCGCAGCACGCCACAAAGCGCTCCTGCATGTCCGCAAAGTCCGTTGCAAGCCGCGACGGCGCACAGTTGCTAATGGGCTCCGGGCGGTAGCCTTCCGGCGCGGGAAACTTCCACCGGCTCTCGGGGCGCAACAGGCGCACCATCAGGCGGCTCACAAAGCCGTATTGAAACGGCGGATCGGCAAAGGGGCCGGACGCTTTCGCCGTTTCGATGGCCGCTTCCAGGCGCGGAAGCAGTAGCCGTCCGGCCTCGTCCAGGTGATCGATGCACTGGGCCGCCGACCACTCCCCGCGGCCGGGTTTGGCATTCAGGGCATCGGCGGGCGTGCGTTCGAGGAGGGCCTGCACCTCGTCGTTCAAGGAGCGGAGCTGCGTGCTGTAGGACGCAAGCGGTTCGGGTAGCGCCATAGAAAAGACCAAGGCAGCTAGAAGACACAATGAGCCACATGAACGAGCAACCAGCGGCGAGGTGCACGCTCCACCGTATTTTAATGCACGGAGGGGCTCCGCGGTACATCCATCATCCGTGACCACCCATCAGAGGTATCCGTACAGCGCAAGCGTCTCGCCAGCCACGCGCTCGGCGGCCGCAATTTCCTCGGGCGGGCGCTGCTCATGCTTGCCGATGGACGTGGTGCGGGCCTTGGCCAGTTGGCGGCGGAAGGAGCGGGTGGGGGCCACGCCGTAGTGTGCCAAAATGGCTTCGCCGGTGGCCACCGGATCGCGCACAAAGTCCTCGTAGCGGATGGTGAGCACGCGTCCGCTATCGCTCACGGCGGGTGCAGTGAACGCCTCGTGGCAGCGCCGCAGCATGTAGCTCCACATCCAGATGGCACGCACGTACGGCGTGGCGCCAAGGAATGCCTCCGACTCTTCCGCAGGCACCCACCACGGCACGTACCGATCGCCTACGCGCCGCCCGATGCGCATCTCGGAGCCCTGGAGCGTGGTGAGGGCCTCGTCGGTGAGCACGTTGTACGTTTTGACGAGCGAGTTGGCGACGTCGCGCCCGTCGCGGTAGATGTGCACGATCTTGGCCGCGGGCAGGGCATCGAGCACAAACTCGGGTGCAAAGCTTAGGAACGGCTCTTTGTACACGAACAATGACTCGGTGCGCTCGCTGCGCCAGGCACGGCGCAGGCCGGCGAGTCCGCTGGGCGCACGCACCCACTTTTGGAGCGCCGCGGCCCGCGACCGGTAGCGCCCGGAATGCAGATACGCATCCAGCGCCCGCTCAAATCCAACCGCAAGCGCGTCGTACACGTCCGGGGAAATGTCCTGGTTCACCACGTGTGGGATGGCCGTGGGCAAGACGGTGCCCGTGAGGGCCTCTACCGCGGGCAAGCTGTTGAAGACGCTCATGAGGTAGGTGGTGCCCGAGCGCGGCGCGCCCAGTACGATGCCGTAGCGCATGGCGCGGGCGTTGGAGGCCGCAGCGGCGGTTGTCGCGGGGCGGGCGGCGGTAGGCGCGGAGGAAAGCACTGTTGGGGGGGTCATGGGGCGGTGGGGTGCAAGGTGAGCGGGTGGACGGCGTCGTACTGCCGATGAACGGCCGTTACGAACGCGTCCATGCTGAAGGTGGTGGCGGCATGGCGGAGCCCGGCGCGGCCCATCTCGTTGGCGCGTGGAGCATTGTGGGCCAGTAAGGCAATGGTGCGAGCCAGCCCGGCCCGGTCGCGTGGGGGCACAAGGAGCGAAAAATCGGGGTCGGCATATTCGGGGATGCCGCCCACCGCGCTGGCCACGACGGGGCGTCCGGCCGCGGCCGCTTCGAGGGTGACGAGGCCCGCCGGTTCGTGCCAGACCGACGGCACGGCCACCATGCGAGCACGCTGAAACAGAACGGCAAGGCGCTCGGGCGCGCACCAGCCATGAAATGTCACGCGGTCGGTGCACCCCAGCTGCTGGGCGAGGGCCTGGAGGTCGTCCATGGCCGCCCCGGTGCCGGCAATGTCGAGGTGCACATCGGGCACGTCGTTGCACGCCTTCGTCAGCCAATCGACGCCCTTTTGGGGCGAGAGGCGGCCCAAAAACAGCACCCGGGGCGGCCCGTCGGTTGGAACGGGCACAAACGCGGAGCGGGGCGCGGGCGCTGGGGAGGGCACCACGTGGAGCTGCTCCGCCGGCAGGCCGGCCTGCACCATGCGCTCTTTTAGGAAGTGACTCACCGGCAGGGTGCGAATGTGCGCGGCCTGCGAGCGTTCGTGCAGCCAGTTCGTCCAGTGCGACGCCACAGCGGTGCGTTGCTCGCAGCGGTCGACAAAATGCCCCCACACGCAGCCTGCAACCGACGGGGTACGGTTGCAGGGCCTGCCGGTGCGCGACAGGTAGCGCGACCCAGCGGGGCAGTTGCCCTGATTGCCGTGCATGGTGCGTACGACCGGCAGATTGGCGGGCGGGCGAAGCGCCAGCGGCTTGTGCAGGTGCAGCACATCGACGCCGAGGTCGCGCGCGGCCTGAACGACGGCTTGATCAGACGCAAACGTGCGCGTTCCGTCGGGGGCGTCGGGCGGGGCCTGGTGGCAAAAAAAGTGGACGGTGTGCCCCCGGGCGCGCTGCGCATGGGCCAGGCGACGCACGTACGTTGCAATGCCGCCGGGAGCCCACAGGTCGGGAGCGAAATGCGCGATATGCATGGCGTTACCAGGATTGGTTGGAAGCATAGCCCAGCCGGACGAGCAGGTCGCCGTAGCGTGCTTTGAAGGCGTCGGTGACGGCGGGGGTAAAGTGATTGGCCCAGTCGCCCGGCACGCCTTTGCGGTAGTGGCTGGACCGCTTCTCCTCTCCGCGCGCGCGGCCCCCGGAGAGCTTCTTAAAGCTCTTCGCCTCAAGAATGCGCACCAGCTGATCGTGCGGCATGGACGCGAGGCGCCGGCGCGGCAGCGGCAGCAGGGGCCAGCCGCCGGTGAGGCGCTTGCCCTTGTGGCTGAGGCGGTTCCACCGCAGTTGGGCCTGACGCACGGTTTTGCGGACGCCGCCTGCGGGCGCATCCAGCCAGCCAAAGAAGTCGGCGATTTGGGTGAAGCCATCCAGCGGCGCGGCCGTCAGTACTTCCATCTTGAGCTCAAGCACGTGGGCCTGGCCGTAGTCCCACGCGGCCATCGCATCGAAGACGTCCTGGCTGAACGCAAGCTCCAACAGCAGTCCTTCGTCCTTATCGGCTGCCTGCAGGGCCGCGCGGTGCGGCTGAAGCGCGGGCCACTCGTCGGTGGGGTGCGAGCGCAGGTGCGAGAAGTACGCCGACACGAGCACGTCGCGCGGGTCGCGCACCACGTGCACGCCGCGGTGGGCCGGCAGCGTACGGGCCTGGGCATGGGTGGCATTGGTGTAGAAGAGCAGGTCGGGCTGTCGCGTCGCCACGCGGCCCCCCAAATTCCCATGCGGCGCAATATCGCTTGGGAGGTGGACGATGTCGTGACGGAGGCCGAGGTGAAAGGCGCATTCGCGCATGATCTCGGTGATCCAGCCGGTGGCGCACTTGTGGTGGCCGTACACTACGCGAAGGGAAGGCAAGCGGGTCATGATGCAGGTAGGGGCGCTGGGGGAGAAGGGGTGAGGGCGGGCAACAGCGACGTTGTAGCGGCCAGGGGACGGCGGCGCAGCATCTGCAGGTGGTCGATGAGAGCGGCGGTGTCTCCGGTGGGCACCACGTATCCATTGTCGCCCGGTTGCACGTACTCTTTCATGCCGGTGTCTTCGGTCACGATGACCGGAACGCCGCAGGCAAGGGCCTCCATGGGAGCGTAGCCAAAGCCATCTTCGTAGGTCGGATGCACAAAGACATCGGCGCGATGCAGGGCGGGCAGCGGGTCGCCGGGGGCCACGGTGAGGTTTGGGTGGGTCTGCTGCGCGCGTTCAAGGTAGCGGCGCATCGGGCGGCCCGTCCATCCGCCCACGAGCGTGAGCTCGGCCGTCGGGTCGTTGAGGGCCGCAAAGGCTTCCACGAGGTGCGTGATGCCCTTGGTTGCATCGAGGCGGCCCACGTACACCATGCGGAAGCGCCCGTCTGCAGGGCGGGCCGCGGGGGGCGCAAAGCGCGGGTGGGGGCGCAGCACGGTGCGCACCAGCTTGTGCGACGGAATGCCCGCAGCAACGAAGCTTGCCCGCACATAGTTGGAATGCACGTAGATCCGGTCGGCCAGGGCGTACTCGGCGCGCGTGGCCCGGCGCTGGGCGTCATTGAGCCACGAATCATGGAGGCCGGTGGCCCGGGCGGCGGTGCGGTGCTGGCGCATGACTTGGTCGACGTGGCTGTTGGCGGCCACGAGCTCCAGCGTCTCGTAGCCTTGTGCGCGGGCCGCGCGAAACGTGTGCAGCGACTTGCCCACAAAGCCCATGTAGGCCGATGCACCGTCGGGGAGGCGACGGGCCATGTGGCGATCGAACAAGGTGTTCAGCGTCCAGCTCTTCCAGCCGGGCGACCAGCGCAGCGGCGGCACCTGAAGCAGCGTGTGCCACCACGAGGGCCGCGCAATGGGCGCCCCCAGCACATCGGCGGCGGGAATGTTGCCGGGGGTGTAGTAGCGATACAGCAGACCCGCCGCCCGCGATTCCTCTACGAGCTGCGCAAAATGCTGCCCAATGCCGCCCTGCTCATACGGCGAGTTGCACGCGAGAACGCGCATAGCCTGTGTGTTTGGATGGACGGAACGTACGAACTGCGCACAACCTACCGGCGTACGCAAGAGGCGGCGCACCGGATTTGGCGCAACCAGAACAGACCTTTGGATGACCGACGGGCGATGTTTGGGGCTATCGCGCCAGTGCGCCCGCGCCCGGTGCCAACGTCTGGTGCGGTGCTGCGTGTAACCACCGATTTTTATCACCAAACCGCTGCTTTATGCTTCGCGCTTTTGTTTTGGCTTGTTGCGTGCTCGCAGGATCAGTCGCGCCCGCCGGGGCGCAGTCCGCGGGCCCCGATTCGTCGCTTGTGGGCACCTGGATGGGACGCCTTTCGCTGCAGGGCACGTCGCTACGGGTGGTGTTTCATCTCCGCCCGGCCGCTGGCGATTCGCTCACCGGCACCATGGATAGCCCCGACCAGGGCGCTACGGGCATTCCGCTAACGGACGTTGCCCGCCAGTCCGACACGCTCCGCGTTGCGGTGGGCTCCATTGCGGGGCGTTTTGAAGGCGTGATTGGCGACAGCCTACGGGTCATTCGCGGGCGCTGGGCGCAGGGGGGCTTGCAGTTGCCGCTTGTGCTGCGCCGTACCGACGCGCCGCCTACGGTGCGCCGCCCCCAAACGCCCAAGCCGCCCTTTCCCTACACCACGCGGCCGGTGGCTTTTCAGAATCCGCAAGCAGGCATCACGCTGCGCGGCACGCTCACGCTGCCCACGGGGCCCGCGCCGCATCCGGGGGTCGTGCTCATCGCGGGCTCGGGGCCGCAAGATCGCGACGGCACCCTCTTCAAGCACAAGCCGCTGGCGGTACTGGCCGATTACCTCACGCGCCGCGGCATTGCGGTGCTGCGCTTCGACGAACGGGGCGTCGGGGCGTCGGGCGGCCAACAGCGCGGCGCCACCACCGCCGATCTGGCCACCGACGTGCAGGCGGCCCTTGCGCATCTCGCCACGGTGCCGGCGGTCGACACGTCGGCCCTCGGCCTCATTGGCCACAGCGAAGGCGGCCTCATTGCGCCGATGGTGGCCAACGCCTCATCGCGCGTAGACTTCGTGGTGCTGCTGGCGGCGTCCGCGGTATCGGGCGATGTCATCCTCGCCGATCAGCTGGCCTACCGGACCAAGCAGCAGGGCTTTAACCGACGCAACCGGGCCGTGCAGCAGGGCGTGCAGCAGCGCATCTTTTACGTGCTCAAGCAAACGCAATGGGACTCCACGCGGGTGGCTACCGAGCTAAAGCAAATCATGCGCGATGTGCAGGGGATCTCGGGCACCCAAACGATGAACCGAGAGGTGCGCCGTCTCATGAGCCCGTGGCTGCGTTACTTCATCACCTACGATCCGCAGGCGGCCTTGCGACAGCTGTCGGTGCCCACGTTGGCGCTCTTTCCCGGAAACGACCGGCAGGTAATGCCCGATACGAACCAGACGGCCATGCGCCAGGCCCTCGCGGCCCGCGATAATAACACGTTCACGATTGAGCGGCTGTCGGGGCTCAACCACCTGTTTCAGCCGTCTGCGACGGGCGATCCGTCAGAGTACGGCGCGATTGCGCAGACCTTCAGCCCGGCGGCGCTCCGGCGCATCTACCGCTGGATTCATGAGCAGACGCCGCAGTTGCTTCCCAAGACGCCCGAGGCGCCCTAGGCGCTCCAACGCTCAGGCGGCCACGTGTGCGTCGGTGAGCGAGGCTTGCACGTCGCGGGGCACCTGCGCGTAGTGGCTGAAGCGCGCGTGGTGAAGCCCGCGGCCATGGGTGATGGAGCGGAGGGCTGTGGCGTACTGGTACAGCTCGGCTTCGGGAATGAGTGCTTCAATCTTTTGGAACGGGCCGTCCACCGTCATGCCCTGGATGCGCCCGCGCCGCGCGTTGAGGTCGCTGATGACATCGCCCGTGTAGGCGTCGGGCGTCGTGACGGTAAGGGTAAAGAGGGGTTCGCGCACCGCGGGCCGCGCGTCTTCAAACGCACGGCGAAAAGCCGCTGCGGCCGCCGCACGAAACGCGGCCTCGTTGGAGTCCACCGGGTGCATACCGCCGTCATACACCGCCACGCGGATGTCGCCGACCGGAAATCCGGCGGTGGGGCCCTCGGCCATCGCATCGAGCACGCCCTTCTGAATGGCGCCAGAGAAGCGCCGCATGTCGATGACACCGCCCACAATGGCATCCACAAAGTGCACGGTGGCGTCCCAGTCGGTGGTTAGGGTCGTTTCGTCGCGTACGGTAATGTCGGAGGGCGGATCGAACGTGTCGCTGAGCGGCGCAAGGTACAGCGCAATGTCGGCAAACTGCCCGGCGCCACCGCTTTGTTTCTTGTGCCGGTACGTAGCCCGCGCGTCCGTGCGCACCGTCTCGCGGTAGGCAATCTTTGGACGCTCAAACGTAATCTCGACGCCCGCGCGGTCGGCGAGGCGCTGCTTGGCAATGTCGAGGTGCATCTGCCCCTGGCCGCTCAGGGTCAGTTGGTTGAGCAGAGGATCGTGCGTCACAACGAGCGACGGATCTTCGGCTGTCAGCTGATGCAGCCCGCGCGCCAGCTTGTCTTCCTGCCCGTTGGCCGCGCGGACGGCCATGCGGTAGCGCGGCTCTGGAAACTCAATTGGCGAAATAGCCACATCGATTGACAGATCGTGCAGCGTGTCGTTGGTGTGCGTGTCTTTGAGCTTCACGATGGCGCCCAGGTCGCCGGTTACGAGGCGGTCGACGGGCGTGCGGTCGGCGCCGTTGAGGGTGTAGAGCGTGCCCAGCCGTTCGGCGGTGCCGGTGCGGGCATTGTGAAGGTCTTGCCCGGCGCGCACGCTGCCGTTGCACACGCGCACGAACGCGTACGAGCCCACGTGGGCCTCGCTCATGGTGCGGTATACAAAGGCGGCCGCGGGGCCGTCGGGATCGGGCACGAATGAGGCGTCGTCGCGCGTGGCAAGCGGGCGGTCGAGCGGGGTCGGGCACACGTTGGTGATGAAGTGCATGAGCCGCGACACGCCAATTTGCTCGGTCGCGCTGGTCACAAAAATGGGAAAGAGCTGTCGCTCTACCATGGCGGCGTGCAGCCCGTCGCGCATCTCATCCTCCGTCAGGTTATCCTTCTCGAAGTACAGCTCCATGAGGGCCTCGTCATTGGCCGCAATGTCTTCCACGAGATCCCGGTGCAGCGCCTGCGCCTCGTCCTGAAACGCCGCGTCGATGGGCTGCACCGCTGGCGTCGACTGGCCCTCCGGGTAGTACAGCTGCTCCATGCGCAGCACGTCAATGACCGTGCGCGTGCCCGACCCGGCCGGGAGCTGCACCACGGTTGCGCCCGCGCCAAAGCGATCCTTGATCTGCTCGACCAGCATTCGGAAGTCGGCCTCGGCATGATCCAGGTGGTTAATCACAAACATGGCGGGCGTGTCGGTCATGGCCCCGTACGTCCACGACAGCTCGGTGCCCACCTGCACCCCGGCGCGCGCATCCATCAGGTAGACGGCGGTGTCGGCCACTTTCATGGCCGCAATCACCTCGCTCACAAAATCGGGGTAGCCGGGCGTATCCAGGATGTTGATCTTGTGACCGTGCCAGTCGGCGTGCAGCAGCGAGGTGAAAATCGACGTTTGTCGCTCTTGCTCGCTGGGGTGGTAGTCGCTACGGGTGGTGCCCTCGGCTATGGTGCCCATGCGTTCAATGGCACCGCTGGCATGAAGCATCGCTTCGGCTAGGGCCGTCTTTCCGCTGTCTTGGTGCCCCGCAAGGGCGATGTTGCGAATGTGCAATCCGTCGTAGGTAGCCATGCGTACAGGGGGAAAGGTGAGCAGACGAACCGGCGCGTAGCGGATTCGCAGAAAAGCGCTTCCGCTGGTTGTTAAGATTGTTCACGTTTTGTTCATTGTCAAGTGCGCACGAAGTGTCGGCAACCGGTGCGCGCGCGAATCTTGCGAGGCAATGACAAGTTGCGGGGTAGGGAGCTGCGTGTCTCGTGCCGTGGTATCGCTGTTTCTTTGGTTCGCCATTCTTCCTTTTATGCCCGACGTTCCGACCCAAGTGATTACCGACATTCCGACCCGTTCGCTATGCCACGATCTGCTGCTGCCGCGCCTCATCGAGGAAAAGATGCTGCGCCTCATTCGGCAGGGACGCATTTCGAAGTGGTTCAGCGGATACGGCCAAGAGGCCATCGCCGTGGGCAGCACGTTGGCGCTGTCGGACGACGACTACATCTTGCCCATGCACCGCAACCTGGGCGTGTGGACGACCCGCGGCGTGCCGCTGAAGCCGCTGTTTTGTCAGCTGATGGGCAAGCAGGGCGGCTTTACAAAGGGACGCGACCGAACCTTTCACTTTGGACTGCCGGACCGCCGCATCATTGGCATGATCTCGCACATGGCGGCGATGCTGCCGGTGGCGTGCGGGCTGGGGCAGGCGGCGCGCTTAGGCGGCGAAGACTTTGTGGCGCTGGCTTTTTGTGGGGATGGCGGCTCGCGCGAGGGCGACTTCCACGAGGCGCTTAACCTGGCGGCGGTGTGGAAATTGCCCGTCGTGTTTGTCGTGGAAAACAACGGCTACGGCCTCTCGACGCCCACCCATGAGGCCGTGGCGGCAGAAGACATCGCGGACGCCGCGATGGGCTACGGCATGCCCGGCGAGGTGGTGGATGGCAACGACCTGTTTGGCGTGATGGATGCCGTGCAGAGCGCCGCCGATTATGCGCGCAACGAGGGGCCGGTGCTCCTGGAGATGAAAACCTTTCGGATGCGCGGTCACGAGGAAGCCTCGGGCACGGCGTACGTGCCCGATCACCTGTTTGAGGAGTGGAAAGAACGCGATCCGGTGGAGCGCTTCCTGCGGCAGGTGCGCAGCAGCGACTGGATGGACGAGGAGGCGCTGGACGCCCTGCGCGCGCAGCTCACCGCCACCGTCGACGAGGTGGCCGAGTGGGCGCTGGAGCAGCCCCCGGTGACGAGCACCCGCGCCGACGAGCGTGCCGACCTCTTCGCCCCGGTGCCCGCGGGGCCCACCGATGCGTCGGAGGCGTCCGCGGACGAATCGGCCGCGTCCAAACGGTTCATCGATGCCATCAGCGATGGGCTGCGCGAGGCCCTTGCCACCGACGACCGTGTGGTGCTGATGGGCCAGGACATCGCCGCGTACGGCGGCGTCTTCAAGGTCACCGAAGGCTTCGTCGATACGTTTGGCCCGGCCCGCGTGCGCAACACGCCCATCATTGAAAGCGGCGCGATTGGGGCCGCGTTTGGGCTGGCCCTTGAGGGCTACCGGCCCGTGGTGGAGCTGCAGTACGCCGACTTCATCACGTGCGGGTTCAATCAGACGGTAAACAACCTGGCCACCACGCACTACCGATGGGGGCAGCCGGTAAACGTGACGCTGCGCATGCCCTTTGGCGGCGACGTGGGGGCGGGGCCGTTCCACTCGCAGTCGATGGAGGCGTGGTTTATGCACACACCGGGGCTGAAGGTGGTGGTGCCGTCGACCCCGGCCGATGCACGTCGCTTGTTGCAGACGGCGCTGGACGATCCGAACCCCGTGCTGTTCTTTGAGCACAAGAAGCTGTACCGGTCGGTGCGGGGCGCCGTCCCGAACGACCCGTCGCCGCTCCCTTTTGGCGCGGCCCGCGTAGCGCGCACCGGCACCGATGCCACCATCGTCACCTACGGGCTGGCGGTGCACTGGGCGCTGGAAGAAGCCGAGTACCAGGCCGCCGAGAATGGCGTGGAGCTGGAGGTCATCGACCTGCGCACGCTCGTGCCGTGGGATAAAGCAACGGTGCGGGCGTCGCTCGAAAAGACGAATCGCCTCCTCGTATTGCACGAGGCGACGCGCACAGCGGGCGTGGGCGCCGAGTTGGCCGCCGAGCTCTCCGAAGTTGCGTTCACAGCGCTCGATGCTCCGCCGACGCGTGTGGCGGCCGAGCAGCTGCCGGTGCCGTTTGCGCGGCCGCTGGAGCAAGACATCTTCTCGGCCCAAGCCAAGCTGCGCCCGGCCCTCGACACGTTGCTCCGCTTCTGATCACCCCGCGCCAATCGTGCGGCTGTGGGGCTATGCGTCCATGCGCGGTAGCGTAATGCCGCGCTGGTGCTGGTACTTGCCCGACTTGTCGGCGTACGAAATTTCGGGCGCTTCGCCTTGCAAGAACAGCACCTGCGCGATGCCCTCGTTGGCGTACACCTTGGCCGGCAGCGGCGTGGCGTTGCCCACCTCAATGGTCACGTGGCCCTCCCAGCCGGGCTCAAGGGGCGTTACGTTCACAATGATTCCCGACCGCGCATAGGTCGATTTGCCAAGGACGACGGCGAGCAGGTCATCGGGCATGCGGAAGTATTCTACCGAGCGCCCCAGCACGTACGAATTGGGTGGAATGAGAATGTGGTCGTCGGTTTGGTATTCCACCATGGCGCGCTCGTCGATCTGCTTGGGGTCGACGACGCTGTTGTAGATGTTGGGCGTAAAGACGCGAAACTCGTCGGCGATGCGCATATCGTAGCCAAACGAGCTGAGGCCGTAGCTGATTACGCCGTCGCGCACCTGGCCGTCAACGAACGGCGCAATCATGTCGTAGTCTACAGCACGGCGGCGGATGCGATGGTCGGGCAGAATCATGCGTTGGAGGCGGCTGGGTGGTAGGGTTGGGTGTGGGCGCCGGTGGTGAGAAAGCGGCGGGCTTCGGGTCCGTAGTTAAAGAGGGCGTCGGCAGCAGACATGCCCGGCACGAAGCCCTCAAAGTTTTGGCGGTAGGTGGGCGTTTCGTAGCGCAACACGCGGGTGTGCGGCGCCGCTGGTGCATCTTCTGCCGCGGCCTCGGGCGGGGCAAGGAGCGTCTCGGCCCCCACCGCCTCTACGATGCCCGCTACAGAATTGGGGGCGCCGGGGAGCGCTGAAGCGCGCGTGATGGGCGTGTCCAGGTCCATCAGGTCGGCGAGCAGCGCAACCGAGCGGCACGTGAGGTCCGCCAATCGGCTCCACGACGCGTCAAAGAGCGGGCGGAGCCGATCCTCGAAGAACTCGAAGTACATCGTCGAGCGGTAGTTGTACATAAACGCGCGCCAGTGCTTCGCGCGCCACCGCCCGCGGTCGGCAATTGCAACGTCTTTGATGACCCGCCCGTGTTGTCCGCCTTCCAGCGGAACGGAGATCCATTGCCAGCCGTCGGGATTGCGTAGCTTGGCGCGGTTTTGAAACGACTGCCGGCTGTACTGCAGCGTATCGGCCACGATCAGCCGGTCGGCGTGGTGCGCAAGCGACAGGTACGACAGGCGCGGAAAGTACTCGGGCGGACGGATGGCAATGGTCATGGGCATGGGGCGGTCGGGTCAGTTGGGGCCGCGGCATGTGTAAAGAGGCCGTTGGCGCGCCGGAATGCAAGGTTATCACATTTGCGCGGGTGCACTTTCCGGTCGGTTTCGCCTATATTTCCCATCTCATGCACTTACGGTTTTACGCATCACCCATGCCCCACCGCAAAATCCGGTTTATTGACCTGCCCGACACGATCGAGCAGGTGCTTACGTTTGTCTTCTGGCTGTTTGTGGGCTCCATCGCGTTCAGCGTGATGGGCCTGCTGCTGTTGCGGCTGTTTCCAAGCGTCATGCAATTCTTTGGCCCAATGTACACGAAGCTCGTGAAGTCGCCGACGTGGACGTACATGACGCTGCTGGCTGTGATGCCGCTGCTCATGTACGGCGCGTCGTTGGGATGGAAGCGGATGACGTTCATCGCCGCCTGGGGCTGCATCATTGGCGGGGCAAGCGAGCTGATTGGAACGACAGGGGTGTTTACGCCGGGTGGGTTTGTCTTTCCGTTTGGCGCCTACGAGTACACGCACTGGCTGGGAGCGAAAATAGCGGGCCACGTGCCCTATTTCATTCCGCCGTCGTGGTTTGCCATGTCGATTGTCTCGCTGGATTTGGCGCGGCGGGTGGCCGATACGCGCTGGGCGGCGGTGGCCTGGGGCACGCTGTTTATGGTGCTGTGGGACGTATCGCTCGATCCGGCCATGAGCCGCGCATTTCCGTTTTGGACGTACGGCGTGGACGGCTTTTACTACGGCATGCCGCTGTCTAACTGGTTTGGATGGGCTGGCGTTACCTTTGTGATTCTTGTGGGCTACGAGTACCTGGGCGGCGGCCTCGACAAGCTCAGCCGCTGGGCGCCGGCCGTGTATGCGCTCAACTGCCTGTTTCCGCTGGCCATCTGCTTGCTGCAAGGGTTGTATGTCGCGGCCCTCGTGGGGGCGGCGGCTACGGCACTTCCATTTGTCATAATCTGGAAGGTGCGCGGCACGCCTACGCTCTCGATGACGCCTGCACAAGCCTAGAGATGCCATGGACGTTGCTGCTTCGACGCATTCTGAAGATGTGGAGGCCCCGGATGGCGACCCGGATGCGTACATCTGGAACGCCTTTCACCATCACTCCCGCACCTTCTCGATGGCTGCGCGGCTGCTTCCGCCGTCGCGGCAACTGCCCATCGCCACGCTCTATCTGTTCTGCCGGCGGGTGGACACGCTCGCCGATGAGCGCGTGCTCGATGTAGGGGCCGAGCAGGCGCTGCGTGAGGTGGCGGCGCTGGAAGACCGCCTCGATCGGACGCTGGCAGGCCATCCGCCGGAAGCCCTGCTGTGGCAGCGGCTCGCGGATGTGCATGCGCGCTACGGGCTGCAGCGGGCGCCGATGGATGAGCTCATCGCCGGGGCCCGCTTCGACTTGGAGGGGCGTACGGTGGAGACGCTGGACGACCTGGTGCACTATTCGAACCTGGTGGGCGGCAGCGTGGGCGCTATGATGCTGCCGTTTCTGTGCGTTGGGCAAGACCACGAACCGCTCGATGCGCCGGCGCGCACGCTGGGCATCGCCATGCAGATCACAAACATCACCCGCGACGTGGGGGAAGACCTCCGGATGCGCGAGCGGGTGTACCTGCCGCGGGCGTGGATGGACGAAGCCGGGGTGACGGTGGACGACCTGCGCGCCGGCCGCGTGACGCCGGCCTACCGTGGCCTCATGGAGCGCGTGATGGAAGCGGCCGAGGAGCGGTACACCGAAGGGATGGCGGCTATCGATGCCCTACCGTGGAAAGTGCGCCTCGGCATTGGCAGCGCGGCGCGCATGTACCGGGAGATCATGAACGAGGTGCGCCGCAACGGCTACGACAACCTCACGGAGCGCGCATACGTCTCGTGGCCGCGCAAGCTGGGGCGCGTGGCGGTGGATACGTACGCCCGGCGCAAGGCGGCGCTCAAAGATGCGTAATCGCCTATGATGCCGTTCCTCATTCGCACGCTCATTCGGTACGAGCTGTGGCAGGCGTTCCGTTGGATCGACTATGCGGCGCCGCAGCTTCCTGCGCTGCCCGAGGGGCCGGTCATCTGCTACGCGAACCACCACCATGTGTACGACGCGCACCTCCTGTGGTACCTCGTCTCGCACACGATGGGCCGCCCCAGCACGGTGTGGATGGAGGAATGGGACCGGTATCCGCTGTTTGCGCCGGTCGGTGCGCAGCCGTTTCCGGCGTCCGACCCCGCCCGGCGCGCAGCAACGGTGCGCCGTACGGCGCGCCGGTTTCGGTCGGCGCCCCGCACGGTGCTCGTCTATTTCCCGGAGGGCGAGCTGCACGCGCCCGAGGAGGGCCTCCGGCCGTTTCCTTCGGGAGCCGTCGAGCGCCTGGCGCGGCTTTACCCCAACGCCCACTGGTGGCCGGTGGGGCTGCATGTGACGTGGCGGGGCCATCAGCGGCCGGTGGCGCTGCTCAGGGGCGGCACGGTGCAGCCGGAGCCGCCTCGTACGCCGCGGGCGACGCTGCAGGCGGTGTGGCGCCCCCTGCGCGATGCGGTGCCCGGCACAACGGTGCGCCTCATGCGCGGGCCGCGGGCGCGGGCCGAGCGGTGGAGCCTGCGGTGGACCCGCGGCTTCTTTGCGCGCTACTTGCGCTGAAATGCCACAAACAAAACGCCAACACGTGACGTAGGGCGAACAGCAGGCGGCTCAACCGTTATCCATGCGCTGGTCCTTTACCATCAACCGTTGCTTTCCATGATAGCCCTGGTGCTTGCGGTGTCGCTTACCTTTGCCGACTCGGTTCAAGCAAATTACGCCCAACAGGATGTGGCCGCGCTGCGGAGCCTCCTGCAGCAGGCCGACACCCGCATGCACCGCCTGCTGTGCCGGTATCGGCTCTATCCGCTCACCGAAGAGGGCGACATCATCGAGGACATTCCGGAAGACCTCCCGAACGGATCGGCGCGTGAGCTGGCGCTGTTGTCGGGGCTGTGGGCCTATCGCGCCGGGGAGGCGTCGTTCTTTGGGGCCATTCGCTACGGGCGCCGCTCGCAAGATCTGTTGGAGAAGGCACGGGCCCGCGACCCCAACGACCCGTATGTGCTGCTCGTGGCCGGGCAATCGCTTATGTTTCGCCCAGCCATCGCGGGGCGCGATCTGGAGGCCGCCGCACAGCACTTCCAGCGGCTGGTGGATGTCGTGCACGCGCATACCTCGGCGGGCATCGCGATGGCAGAAGCCAAGACGTGGTTGTGGATGGCGTACCGTGCCCTTGAGTGGACGGGGAAAGCCGACCGCTTGCGTGCGGAGTTGTTAGCGGGTGGGCTGCCGTCGCTCTACACCCAATTTCTGAACGACCCGCCCCGCATCTGATCGAGCGCGCCCTCGTGCGTCCTTATTCCTGACGCTCGCGGGGATGGCCGCGCGTAAACAGGTCGCCGGTGCGGCTGCCGCTATCGCGGTCGAAGTGTTTGTAGGCCCGCGGCAGCGCGACGCGCCCGCGCGGGGTGCGCTCCAGAAAGCCCTCCTGGATGAGGTACGGCTCGTACACCTCCTCCAGCGTCCCCGACTCCTCGCCGACCGAAACCGCCAGGTTTTTGAGGCCGGTGGGGCCGCCATCGAAGTTGTCGATGAGGGTGAGCAGGATGCGCGTGTCCATGTCGTCGAGGCCCGCGGCATCCACGTCGAGCGCATTCAGCGCATGATCGGCCACGGCGCGCGTGATGATGCCATCGCCCTCCACCTCCGCGAAGTCGCGCGTGCGGCGCAGGAGCCGGTTCGCCACGCGCGGGGTGCCGCGGCTGCGCGTAGCAATCTCGTGTGCGCCGTCGTGGGTGGTCTCCACGTTGAGGATTCCGGCCGAGCGGAGCGTAATCTGCTGGAGCAGCTCGGCCGTGTAGTAGTCGTAGCGGAAGTCGATGCCGAAGCGCGCGCGCAGCGGCGCCGTGAGCAGTCCCTTGCGGGTGGTGGCCCCCACCAGCGTAAACGGCGGCAGCTGAATCTGCACGGTGCGCGCGTTGGGCCCCGCGTCGATGACGATGTCGATGCGGTAGTCCTCCATGGCCGAGTAGAGGTATTCCTCCACCACCGAGCTGAGGCGGTGAATCTCATCGATAAACATCACGTCGCCCTCCTGCAGGTTGGTGAGCACGCCTGCAATGTCGGCGGGGCGCTCCAGCACCGGCCCGCTCGTGGTGCGAATGCGCGCGCCCATCTCGTGCGCAATGATGTACGAGAGCGTCGTTTTGCCCAGGCCGGGCGGCCCCGAGAGCAGCACATGATCCAGCGTCTCGCCGCGTTGCAGCGCGGCGGTCATGAAGACGCGCAGGTTCTTCTTGATCTTGTCCTGACCGATAAAATCATCCAGCGTTTGCGGACGCAACAGCTGCTCCACATCGGCATCGGAGGCGTCGGGGCGCGGCGTAAGATCGTTGGCGCGGGATTCGGGCATGCCACACATAGGTTAGACACAAAAGCGACCGGTGCATTCAAGCCAACAGCAAATGGAGGGGTTCCGTGGCGGCCCTCGCTTCGCTCCTTGCAATACAATGACGAGAAGAAGAAAACCAAGAACAGAGCACTGATGATTCAGAAGGTTATCCGGATTGGCTTTACAACTGCACGTTCACCATTCGAAAGAAAATGCACACCCACTTGTCATTGCGAGGAGCCGAAGGCGACGTGGCAATCTCCGTGTACGGAGGGAGACGCTTGTTGTGGAGATTGCCGACCCGTGGAGATCGCTTTTGAAAATGACCCACCTGGGGAGATGATTAACCGCGCGTTGATGGCTCAAATGTGCATGCTCAACGCACAGAAAAGTACGCCTCACCTTGGCATCGCGAGGACTGAGCAAAGACGAAAGGTGTGAAATCTACATTATATCTACGCTCTCTCTCGGTGCTACGGGCAGCAGCGCCTTCTGCCACAGGCTCGCGTACCCGTTACTTCTATCAAACAGCGCATAGGCGCGTTGCGCCAAACGCGCCGCGCAACACAGGTGTCGTGCTTACGTTAAGAAATTCCGAAGCGGAATGGAAATTGCTAAGCGCGTGCCGTATGCTTAGCTGTGTGTTGCCGTCGTAGGCCACAGAGGGGAACCCGTCGGCGGCACAGCCCCTGCTTGCGAAGCTGATTCATCAGATCCGCCCTCCCATGCTTGAACTTCATCAGAAACAAGAGCTCCAACAGAAGCTCTCGCCGCAGCAAATTCAGTACATCAAGCTGCTGCAGCTTAACACGTTGGACCTTGAGCAGCGGATTAAGGACGAGCTTGAAGAAAATCCGTTGCTGGAGGAAGGACTGGACGACGAGGAGCGCCGGCGCGAGGAAGAGATCGAGGCGAACACCTCCGCCGAATCCGAAAACGAGGTGGAGACGGAGGACGTGGACGACGAGGAGTTTGACGTCGAGGACCTGCTCAACAGCAGCGACGACCTGTACGGCTACAAGGCGAGTCCGGGCTACAATGAAGACGATGACGACCGCGAGCGCCCCATGCCCTCGGCGCCCACGCTGGCCGAGCGGCTGTCCGATCAACTCTCGTTTCTGGACCTCAGCGACACCGATCAGCTCATCGCCGAGCAAATCATCGGGTCGATTGACGAGGACGGCTACCTGCGCCGTCCGGTGGAGTCCATTCTCGACGACATCCTCTTCAATCACGGCGTCGACCTCACGGAAGCGGACGTAGAACGCGTGCTCCGGCAGGTGCAGTCGCTCGATCCGGCCGGCATCGCCGCGCGCGACTTGCAGGAGTGCCTGCTGCTGCAGCTCTACCGTATGCCGGAGGACGTGGAGGGGCGCGCCGTCGCTATAGAGATGCTGGAGCGCCAGTACAAGGCGTTCACCATGAAGCACTTCGGAAAGCTGAAAAAGCGCCTGGACGTAGACGACCGGACGCTCAAGACGGCCTTCGAACTGATCCAGAACCGCCTCGACCCGAAGCCCGGCGAGGGGACCTTCTCGGAGGAGACGAACTACATCACGCCCGATTTTACCGTGCGGTACGTCGATGGCGAGTTCATCATCACGCTCAACGGCCGCAACGCCCCCGACCTGCACATCTCGCGCCACTACCGCAAGATGCTCGAAAAGCTGCGGGCGCAAAAGAAAAAGGAAACGAAAGAAGTGGACACCGACACGAAGCAGTTCCTGAAAAATAAGTTCGACTCGGCCCGCTGGTTCATCAACTCCATCAATCAGCGGCGCCACACCATGTCGCTGGTCATGGATGCGATTGTGCAGCTCCAGGAGGATTTCTTCCGATATGGCGAGGGCAACCTCAAGCCCATGATTTTGCAGGACGTGGCCGACATCATCGACATGGATATCTCGACGGTGAGCCGCGTGGTGAACGGCAAGTACGTGCAAACGGAGTTCGGCGTCTACGAGCTGAAGTACTTCTTCTCGGAGGGCCTGGAGACGGTGGACGGCGAGGAGGTGTCGAACAAAGAGGTGAAGGCGATCCTGCAGGACATCGTGGATCACGAAGACAAGACCGATCCGATGTCCGATCAGAGCCTGGCCGATGCGCTAGAGGAGAAAGGATTCAAGATTGCCCGCCGCACCGTCTCGAAGTATCGGAAGCAGTTGGGCATTCCGGTGGCGCGCCTGCGGAAAGAAATTGTGCTCGACGACGAAACCGTTGAGGGGTAGCCGCTGCCGGCAAACGCTCGTGGGACAGACGTTCAGCCGTTGGCGCATCAGGCGCCCCGTGGCAAGCGCGCATTGCAACAAGCGCGGAACGACGCGCGCGCTGAGAATCAGGGCGCAGGGGCGGAAGTAGAACGGCGCGTCGCAAATCACTTCGCAAAATGAAGGAGGACGTGTGTTTCGATATTGTTGGGTTGTCATTGCGCTGACGCTTGGGGGCGCCCCGGTAGCAGCGCAGCCCGCGTCAAGCCCCGATACCTTGCGCGTGGGAGCGGTGGTGCAACGCGTACTACAGGCCAATCTGCAGGCGCAAGTAGCCCGCAACACCGCGCAGATTGCCCGCAACAACGTCAGCTGGGGCAACGCGTCGTTTTTGCCGCGCGTGACGGCGCAGGGGTACTACGACGGGACCATCACCGACGCGACGCAGCAGTTTGTGGGCCAGCCGAGCGAGGAGATCAACGGGGCCCGCGAGACGCAGTACGGCGCCGGCGCCACCCTGTCGTGGACGGTGTTTGACGGGCTGCGGCGCTTTTCGGTGTACGACCGCCTTCAGGCCGAGCGGGCCGGGGCAGAAGCCGGTGCCGCCGGCGTGGCCAACCAGCTGGTGGCCGACGCGCGCATCACGTACTACGAGATCGTGCGGCAGCAGCAACAGCTCGAGGTTTTGCGCGAGGCCGTCTCCATCTCGCGTGAGCGGCTGCGTATCGCCCGCGCCCGCGAAGCCGTAGGCACCGCATCGGTGCTGGACGTGCGGCAGGCGCTGGTGGACCTAAACGCCGACCGCTCCGATCTGCTGCGGCAGGAGACGGCGCTTGTGCGCACGAAGGCCGCGCTCAACCGCCTCATGAACCGTCCGCCGCGCGCGCCGTTGGGCTACGCCGTCACGCCGCGCATTCCGGTTGACACGACCCTGCAGAAGGATCGGTTGCAGGCGGCCGCCGTGCAGGCCAGCCCGGCCCTCGCGCAGGCGCAGCAGCAGGTGCGCGCCGAGCAGGCCACGCAGCGCGCCGTGCGGGCCGACTTTTTCCCGACGCTGGATGCCTCGGTGGGCTACAGCTATGCCTCGGTCAATGCCCCCAGCGGCTTCCTGATTGAGAGCACCAGCACCAACCTCACGTACGGCCTCACGCTCAGCTTCGACATCTTTGACGGCTTGAACCGCTACCGGCGTCTGGAGAACGCGGCCGTCGCGGTGCGATCGGCCACGCTGCAGGCCCGCGACATCCGGCTCCAACTTGCCACGCGCATCGACCAGCAGTATGCCGACTACCGCAATCAGCTCGCCCTTGTCTCCATCGTCCGCGAAAACCAGCAAGCGGCCGCCGCCAACGTGACCGTTGCGCTTGCGCAATTCGAGCAAGGCACCATCACGTCCGTCGAGCTTCGGGAAGTGCAGGAGCAATTTATTCGGGCCGAGAGCCGCCTCCTCGACGCGCAATTTGAAGCCAAGCGCGCCGCGATAGAATTGCGCGCCCTTACAGGCGCCTACGCCTCGCCCGAGCGTCCCTGAAACGCGGTATTGTAAGGTTATTGTTGGGCTGCCACAAACCTGTTACGTTGTGAAGGACGCATGCAATACTTGAGGCGTGCGTGCGTTGTGCGTAGTAGATGTTTTTCCGACACCTACTCATTGCACAGTAGAACCAACTATGTACCGTACACTCATTGCTAGCGGCCTCTTGGCGCTGTTGCTCGTGATTCCCGCCCAAGCACAATCCGACACGGGCGACATCGTAGAGACAGCCATCGAGGCGAAAGGCTTCAACACACTCGTGAAAGCCGTACAAGCAGCCGATCTGGTCGAGACGCTGAAGGGGGAAGGGCCGTTCACGGTGTTCGCTCCGACGGACAAGGCGTTTGCCGCGCTGCCCGACGGCACGCTTGAAAGCCTGCTGAAGCCAGAAAACAAAGATCAGCTGCGCGCGATCCTGACGTACCACGTCGTCTCGGGTGAAGTGACCGCCGAGGAAGTAGTGGGCATGGATCAGGCCATGACCGTGCAGGGCCAGCCCCTGGGCATCATGGTACAGGACGGTACGGTGTACCTGCAAGGCAAGAACAAAGCGCAGGTCGTCACCACCGATATCCAGACCTCCAACGGCGTGATCCACGTGATTGACACCGTGCTACTGCCGCCCGCCGAAGAAGACAGCGGCGACATGGGCGGAGACAGCGACGGCCGGTAACGCCCGTTTGCTTGCCTGTTCAACGCTGCTTTTGTGGCAGAACAGGATTGGACCGCACGCGACCCTCGGGGCCTTCAGGCACTGGGGGTCGTTTTTTTGTGCGCTGCGGCGGCGTAATGCCTCCGATGGCGCCGAGCTCCGTCTCTAATACGCGATCATAGAGAACCACGAGCGCATTGAGCGCCTGGTTTTGCGTGGAGGCCGCGACGTTTCGTTCCGTGGCGAGGTAGGAGAGGTACGTCCGAACGTCGGATTTCTCAAGGTGACGCGGGTGCGTGGTGTCGTGGTATTTTACGTATCGGACAATCCAGCGGGTGTAGGTCTGCTCGGTGCGGTAGCTGTAGCCTTTCCGCCGGCAGGCCGCCCGGACGCGGTCGAGGAGGGACGAGGATTCATGCGGGGACGTGGACATGATGGCGGAAGGGGGAGTCGGGGATGAGTTACGAATTTGATTCTCGGCAAAGAGGACTGTATCTTTTAGGCACGTGGCCTCCCTCTGTCATAACGTCATATATGGAAGCCTTCAGTCTTCCACTCACCGCCGTTTGGGGAGCCCTATGAATTAGCTAGAGTTCTTCGAAATCCGGATTCGTCTTATGCCGAATGGATCCGTGATGTAACACGGAATGGATCGGCTCAATACATAGTTATGCACACCCGAAGTAAGCCGGAATTTCTATATGTCTAACTTCTCCCGGGCGACGATATTGGAGACTATGTCACTGCTCGAATCCAAAACACATGGCGAAGTTGACAGGGTCGCACTTCGATTCGGCCTAGAGGACGTACTGACGGAGGATCTGAATTATCTGCGTGAGAAAGCCAATGCGATCGCGAGACACCTGATTAAGAATCCGGAGCAGCAAGGACCGAAAGGGACAAATCTGACTTTTGAGGTGATCGATCACCTTGTTAGCGAGGTCCCGGACGAAGACGATTGGACCTACTCAGACGATCAGTATTCGGAACTCAAAAATTGCCTCGCGCGCGACGGTTACGAAATTAAAGATGGGTCGCTGAAATCGAGACTGCCCAAAGAGCTGGATCTGCCTGAAAAGGAAAGCGAATTAGAGAATCTGCTTGAGGAGTATGAGTTTGAAGTAGCTGGCAACCATCTAAACCAAGCCTTTTCATGCCACGCCCGGGGAGAATGGGAATCAGCGAATGCACAGATTCGAAGTTTCATCGAGAGCCTATTCGACGCCATTAGTCAGAAGCTGATTCCTGAAGATGAAATGAGAGATTCAAGTCATGCTCGACGAGAGCACTTGGCTCAAATTGATCCGCCCTTCCTTATTCCTTCTCTCAACGAGTGGGAGGTAGGTGACAAGGGAGGATTTGTTCAGGGCTTTTGGAAACGGCTCTGTCCAGATGGGTCTCATCCTGGCTCTTCGGACAGGGAAGACAGTACGGTGAGGTTACACCTTGCAATACTTTTGGCGCACCACTTTCTCAGGCGATTATCTGAATATTGAGTAGGTGTGCATAACCCATCACTGCTGCCGACGAAGGGCGGCGGCCAGATTTCAGCGGTGGTGACTCCGCTGCTCAATTTGCAAGTTTTCCCGCCCTTCGCGGCAGAGTTTCACCGTTATCCGGCTTCTGGCAGATTCTGTCTTCCGTTTGAAAACAGCAAGCATGGGCGGCAACAAGGAGTTTCACGTCGATGACTGGAGAGAGTACGAGAACGAGATATACGGACATCTAGTCCAAGAATATTCTGGTTTCTCCCACGCTGAGGTCAAGCGAGACGTGAGAATTGAGGGAGCAATTTCTGGGAGGAAGCGACAAGTCGACATCTTGCTGATCGAAGACATCGAGGGGGAGAAAATTCAGACGGCCTATGACGCCAAGTTTCACAGTAGGCCAATAGACCTGAAGCACGTCGAGTCATTTCTTGGGATGCTCAAGGATATTCAGGTCAATCGTGGAGTGCTGGTAAGCAAAGAGGGATATACAAGCTCTGCATACAAGCGGGTATTTCATGATGAAAGAGACCTAGACCTTGACATTTGGTCGCTCGATGAGTTCAAGAGCTGGCAAGCAGCCGGGGCCATTCCTTACGCTGGCGACGCAGCTGTAATCTTACCTGCTCCGATGGGCTGGACGGTTGATATAAACAACAACCAACCAGCTCCCGGACTGGCACGGTTGTTTCGCCGAGGATTGACTTTCGAGGAAGCCCTGCAGATTCCCGAATTTGCTTATGTGCAGCTGTGGAATAGGCAGCATCGAATTGACGATTTAGACAAGCTGCTTCGGTTTCAAAAGCAAGAAATTCTAAGCGTACAACCAGAAGCAGAGTTCTCTTATGAGGAAATAAACTCTAACTCAGGTCCACCTGTGAGAAGATTGGTTCGCAGAGTTGAAACGCCAGCGTATCCGAGCGCTGAAATAACCGGGTTTGCCGAGTTTGGACACTTCATTTTCTTTATCGTCCTATTCAGCGAGCTCCATTATGAGCGAAGAAACATTCGGAAAATAAAGCACCTGCTCAAAAGAATCGTGCCTCTCACAGTCCATCACGATTCGAATCAGTCAGATCATGCCGGATAGCCTTTTTCGAAATCCGGATAACACCACGCTGCTGCTGACGAAGGGCGGGTACCCATTTCCAGCCGGTAGCGTCTTCTTCGCCTCGTTCGTAGCTTGCCGACGCCCTTCGCAGCAGAGCTCTCCCGTTATGCGGCCCGCGTAGAGAGACCTGAACCGAATTGTTCGCTTCGGCGTAGGTACTTTTGAGACGTGAATGCCTTTACATCCTCTGGCTCGATTATGAACGTTGCCGAGAAGATCAACAAGCAGGTTCAACGCCTTCCGGAGCAAACGCAGGCCGAGGTGCTTGACTTTGTAGAGTATCTGCTTACGAAAACCGAGCGCGATCAGGCTCGCGAAGAGGATCAGGAATGGACGCAGTTCTCGCTAGCCTCTGCAATGCGGGGAATCGAAGAAGAGACGGAGCCTGAATATACAGAAGGAGATCTCGAAGAGCGGTTTACGTCGTCGTGAAAGAACCTGGCCAAATCGTTCTGTATCGATTTCCCCGTACAGATTTGGCGGAGGGCAAACTTCGCCCAGCTCTGTTGATAAGCAAAGCTCCTGGGCCGTACGACGACTGGCTGATCTGCATGATTTCCTCGCAGCTCCACCAGCAGATTGAGGAATTCGATGAGTTGATTGAGGAAGGTGACAGCGATTTCCAGCAATCGGGGCTCAAAAAGACGAGTATTGTTCGAATCAGCAGGCTGGCGATTGTGGAGGGGCAGATCCTTGAGGGTAGAATTGGGAAGATCAGTTCCGGTCGGATGCAGCGGATACGAAGGCGGCTCGCGGAGTGGATTCAAGGAAGCAAGAGGAACTGAGCAGAACAGGTGTGGCCGCATAACATGCCCGGTTCAGCTGAAAATGGTCTCTGGCTGTTTTCAGGCGAGGTCAGCCAAACGGGTTCGGCTTCGCGGACCCAGATTGGCGACGCCGGCGATTGGGAATTTCGAGGAGCGATGCCGATTTGCCGTATCGGATTCTGTTGAGCCTTTCCTGCACATTTCAGCTGAGCTTTGTCCTTATGCTGCAGGGCAACATCTGGGTTCGCTGTCGGTTTTGTAATCACTATAACTACTGCCGTCAAAACAAAACAAGATCTGGCTGAGCGTCTGAGACGCCTTCGAGACGATTTGCGTCGACTTGGTGTGCAGCGCTTGGGATTGTTTGGCTCATTCCAACGGGATGACCCCCATCTGGAGAGCGACGTTGACCTTCTCTTGTAGTTTGCTCCGGGAAAGAAGTCCTTTGATCACTACATGGCGCTGTCGTTCTTGTTGGAAGAGGAGCTTGGCCGCTCTGTAGAACTGGTGACCCCGGAAGCGTTGAGCCCACACATCGGTCCGCATATTTTGAAGGAGGTCGAATATGTCGAGATCGGAGAATGGAGAGATATTTCAGGCCGCGCGGGAAGCGAACGTTATCGTGATGAGCAAGGACAGCGCCTTTCTGAACCTGCTTGGCCGGCACGGCCCGCCTCCGAGCGTGATCTGGATAACGTGCAGAAACACGTCGAACCGGCGATGCGAAAGCTTCTTGGGAAGACGCTTCAGCCGGCCGTGGAGATGCTCAAAGGCGATGAAACCGTTGTAGAAATCGGAGATCTGTAGGAGCTACATAACCCCCGCCTGCTACAGCTGGACATGAGCCGCGGTCGTACGGCCCGCACCGACGTTACAACATCGCGCTGGAAGTTCTCGGGGCGCACTCGTACACTGTAGCGATCATGCTGTTAAACAAACAAACGGATGGCTGTAATGACGAAACTGCTTTCGCTTCGCTCGACGCGCGCGTCCTGGATTGACGGGCTGCGCGAAGAACAGGCCGCGGCGGCCCTGCAAGTGCTGGGGATCGCGGGCTTTGCGCTGCTCACCGCCCTGGGCGCACAGTTTAGCGCGCGGGTGTATCTCTGGGAGGTGCCCATCACGCTGCAAACGCTTGCGGTGTACGGCAGCGGCCTCTTTTTGGGCGCGCGTAACGGCTTGCTGGCGCAGCTGCTGTACCTCTCGCTGGGATTGTTTGTGCCGGTGTACGCGGGCGACGGTACCGGCGTGGCCTACTTTGCGGGCGCGGCCTCCGCGGGCTACCTGCTGGCCTACCCGTTTGCTGCGGCCGTCGTGGGATTCCTCTCGAAGCGCTGGAAGACGCTCGCCGGGAGCACCGTCGCCATGCTGGCGGGCTCGGCACTCCTGTTTACGGTGGGCGTTTCGTGGCTCCACTACGCCGCTGATCATGCTTCGTGGTGGACGTCCATCGACCGCGGCTGGCTCCGCTTCGTCGTCATCGATCTCGCCAAAATCATCGCCGTGGCGGTGGTGTACAGCGGCGTCCGCGGACTTTTCCCGGCGGAGGACGCCTAATCCTACGCACACGTATCGGACCTTTGTGCGCGGCGCGTCTGGACACAGGCGGGCCGCGCGTTGGTTGGGGGCGTCAGTCGCGCTGGAGCCACCCGGCAACCTTGGCGCTCAGGCGGCGCGGCGTGAGCTGCGCGAGCACCGCCCCGGCCTTGTTGGCGGCTCCGGGCACCACTATCCGCTGCCCCCGCCGAAAGCCCCGATAGCCCGCTGCGGCTACCGCCTCCGGCGTCATGACGCTGGCATGTTGAAAGAGCGCGGTCTCCTGCATCTTGGCTTTGTCGATGAACGACGTGTCCGTGGGGCCGGGGCACAGGCAACTGACGGTGAGCCCATCGGCGGCCACTTCCTCCGCGAGGCCCGCGCTAAAGGACAGCACGTAGGCTTTGGTGGCGTAGTACACCGCCATGTACGGTCCGGGCTGGAAGGCGGCCGTCGACGCTACGTTGAGCACGCCGCCCGTGCCGCGCGCCTGCATGGCCGGGAGCAGGGCGCGGGTGAGCGTGGTGAGGGCGGTCACGTTCACCTGCACCATGTCGGCTTGCTGCTCGGCATCCAACGTGGCAAAGGGCCCGCGCAGGCCAAACCCGGCGTTATTGACGAGCACATCCGGCGACAGCCCGCGGGCGTCGAGCGTGTCGACGATGTGTGCCGTAGCATCGGGACGGGCCAGGTCGGCCACCAGCACCTCGGCCTGTACGCCATGTGTGCGCGAAAGCTCGGTAGCCTGCTCGTTTAACGCGTCCTCCGAGCGGGCCAGCACGATAACATCCGACCCGTCGGCCGCGAAGCAGCGCGCCAGGGCGGCGCCAATGCCGGAGGAGGCGCCGGTGATAAGAGCGGTGTCCATGGGAACGATGGGCTGGATGAAAGCAAGCGGGCGAAGCGCTACGTCTCGGCGCGCAAGACCTCAAGCGGCGGACGGTTGTACAGGCCGCGGCTTGTCGTGAGTCCGACGCCCACGGTGAGCGCGACCACCGCGAGCAAGGCCCCTGCAAGCGCCGCTGGGGCCCACACAAACGGACCCTCAAACACGAACAGCGACAGGCTCCACGCGGCCACGAGCGATAGTACGATGCCGGTGAGCGCGGCAAACGTACCCAAGAACAGGTACTCGATGGTCGTAATCTGAAAGACGGTGCGTTTGGACGCGCCCAGGGTTTTGAGGAGCACACTTTCGGCGGCGCGCTGCGAGCGGCTCACCACCACGGCGCCCACCAGCACCAGCAGGCCCGTGAGGATGCTAAAGAGCGCCATGAACCGAATCACGAAGGCCATGCGCTCAAAGAGCGCGTTGAAGGTGGAGAGGATCAGCGAGAGGTCGATGGCCGAGACGTTGGGGTAGCGCTGCACCACTTCCGCCTGGACGCGGCCGGATGCCTCTTCCGTTGACGCCCGGCTGAGCACGACCCACATCTGCGGGGCTTGCTCCAGCACCCCTTCCGGAAAGACGACGAAGAAGTTGGTGCCAATGCGTTGCCAGTCGACCTGCCGGATGCTGCCCACGGTGGTGGCGAGCGGAATGCCCTGCACGTCAAACGTGAGCGTATCGCCCAGCGTCACGCCCAACTCGCCGGCGATTTCTTCTTCGATCGAGACGGGCACCGCTGCGCCGCTCCGGAACGGGTTGCCGGCTACCGAGTCGGCCAGCGAGCCTTTGAGGAGCGTTTCGCTTGGGCTGAGATGGTCGCGGTAGGTGACGCGGTAGTCGCGGCGGTGGGCCCACGTGAGGTCGACCGAGTCGGCCTCCAGGGCCTCAATCGACCGGCCTTTTACGCCTTGCAGCTGCGTGGTGACGATCGGCACGCGCTGCAACACGGGCAGGTTTTCGTTGCGCACGATGGAGGTGACACCCGCCAGCTGATCCGTCTGCACGTCGAACAGCACGAGGTTGGGCTGTCCGCTTCCGCCGGTGACCTCAATGGTTTCGAGGAGTGTGCGCTGCGTGAGGAAGAGCGTCATGATGAGGAAGGTGCCCAGCCCCAGCGCCAGCATCAGCAAGGTGGTCTGGTTTTGGGGCCGGTACAGGTTGGCGAGCCCCTGCCGCCACGGGTACGACCAGGCATCGGAGAGGATGTACCGCGCGCCGACCGCGATGCCCCGGGCCGTAAGTGCTAGCAGACCAAAGACGACGAACAGGCCGCCCGCGTAGCCCAGCCCAATTTCCCACGTGGGTGCCTGCAAGACAGCAAATCCGGTGACGCCGCTGGCAATGGCGAGCGCGATACCCACGCGCCACGGGTCCTTCCACGCCGGCGGGCCCGACTCCACCGACGACCGCAGCGCGCGCATGGGCGAAACGTCGCGCACCTCCAGCAACGGCAACAGCGCAAACAGCACCGTCACGCTCACGCCCACGCTCAGCCCCAGCACGAGCGCCTCCCACGACACCGCAAAGTTGACGGCCACCGGGAGGAAGTCCGCGAGCAGCCACGGCACGATCACCTGCACGCCGACGCCCACGAGGCAGCCCGCCAGCGCGCCAATGAGTCCCAGCGCAGCGGCCTGCAGCACGTAGATGCCGAACGTGGTGCGCCCGGCCGCGCCCAGGCAGCGCAGCACAGCAACCGTCTCGATGCGCTGCTGCACGTACACATGCACCGCGCTCGCCACGCCCAGGCTCCCCAAGATGAGGGCGATGAAGCCCACCAGGCTCAGGAAGCGGTACAGATTGCCCAGCCCCTCTTGCCAGCGCTCCGACGTTTCGGCCACGGTGTCGAGGTCTACGTCGGCCTTCTCAAACGCCGGGCGGATGGATTCCACGAGGGCCTGCACATCGCGGCCGTCGTTGAACTTGAACAGAATGGAGCGCTCCACGCGGCTGCCGCGGGCAAACAGCGTCGAGTCGATGCCGGCTTGGGGAACGTAGACGCGCGGGCTGATGGTGGAGAACGCCGCCGATTGTCCGGGCATCTTTAGCACCTCGCCGGCGATGGGGTAGGCGCGGTCGCCGATGCGCACCGAGTCGCCCATCGTCAGGTTAAACTGCCGCAAGAGGGCGCCATCCACCAGTGCCCCGCCGCGTGCCCGGTAGGTGGCGTAGGCCGAGTCGGGCCGCGTTTGGGCGTCGCCGTAGAACGGATAGGGGCCGTCGATGGCGCGCACCGTGACGAGGCGCGTGCCGTTGGCGGAGGGGAAGTACGCCATGGAGGCGAACGAGGTGCGGCGGGCCTGCGTGCCCCCGATCGAGTCGATGAGGCTCACGATGTGGGGCGGCAGCGGCTCCTCGTGCTCGATCCGCAGATCGGCCCCCAGGAGGGCGCGGGCCTCGTTTTCGATAGACCGTGTGAGGTTGTCGCCAAAGCCATTGATGGCCACCAGCGCCGCTACACCAAGCACCATAGCGGCAAGGTACAGTAGCAAACGCGAGCGACTGCCGCGGCTGTCGCGCCACGCCATCCGAAACAAAAAGCCCATGGCGTTGAGGAGATACATGAATCCGTGCAGAAAATCGTGAGTAGCCCCCAACGCACAGGCGCCGCAGGCGCTCCACGGTTACGGAACCGTTGCGGATGAAACGCGCTGCTGCTATGTTTGAACGATTCCCGTTTTTGCTCATCAGTCGTCGATCGGTTCTTGCCTGACGCTTCGTCCACGCTTGTCATCATTCCCACGTATAATGAGGCCCAAAACATTGAAGCCGTGCTGGAAGCGGTGCTGCAGCAGCCCGGCCGGCTGTCGGTGCTCGTCATCGACGACGGCTCGCCCGATGGCACCGCCGAACTGGTGACAGCGCGGCAGGCGCGTCATCCCGAGCGCATTCATCTGATCCAGCGGGAGGGCAAGCTGGGCTTAGGTACGGCCTACCTGCGCGGGTTTCAGTTCGCCTTGCAGCGCTCGTACACCTACATCTGCGAGATGGACGCCGACCTGTCGCACGACCCGGAGGACCTGCCGCGGCTGGTGGGGCCGGTGCGCAGCGGATCGGCCGACCTGGCCATCGGGTCGCGCTATGTGGGCGGCGTGCGCGTCATCAACTGGCCCCTGACCCGGCTGATGCTGTCGTACGGCGCGGGCGTGTACACGCGGCTCATCACGGGCCTGCCGGTGCAAGACGTGACGGCGGGCTTTAAGTGCTTTCACCGCCGGGTGCTGGAGCGGATCGACCTCGACCGCGTGCGCTCGAATGGGTATGCGTTTCAGGTGGAGATGCATTACCGCACGTGGCGCGCGGGCTTCGATATTGTGGAAGTGCCCGTGGTGTTTACCGAGCGCACCGAGGGGCAGTCCAAGATGAGCAAGGCCATCGTACGCGAAGCGGCCTGGAAGGTGTGGGAGCTGCGGCTGCGGGCGCTGTCGGGCAAGCTGTGAGCGCGGGCGACTTTAGGTCATCCCGTAGGGGCAATCTCCACAGTTGGGCAATCTCCACACATCGGAACGGCTGCTCATTTCGTTTATTTCACTTAACGCGTGTGTAGCTTACTTCAGTATCCCAAAAAAACCATTGCGATGCCCCAAGCCACACGCCGTAGTTCTACGCTACCGGATAGGCAAACGGATGCTCTTAATGATGTGCGCCGCGTGTTGGAGCGCCACCCTGACGCCTCAGCCGTGACGCTCACCGTCGAAGATGAAGCGGTTGACCTAGATGCTGGCCTGGTTGCTCAGATGCTAGAGGCGTTTGCAGCGCTTGCTCGTGGTGAGGATCCGCTTGCGGACAAGGAGTTGACGACAACTGAGGCCGCCGACCTGCTCAACGTCTCACGTCCCCATCTCGTGAAGCTCCTCACACAGGGCAAGATTCCCCACCATAAGGTAGGAACCCACCGCCGTGTGTACCGCGGTGATGTGCTGGCGTACAAACGCAAGCAGCAGGACATCTCTAACGAAGCCATGCAGGCGCTTGCCGATCAGGCACAAGCGCTAGATATGGGGTATTAGGATGAGGTCGTGATGATTTTCTGTTCGTCTTTGACGTGACATTTCTCATGTATGTCCACACGGCCGGTCGTCCTCTACGACGCCAATGTGTTGTATCCGGCGCAGCTTAGGGACTTGTTAATGCGATTGGCCATAGCAGATTTGGTGCGTGCGCACTGGAGCGACGCGATTCATGAAGAATGGATGCGTAGTCTGCTGGCCAATCGCAGAGACTTGACGCGTGCCCAATTAGAGCGAACCCGTGACCTCATGGAAGCAGCCCTTCCGGGCGCGTCGGTCGATAGGTATCAGCAGAACATACCAAAGGTCACGCTTCCCGATCCAGACGACCGGCATGTCTTGGCTGCTGCAGTCCATGCGGGTGCAGAATAGATCGTAACGTTCAATCTAGCGGATTTCCCTGCGTCGGCGCTTGACGGCTGCGGGGTCGAAGCCGTACATCCTGATACGTTCCTTGTGATGCTTTTTGATCGAACGCCAAACGATGTCATAAAGGTCGCTAACAAGCATCGCGCTTCTCTGCGAAATCCGCCAATGAGTCCATCAGACTACCTCAAGTCCCTCAGAAATGGGCGACTGCCAAGCGTTGCAGGGAGGCTAGAGGCGCACGCAGATCGGATATGATTTCGTAAATGAATTCCAAAGTCTATGACGATTCAATACCCACAATTGCTCTGAACAGGGATCAAAAGCAGGCGAATGATCGGGCGTTGCGCGTGCAATTGGGCAAACCGAACCGAATAACCATCTGAACCATCCATACCACATCGCTATCATCAACCCATCGCATCGTTTCTACTGCCACGGCCTCCTGCGCAGCGACGATAGCTGTGGTGCAGACCCCTACACGCGAATGGGTTGTTTGCTGATTGCTGCTGTGGGGGTACGTGAAGCGAACGGCCACATCGGCAGTGGGTACGTTACCTGTAGTTTGTTGCTTTGCTCATCAACCGCTCCATCCGCTCATGCAGCTGCAAAACATCCTTGTACCCACCGATTTCTCCCCCTGCGCGTCGCACGCGCTCACCCAGGCGGTGGATCTCGCCCACCGGCGCGACGCCACCCTTCACGTCGTGCACATCGTCAACGAGCTGTCGCCCTCCTGGTACGGCCTCGACGCGGCCCGCGAGCAAGCCGAAAGCATTCAGCGCCTCATCGAGTCGGAGGCCATGGACCGCCTGGAGGCGCTGGTGCCGCCGTCGGGCGAAATTAGCGTCCGGGCCGATGTGGACGTGCAGGTCAGCTTCGACGTGGCCGAGGCGATTGAATCCAATATCGAGGAGCGGTCCATCGACCTGGTGGTGATGGGCATGCGCGGCCATGCCGATGACGAACGGCTGGGCCACGTGGCGCATGAGATCATCCGCCACGCCCCCTGTCCCGTGCTGGCCGTCAACGAACAGGCGCCCTGGGCCACCGCCGATGAACAGATCGGCCACGATGACCTGCTGGTGCCCATCGACTTCTCGGAGGCCTCGGAGGCCGCGCTGGTGACGGCCCGTGAATGGGCGGAGTGGTACGGGGCGCGCCTCCACCTGCTCTTCGTAGGCGAGCAGCGCCTGGTGCCTACCTTCAGCGACATTGGCGTGCCTACGGTGCAGCGCCTGGACATGGACGATACCATGATCGAGAATGCCGAGGCGGCCCTACAGCAGCTGTACGAATCGGGCGATGGGCCTACGGGGCCGGTGTCGTACCACGTGGTGCAGGGCCATGTGGCGGAGGAGGTGCTGGACTATGCCGAGACGCATGGCATGAGCCTCATCGTGATGGCGCCGCGTGGCCTCTCGGGCATGCAGCGTTTCTTACTAGGCAGCAATACCGAGCGCGTGGTGCGTCTGGCGCCCTGCCCGGTGCTCACCTTGCGTCAGAGCCAGGATGCCTGATGCGTGCGTGCTGCTGCGGTGAAGGCCGCTGCAGACATGGGCTCCGGCGAGTCCCTATCGGCAACCGGACGCCCAACTTCCGCTGCCTTACCAAGCCTCATGGCGCTGGACACGCGCCTTACACCAGCGTGGCGCGTCGTTCGGCGTCGTGGGGCTCGGGGTAGTCGAGGGTGTAGTGCAGTCCGCGGCTCTCGCGGCGTTGCCGTGCGCACTCGATGATGAGGTAGCTGACGGCAATCATGTTGCGGAGCTCGCACAGCGGCTCGGAGACGTGCGAGGCTTTGTAGTGCGCCTCGGTTTCTTCGTAGAGCAGGCGCGTCCGCCGCCGCGCGCGCTTCAGCCGCACGTTGGAGCGCACGATGCCCACGTAGTTGCTCATCACGCGCTGCAGCTCGTCGCGGTTGTGGGTGACGAGCACGTGCTCGCCGGGCTGCTCGGTGCCGCTCGCGTCCCAATCCGGAATGCCGTCGGGGCGGTACGCGTCATCGCGCAGGTACTGCAGGGCGGGGGGGGCGGCGCGGTGGCTAAAGACGAGGCCTTCCAGCAGCGAGTTGCTGGCCAGGCGGTTGGCGCCGTGCAGGCCCGTGCAGGCCACCTCGCCCGTGGCCCAGAGGCCGTGGATGGACGTCCGGCCGTGCGCGTCGGTCTGCACGCCCCCGCACTGATAGTGGGCGGCGGGGACGACGGGAATGGGCGCAGCCGTGATGTCGATGCCGTACTGCAGGCACGTGTCGTAGATGGTGGGGAAGTGCGTACGGATGGCCTCGGCCGGCTTGTGCGAGATGTCGAGCCACACGTGCGACTCGCCCCGCTGCTTCAGTTGGTCGTCGATGGCGCGGGCCACGATGTCGCGCGGGGCAAGCTCGCCGCGTGCATCATATTCGGGCATAAACCGCTCGCCGGCCTGGTTGCGCAGGATGCCGCCCTCACCGCGCACCGCTTCCGAGATGAGAAAGGAATCGGCCTCGGGGTGGTAGAGCGCCGTGGGGTGGAACTGCATAAACTCCATGTTGGCCACGCGGGCCTTGGCGCGATAGGCCATGGCCACGCCGTCGCCGGTGGCTACCAGCGGATTGGTGGTGTGGCGGTAGACTTGCCCGCAGCCGCCGGTGGCCAGCATTGTGACGCCGGCGGTACACGTGTGTACCGTGCCTGTGGCTTTCTCCAGGACGTACGCGCCAAAGCAGTGCACATCGGGCCGCAGCCGCGAGACGTGGCGGCCCAGGTGGTGCTCGGTGATGAGGTCGACGGCGTAGTGCGCCTCGAACACGTGGATGTTGGGATGGGCCTGCACGCGCTCCACCAGCGTGTGCTCTACCTCGTAGCCGGTGGCGTCGGCCGCGTGCACAATGCGGTTGGCGGAGTGCCCGCCCTCGCGGCCCAGGTGCAGCGCGCCGTTGCCGTTGATGCGAGTAAAGGTGGCGCCCATGTCCATGAGTTCGCGAACCCGCGCGGGGCCCTCGCGCACGACGATCTCTACAATGTCGCGGTTGCACAGCCCGGCGCCCGCGATGCACGTGTCCTCGATGTGTTGCTCGGGGGCGTCGTCGTCGGCCATCACCGCGGCAATACCGCCCTGTGCATACGCGGTGTTGGCTTCGTCAATCGCGGCCTTCGTGACGAGGGCAACGGAGGCATGGTCGGCCATGCGCAGCGCGAACGTGAGGCCCGCTACGCCGCTTCCAATCACAAGTACGTCGTGGTGCATAAAAGCTGAATACGCTGCTGTAGTACAGTGGCACCACAGCATACGCCGGCCGCCGGAGGGAGTTGTCGCTACCGCGGGGGCCTCCAACGATACCGGGAATTTTCCAGTAACGCCTCATTTACCTTGCCGCTCCCTCAAGCGCTCGCGTTGTTCCGTGCGCCATGCCTCGTACGCGTCCATCTGTTGAGGGGTAAGGACGGTTCGCAGGCGCGCCGCGGTGCGTTCGTTGAGGCGACGCATCTTTTGCAGCAGGCGCCAGCGCGCGCGGCGGCTCAGGGCGTCGCGTTGGGCCTCTGGCGGCCTAAGGGCGCGAAGCTGCGTGATATGGTCAACGAGTATCGGGCGCACGGCTTGCTCTTGCTTGGACGTGAGGTCTAAGTCCTTCGAGAGGCGGAGCAGGTACAGGTTGGCGATCATCTCCGGATCCGCCGGCGGGCGTGGCGGGGCTTCGTAGGCGGTGCCATCGAGCAGGCGCGCCAGAAACTCGCTGTCCTGCCATTCGGCATTCGGTCGTCCGAGCCGCACGACGACCATGTGGCGCGACGGGATGATGTACAGGCGCTGGTTGAACAGACCGGCCGCCATGAACACATCCGGCGGCCCCTCGCCATAGATGAGGCGTTCTTGGGCACCGCCTACAGACCGGGGGATCTGCTGGAAGAACGCGTTGCTGGTATCTACCGGGGCGTTGAGCCAGACCGACAGCCCGTAACCCGGCGCTACAGGGCTCGCCGTGGTGAGGCGGTCGATGAGGCCCGGCGGCACCACCGCGGCGCCCGCCCAGCGTCCGTCGTTAAGGATGAGGCGACCGAAGCGCAGCCAGTCGCGGGCCGTCATGTACGCGCCGCCCGCCAGGTTCGGGTCGCCCTGCGTGCGGGCCCACCGCGCGACCTCGGCCCCGATGGGGTCGAGGAGGCGCTCCTGCAGGTACTGTGTGGGCGTCGTGTCGCCAAGCACGTCGCGCAGCACGGCCCCAAATACCTGAAAGCCGGTTGAGCCGTAGCGGAAGCCTTCGCCCGGCGGATGCACAAGCGGTTGGTTGAGGGCCTCCGCAAAAGTCATGGAGGGGTGAACGCCGGTCTTGAGTCCGCTGGTAAGGTGCAGCAGCTGCCGGATCGTAATCGTAGCCTTCTGAGAATCCGTGCGCCAGGACGGCAGGACCGTGGCTACGCGCTGGTCGAGCATCAGCAGCCCATCGGCAATGGCTGCGTGCGCGAGCACTCCGTTGAAGGTCTTGGTGCCGCTGGCCAAAAGATGCGGTGTCGTAGCGTCGTACCCGTTCTGGTACGTCTCCAACACAAGCGTGCCGTCCACCCACACCAGCACTGCATCGCCCGCATGGGCTTCGGAGTAGGCGGCTGCCATCTGGAGATTCTCTTCGGGGATGGGACCCGTTGTCGGAGGATCTTGGGCGACCGGCGGTGTTGCGGCGCTGCATCCAACGAGTAGAGCAAAGAAAATAAGTAGGGAGCGATACATGGCGGCTGCGTGTGTAGGAATCATAGCATGAGGCGATCCACTGTGCATACACGCTCGACGGTAACAACCCCCCAATCTTAAAATGATACAATAATGTAACGCAGCCAAATGCAGCGCACCGCCACGCCGGGGAGCCGACGGGCGGTGCGGTGGGGGCTTTCGAGACGTGCTTGCGGGTCGTTATCCGATCTTGCCTTCGTCCTTCAGGCGGGCCAGCGTGTCGAGATTCGACTGCACGTGATCGGCCGAGGTGGCCATGAGGTCCTGCTCGTCGTCGTTGAGGTCCACCTCAATGATGTCCTCCACGCCGTCCGCGCCCAACCGAGCGGGCACGCCAATGAACAGGTCGTCGAGGCCATATTCGCCGGTGCAATAGGCCGCGCAGGGCAGGATGCGCTTGTTATCTTTGATGATGGCTTCGGTCATTTCCGCGGCCGCCGCGCCGGGGGCGTACCAGGCCGAGGTGCCCATCATCTCCACGATTTCGCCGCCGCCGCCCTTGGTGCGCTCCACGATGCCGTGGATGGTGTCGTCGTCGAGCAACTCGGTGATCGGGATGCCGCCAACGGTGGTGTAGCGGGGGAGCGGCACCATCGTGTCGCCGTGGCCGCCCATGAGCAGCGCCTGAATGTCGCGCACCGACACGTTTAGCTCCATCGCGAGGAACGCGCGGTAGCGGGCCGTGTCGAGCACGCCGGCCATGCCCATCACCTTGTTATCGGCAAAGCCGCTCTCCTCGAACGCCACGTACGTCATGACGTCGAGCGGATTGGAGACGACGATGATGGCAGCGTCGGGGCTGCCCGCGGCGAATTGCGATGTCACCGAGCCTACGATCTCGGCGTTTTTGGCGAGCAGGTCGTCGCGGCTCATGCCCGGTTTGCGCGGCAGGCCGGCCGTGATGATACACACGTCCGAGCCTTCGGTGGGGCCGTAGCTGTTGGTGCCCACGATGCGGGTATCGAACCCGTGGATGGGCGCCGACTCCATCATGTCGAGGGCCTTGCCCTGCGGCATGCCTTCCTGGATGTCGACCATCACCACCTCTTGCACCATGTCTTTGCGTGCAACGCACTCGGCGGCGGTTGCGCCTACGTTGCCGGCGCCGATAACGGTAACCTTCATAATATTCTCCGTTCGGATCAGAAAAGAGCGATTTTGAGCGTCTCACTACACAAAATGGCGGATGACGCATTGCCCTGCCACCAAAATTCGACAAATTCACGTGGCCTTCGGAAGCGCTTGCGTGCCGAAGCAGCGGCGACCGAAGGTCATATCTGCGATGGGGCCTTGGTCATATCTACGATGCGATCTCCGGGTGTGAAAGGGATCGTCCCATGGCGCCGATTGCCTCCGATGATTGCACGGGTGATAGGTTGCTCGTGGGCGGCGTCAGTGTGCGGCTCTTGGTGAGTCAAAGACTCGCGGATCGGGGCGCAGCGGGCGTGGCGTGCCGATCTCCAAAGCGTCGAAGGCCGGATGCCGGGGGTTGATAAGATAGTTCGATTCGAGGGGCTCCACCACGCTCGGGACGTTCAACACAAGCGATTGATTAGACCGGGCCCACGCATCACCTACGGCTTGACTCACGGGGCCGTACGGGCGGTCGTCCCATCCATCGGGCAGGCGATCTGGCGTGGCAACGTGATCGGATGAGAAGTACGCGGGAATGCGTACGTATGACTGCAGATGCTTGCGTTGGGTGACGCGCACGAGCAGCTCTAGCGTTGCCAAAGCTAGCGACTCGGCGGTGTAGACCACGGGGACGCCCACGCTGTTGAAGCGTCCCCCGTATTGCTTGGCGCCTTCTCCCGTAAACGCTGTGTCCTGATACGTTGCCTGGGTGATGCGCCATGCCGTGATGCGTTGCGCCACAGGGACGGTGGGCTGAACGAAGGAAACCACGTGGGCTGGGCTACAGGGCGACGCCGTGTGCAATTTGACCAAGCAGCTGGTCGACGCGACGCGCGCCGGGCTCTGTGTCGGCAAACTGTAGGGGCGTTTCGTCTCCTAGCGCCACGTTGGGTTCGTGCATCCAGGTTCGGGCGTCTTCCGTTGAGCCGAACACAGACGTTGCGTGGCGGATGAGCTGAAGCAGGCGAATTACGCGCTCAGACTCGTCGGGGCGAAGCGTGCCCTCGCGTCTGCGGCGGGTTAGCGTGCGTTTGGGGATGCGCACAACACGTGCCAGCGCGGCGTCCGTGAGCGCCAGTGCTTCTTTTAGGCGCTGCAAGGCGTCAGTGGATACGCCCTCACGAATGATGGCAATCGCTTCGGTGGGTGGCGCATCGGGAGCGAGGGCATCGTGCAGTGCAGCGGATGTCGTAGCAGCGGAGCATTTCATAACCGCGCGGGGCGTGTGGCGGAGAACGGTGTGCCATGTGGCGTTCCACGCGATTAGATGCTTCGCTGTTTCTCATCTGCGGGAAGATGTTGTCTCATCGCGGAGATTGCCGCCAAAGGCCTCCACGCTCCCGGTGTCCGCTCACAATGACATGAATGGTCAGAGGGGAGCTCGGATGTTGCTGGTTATAGGACGTAAGTCGGATTGATATGTCCTACTGCATGGCACACGAATATGGCCCTTTATCCGTGCGCTGGTGTAGGAGCGCCGTACTGTTCGAGCAGCACATGCAGGATTTGTGCGGCGGCCTCGGCGATGACGGTGCCGGGACCGAAGATGCCGGCCACGCCGTGCTCGTACAGCACGTCGTAATCCTTGTGCGGAATCACCCCGCCCACAATCACGAGGATGTCGTCGCGGCCAAAGTCCGCGAGCGCGTCCATCACCTCGGGCACCAGGGTCTTGTGGCCGCCGGCCAGACTGGAGACGCCCAGGATGTGCACGTCGTTTTCCACGGCCTGTCGGGCGGCCTCGGCGGGCGTCTGAAAGAGCGGGCCGATGTCAACGTCGAACCCCAGGTCGGCAAAACTGGTGGCAATGACCTTGGCGCCGCGGTCGTGGCCGTCCTGGCCCATCTTTGCGATCATGATGCGCGGGCGGCGCCCGGCCACTTCGGCAAACCGGTCGGCAAGGGCGCGGGTCGCCTGAAACTGTTCGTCGCGTCCGGCTTCTTCGGCATACACGCCGCTGACCGACGCGGTGCGCGCGACATGACGACCGTATACGTCTTCCAGCGCCCGCGAAATTTCCCCGAGGGTCGCGCGGGCCCGGGCGGCGTCTACGGCGCGGGCAAGCAGGTTGCCGTCGCCCGTTTCGGCGGCGTGGCGCAGGGCGTCGAGGGCGTCGTCGACGGTTGTTGCATCGCGGGCGTCGCGGAGCGCCCCCAACTGTTCAATCTGCTGGCGGCGCACGGCTTCGTTGTCTACTTCGAGCGTGTCGATGGGCTCAACGTCGTCGGGGCGGTAGCGGTTGACGCCCACCAGCACGTCTTTTCCGGTGTCGATGCGCGCCTGCTTACGGGCGGCGGCTTCTTCAATCCGCAGCTTGGGCAGGCCCTGCTCGATGGCTTCCGTCATGCCGCCGGCGTCTTCCACCTCCTGGATGAGGGCCCAGGCGCGGCGGGCGAGCGTGGCCGTGAGGCGCTCGACGTAATAGGAGCCGCCCCACGGGTCGATGGCCCGCGTGATGTCGGTTTCGTGTTGCAGGTACAGCTGCGTGTTGCGCGCAATGCGAGCGGCAAAGTCGCTGGGCAGCGCAATGGCTTCGTCGAGGGCGTTGGTGTGCAGGCTCTGCGTGTGCCCCAGCGCGGCCGCGAGGGCCTCTAGCCCGGTGCGCATCACGTTATTGAACGGATCCTGCTCGGCCAGCGAGTACCCCGAGGTCTGGCAGTGCGTGCGCAGCGCCATCGACTTCGGATTTTCAGGAGCAAATTCCCTCACCAGCTTCGCCCACAGCAGCCGTCCGGCCCGCATCTTCGCGATCTCCATGAACGGATTCATGCCGATGGCCCAAAAGAAGGACACGCGCGGTGCGAAGTCGTCAATGCCGAGGCCCGCGTCCAACCCGGTGCGCAGGTACTCCAGACCATCCGCAAGCGTGTAGGCGAGCTCCAGGTCGGCCGGGGCCCCGGCCTCGTGCATGTGATAGCCGCTCACGCTGATGGCGTTAAAGCGCGGCATCTCGTCGGCGCAGTACGCAAAAATATCCCCAATGATGCGCATGGAAGGCTGCGGGGGATAGATGTACGTGTTGCGCACCATGAACTCCTTCAGGATGTCGTTCTGGATGGTGCCGCTCAGTTGCGCGTGCGACACGCCTTGCTCCTCGGCGGCCACGATGTAAAAGGCCATCACCGGAAGCACCGCGCCGTTCATGGTCATCGACACGGACATCTCGTCGAGCGGAATGCCGTCGAACAGCACCTTCATGTCCTCCACGCTGTCAACGGCCACGCCGGCCTTGCCCACGTCGCCGCGCACCCGCTCATGATCGGAGTCGTAGCCGCGGTGCGTGGCCAGGTCGAACGCGACGGAGAGCCCCTTTTGCCCCGAGGCCAGGGCTTTCCGGTAAAAGGCGTTCGATTCCTCGGCGGTCGAAAAGCCGGCGTACTGCCGGATGGTCCACGGCCGAAAGTTGTACATGGTGCTGTACGGTCCGCGCAGATAGGGCGGAAGCCCCGCGGCAAAGTCGAGGTGATCGAGGCCCGCTACGTCATCCGGACCGTAGGCGGCTTGTACGTCGATCTGCTCCGGGGTTGTCCATGCATCGCGGGGCGGCGACGCGGCGGGCGCGTCGGCAGGCTGGTAGGCGCGGTTGGAAAAGTCGGGGCGCGTCATGGCGGGAGGCGTAGGGGTTGGGTGGAAAAAGACGCGACGGGTTAGGCAAGGCCCAGGCGGTCTTGCGCGGTGGTGAGGGTGTCGAGCAGCGGCGCGTGGCGATGGATGAAGCCGTCGGCGGTGGCGTCGATGGACGCGGGGGCTCCGGCGATGTACACGAGGGGCGGCTGTTTACCGAGGGCGTCGCGTAGGGCGGGCATGGCATCGGCGTACGCCTCGTCGCTGCTGCACAAAACGATCAGGTCGGCGTCGGCTGCGGCGGCGTCGGCGCCTTCGGCAACGGATGCAAAGCCCACGTTTTCAACGATCTCGAAGCCCGCTACGCCAAAGAAGTTGCGCGCAAAGGTGGCGCGGGCGCTGCGCATGCGGCGCGGGCCCACGGGCAACAGAAAGACGACGGGCGTCCGCGGCGCGCGCTCGGTCCGCAGCCGGCATGCTTCCACCGCGGCGCTCAGGCGCTGCGCGGGCAGCGGGTCCAGAAAGGACTCGGCGTCGTCTTGAAGTCCGGCCCACCGGTCGGCCAGCGTAGCCGGGGCATCGGGCGCGAGCGGCGCTTCGGCGGGCGCATCTGCGGCAACGGGCGTCCCCGACGGCCGCGCGTCTACGTCCGCTGTACGGCGTTCCGCTGGGTTCGGGTAGTGATTGGTGCCCACGAGTATCCGCGTCCGGCGCGCGACCTCCGCCAGGCGCTGTTGTCCCACCGATCGAATCCGCTCGTGCAGGGCGCCGTCGCGCAGGGCTTCAAGGATGCCCCCGGCGCCTTCGATCGCCTGAAAACGCGACCATGCGGTGCGCGCGAGCTGGTCGGTGAGCGCCTCGATGTAGTACGATCCGGCGGCCGGATCGGCCACATGGTTCAGGTGCGCCTCGTGCTTCAGGATGAGCTGCGTGTTGCGGGCCAGACGGTCGGCGAAGGCGTTCGGTGCGCCGCCCGCGGCATCAAACGGGGCCACGCTGATGACATCGGCCCCGCCAAGCGCGGCGGCGGTGGCGGCGGTGGTGCCGCGCAGCAGGTTCATGTGCGGATCGTACACGGTGCGGCTGCGCCATGCGGTGTGCGCGTGGAGGCGCACGCTGTTGGCGTCGTACGATGCGTCGGCTGCCGCGGCGTCCAGAAATCCGGCGGCCACCTGGGGCAGCAGCAGGCGGAGCGCCCGGAGCTTGGCGAGCGCCGGGAAGAAGCTCGTGCCAACCGGAACGACGAAGTGGATTGCTGCCAGCAGGTCGTTGAGCGCCAGCCCCCGTTCCGTTTCCTGCGCGAGCAGTTCACTAAACGCGGCCAGCGTACAGGCCATCTCGTCCACCATGGCGGCCCCGGCGCGGTGGTACGGCGTGGCGTCAATGGCCAGCGGGTGGGCCGGTCGCGTCTCCGCGCGCACAAGCTGGGCGGCGTAATCGTAGGCCTGCTGCGGACGCGTGAGCGTGCCGGTGACCAGCGCGGCGGTGGGGGCGTAGTTGAGCACGACGAGCGGGGGCGCTTGAGGCGTCGCGCTACGCACCATCGTCCATGCTGCGAGGCCGAGCGGGCCGCCGGGGAGGTGCAGGCGGGTGCTGGGGGCGAGGGCGTCGAGCACGCGGCGCCAGTCGTCCCGCGTCTGCAGCGCCGGCCCCACCAGCCGCCCGTCGCGGACGGCCATCTGCAGACCAATGTCGGTCACATCGGCGGCCTGTGCGGCGTCGAGGGCCCGGCAGAGGTCGTCTGGGGACGCGTGCGCAAGGTCTTGTCGGATGCGCCAGGCATTGGCAGGCGTATCGTCGCTCGCGGCTAGCGGAGAGGAAGCGCTTTCATCGCTGACGTGCGAAAAGTCCGCCAGATCCTCGGCCCGATAGTACGGCCGGAGGCGAAAGCCGTCGAGGCTGTCCCAGACGAGCGATTCAACGTCGTCTGTGCCCATATCCTTGCGGATGCGGGCGTTCCAGTCCTCGGTAGCGACCGGGGGAAACGCGTCGAAGAGCGGTGATTCAGGCGCGGGGATGTCGTTGGGCATACGCAGGGAGCGAAAATGAGCGTTACGTAGCATCGGTACGAGCGGCAGCGTCCGGCGGTCCGCAGAGCGCACGGTACCGATCCACCAGTTGGTAGACGGCCACGCCGTAGGCCACCGAGACGTTCAGCGACTGCTTGGCCCCGTACTGCGGGAGCTCCAGGGCAAGGTCGGCGGCGTCCATCCACACGTCATCCACGCCGTGCACTTCATTTCCAACCACGAGGGCCAGTGGAAAGTGATGCGCCGCAACGGCGGAAGGGCGGGTGGGCGTATCGGTGATTTCGAGGACGCCAACAGTGTATCCGTTATTGCAGAGAAAGTCAATGAGCGTTTCTGGTGCTTCATGCTGTGTCCACGGAACGGTGTCTTGCGCGCCTAACGCCGTTTTTTGGAGATCGGGGTGAGCGGGCGTGCCGGTGTATCCGCTGAGGTGGACGTGGTGGATGCGGGCGGCATCGGAGGTGCGAAACATCGATCCGACGTTGTAAATGGACCGCACGTTGTGCAGCACGCCCGCGATGGGGTGCCGGGGTAACGTGGCGAGCTCATCGGGGGTGGGGCGGTCGATTTCGTCCCAGGTTAGCTTTCGCATGGGCGGTCTGGTCGTTACGTTACAACGGGGCTTCGCATCTTTTGCCCTGTAAAGTTATCTGTCCAACCTTCCATCCACCATGAAAAATAGATTCCGTACGGCCACCTGGACTGGTCTTCTCCTTGCTTTTGTTGCCCTTGCGGGCTGCACGACGCTGCGCCAGGTTACGGCGCTGCGGAATGTCACGTTTGGGCTCGACCGGGTGGCCCAGGCGCAGCTGGCGGGCATCGACCTGCGTCGCGTCCAATCGTACGAGGACCTGCGAGCTACCGATATGCTGCGGTTGGGCGCGGCCGTCGCGGATGGCGAGCTGCCTCTGTCGTTTACGGTCCACGTGAACGCGACGAATCCCGAGAGCAACAGCGTGGCGGCGCGGCTTACCAAAATGGATTGGACGCTCATCCTGGATGGCGAGACGACCGTTAGCGGTGTGTTCAACAACGAGACGCTGATTGAGCCGGGCACCACGGCCGATGTGCCGGTGCCGGTGCAACTGGATCTGGTGAAGTTCTTCGGCAACGGACTGCAAGACCTGGTGGATTTGGCGCTGGCTGTAGGGGGCGAGGGGCCGCCGCAGAACGTGAAGCTGCAGGTTCAGCCGACGATTCGCACGGCGTTGGGACGCATCAAGTACCCGCAGCCCATCACGGTGATGCACGAATCGGTTGGAGGAACGACGCAACCGGCACAGTAGCGCTTTTCCCACACAGCATGTACCACCACTTGCACGGAAGTCCATGGATTGGTCTGGTTACGTTCAGCTCACCCTCCGCGAGTGCGTCGCGGTAGCCGACGATCTGCTCATTTTACGGGTTGAAAGTCCCGAAGCCATAGATTTTACGCCGGGGCAGTACGCAACGCTCGGCGTTCACGACGAAGCGACCGACCGGCCGTTACTACGCGCGTATTCGGTGGTGGCAACGCCCGGCGACCGTATGCTCGAGTTCTTTGTGGAGTTGGTACCCGACGGCGCACTCACCCCGCGACTGTGGGCGCTGGAATCGGGCGATAGGCTCTGGATGCGAAAGAAAATAGTTGGTCGTTTTGTGCGCGACACCGATCGGCAGCACCACGTGATGGCGGCCACGGTGACGGGCGTGGGGCCGTACGTGAGCATCGCTCGTCAGTTGGCAGCGGAAGCGGCGGAGGGCATCACGCCACCCCAGCTTCTGATCATCCATGGAGGCAGTCGCTCGTGGGAGCTGGGCACGTACCGCGACGAATTGCATGCGATGAGCACGCGGTACGACTGGGTTTCGTACGTCCCGACCGTCAGTCGACCGTGGGAGGATGCGGAATGGACCGGCGAGCGTGGCCGCGTGGGCGACGTGCTGCGGAAGCACTGGGACGCGGCGCGCTTTCCGCTGGAGGACACCGCGGTGTACGCGTGCGGGCATCCGAAGATGGTGCAGCATGTGGAGGCGCTCGCCCGGCGCGCGGGCCTGCCGGAGGCCGCGTTCTACGAGGAGAAATACTTCGTCGAGCGCCGGACCACGTGAGGCCGCACCCTGCAATCCCGGCCCCGAGCGGCCGTTCGACCTGCCACTTTATGTCTGTTATTGCAAATATAGAATGATTGCGTTTGGGTTCGCTTGATTTGACATTCGACCGCAATCGTTGAATAGCTATCGATACGTGGCTTCTCTTTTGTGCTCTTGCTATCTGCGGCCCGCGTTCCCCCGAAACGAATGATCCCCACACGAGGTGGGTCTGCACCGGCCGGGCTGCGATGCTTTAGGCTGCACGGATGGTAGCTCGCCCGGCCGTCGCCTCTTGCATCTGATTGGTAAACGCCGCCACGGCGGACGGGCGTATGCCGAGCGTGAGCCGAACGGTGGCCGTGTATTCTGCATCCACTGCTGCCGTATCGAAACGGTCGATCACGCGCCGCACGGCGCTGGTGTCGTCATACGCAAACGCTACGATAACCTGCGTGCGGCGGACGATGGTTTGCGTGCCGGCATCGTCCAATGCAGCCGCTGCGGCGTCTCCGTAGGCGCGCACAAGGCCGCCGGTGCCCAGCTTGGTGCCGCCGTAGTAGCGCGTCACGACGACGACCACGTTGGTGATTGCGCGGCCGTCGATGTGGCGCAAGATGGGTTGTCCGGCCGTTCCGCTGGGCTCGCCGTCGTCGTCGTAGTGGAACGTCTGCCCCTCCGGTCCCACGCGGTAGGCACTGCAATGGTGGGTGGCCTTGTGCTCGCGCGATCGAATGCGCTCTACGCATGCCTGCGCTTCTTCGCGGCTTTCCACCGGCATCGCCTCGGCGATGAAGCGCGACCCCTCTCGTTTGAGCTCCGCCCACCCGTCGCCCGCGAGGGTCCGATACGTATCGCTGCCGTCCATCCCATTGCTTACCCAATCACCATAGTTCGCTAATGCCAAGGTAACACGAGACCCGTAACCTATTGGTTGCATCCGTCCTGTCCACCAAGCATCTGCCCTCATGCCGAGTGCTCCATCCGTTCGCGTTCCGTCCGTGGCCCGCCTGCTGCCCGATGCGGTGCAGCAAAGTCCAACCGTTTCGCGTCGCGGACTGCTGGAACGCCTTTTCACCACGTGGTTCGATGGCTGGGTCTACAACCAGATCTGGGAAGATCCGCGCGTGGATGCCCGGGCGCTGCAGCTGGATGGCAACAGCCGCGTGCTCACCATCGCCTCGGGCGGATGCAACGTCCTCAACTACCTCGGGCACGGCCCCGAACGCATCACCGCGCTCGACCTGAATCCGGCCCACCTGGCCTTGACCCGATTGAAGCTGACGGCGCTTCGCCGCGTGCCCTCGCACGATGCCTTCTACGACCTGTTTGGGCACGGCGATCGTTCCTCCAACGTCTCAATCTACACGAGGCACCTCCAACCACACCTCGACGACGACACGCGCGCCTTCTGGACGGCGCGTCGCGGGTTGCGTCGCCAACGGCGCTATCATGTGCTCGCCAGCGGGTTGTACGACCGCAGCCGCATGGGGCTTTTCCTGCGGTTTGTACACGGGGTGGCACGGCAGATGGGGCTGCAGCCCGAGCGCTTGCTGCAGGCGCAGACGCTCGCCGGGCAGCGGGCGTTCTATCAGCGCGTGGTCGCGCCGTTTTTTGAGCGCCGGTGGGTCGCCTGGCTCACCCAACAACCGGCTACGGTGTTCAGCCTGGGCATTCCGCCGCAGCAGCACCGGTTCATGGCGGAAGAGTCGAGGGGCGGTGTGCTGGGGCTCTTTCGGCAGCGGCTTCGCACCATGGTCTGCGAGTTTCCGATTCAGGACAACTACTTCGCGTGGCAGGTCTTTGGCCGCCGCTACGATCATACGCACCGCCGGGCCATTCCGCCGTACCTGCGCGCCGAGGCTTTTCCTGCGCTCCGAGAGCGCGCGGGCCGCGTGGATACGCACGTGGCCTCGTATGCCGACTATCTCGCAGCGCAGCCGACGGGCGCGTACAACGCGTTTGTGCTGCTCGATGCCCAGGATTGGATGACGCCCTCGGCCATTGCACGGCTTTGGCGCGAGATTGCACGGGTTGGCGGCGCCGGGGCGCGCGTTATCTTCCGCACGGCGGGCACGCGCTCGCCGGTCGAGGCGGCCCTGCCGACGGCGCTCCGCTCGCGCTTCACCTACCACCGGATGGCCTCTGAGCGCCTGCACGCCCACGACCGCTCGGCCATCTACGGCATGTTTCATCTCTACGAGTGCACAGCATGAGCACCGCGCAACGCATGAACCGGATGTATCGCTACACGCGCCACGTGTACGACCTCAGCCGGCGTTACTACCTGCTGGGCCGCGATGATACGCTGGCGGCGCTGGCGGCCGATGCCCCCGCAACGGTGCTGGAGATAGGGTGTGGCACGGGCCGCAACCTGCTAGAGCTCCACGAGCTCCTGCCAACGGCGACGCTGTACGGCCTCGATGCGGCGACCGTGATGCTCGACACGGCGCGCCGGTCGATAGACCGGCATGCGCCCGATGCGTCGGTGCGGCTGGCGCAGGGCCTGGCCGAATCGTTCACCATGGACGTGGCCTTCGGACGTCCGGGGCCGGTTGATGCCATCGTCTGTTCGTACGTCTTGTCGATGCTGGACGACCCGCGGCCCGCGATTGACCGGGCGCTTGCGCAGCTGCGCCCCGGCGGCGCGCTCTACATCGTCGACTTCTGGGACATTGCCGACTGGCCGGCGCCGGCGGCAGCCCTCCTGCGCCAGTGGCTTGGGCTCTTTGGCGTGCGGCATCGCCCGGCGCTCCACATGCACCTGCATGCCCTCAGCCAGCGCGGGCGCGTCGACGACCTCGTCATTACGCCCATTGCCGGCCGGTACGCGTACCGCGCGGTGCTCCGTTGCCCCCCAACAGAACGCGGGCGACCGCCGAAGCCGTCGCCCGCGCACCAACCGTCCATCGTGTAGCACGCGTTCGCGCGCGACACGCTGCACAGGGTTTAGGCTGTGTTTAAAACACCTCGCGGACTGCGCCCGGTTGGAGAGCCGCTGCTGCTGCGTTGTTCTGCATCGCGGTAGGCCCGCTACCGCTGCTTCGAACGCCTTGCAGCTCCGGCTTCCCCCTCGGGCTCGCGCTCACGTTGACTTTTTAAAACACAGCCTAGTTAAAGATGTAGCGGATGCCCAATTGCGCCCGCCAGCGTGACACGATGGCCACGTTGTCCTGGAACGTCCGCTGCGGGCCAATCCATTCAAAGACGGGCTCGCCGGCCGCGTTGTAGCGCTCAAACCGCAACACCTGCGTGCTGATGGGCACCTCTCGCACGCCCCAGGCGCTGTTGAGCAGGTTGGGCACGTTGAAGATGTTCAGCGACACGCGCAGCGTATTCGCCGTCGAGCCAACATCCAGGGTGAAGTCCTGCGCCACCTGCAGGTCGAGCGTCGCAAACCACGGACTTAGGGCGCCGTTGCGTTCTGCAATTGCGCCGCGCACGCTGCTCAGGTACTCGTCCTGGGTGATGTAGCGGTTGAGTGCCGACCAGTTGCTGGGGTTCACGAGGTTGATGTCGCCCGGTCCGGTGGGCACGTACATCAGATCGTTGTTGATGACGCCGTCGCCGTTCATGTCGCCGGCGTAGGTGTACGAGAACCGATCGCCGCGTCCTACCTCAAAGAACATCCCGACGGTCGTCTTGTAGCGCTCGGCATACGCCACGCGGTAGCTCGCAGCGCCGATGATGCGGTGCTTCAGGCCAAACTCCGAGAAGCTCAGCTCCGGGTTGTTCGGATCGACCGACACCGGGTTGCCCTCGAACAGCACCTGCGCAATCTCGGTGGAGGTCAGCTTGTTGCGGGCCTGACTGTACGTGTAGGCCAGGCGCGCATTTACACCCAAATCAAACTGCTTCTTCAGCTCGCCGGTGACGCTCCACTGGTAGCCTTCGTTGGTGTTATCCATCACGTAGGCGCCCGCTACCTCGTCGTTGATGCGGGTGGACGTCTCGTTGCCGGGATTGGTCACGTTGCCAAACGTGGGGCGGCCGTCGGGCGCAGTGCCGGTAGGCCGGGCCAGGTTGGCGTTGCGCACCACAATGGCGTTCAGGTCATTGCCGTACAGCGCGTTCACCGTGGCAATGACGTTGCCCGGCAGTCGTTGGTCAATAGCCAGGCTCGACTTCCAGACCTGCGGCCAGCGGAAGTCGTCCGACAGCGCGTTCACGATGCCCAGGCAGCCGTCGTTATTAGGCGTGTTGATGCAGCTCGGGTTGTCGGTGCCCTGGTTCGTCACCTGGTTGCCAATCCATACAAACGGCAGCCGTCCGGTGAAGATGCCCGAACCGCCGCGGATCTGCGTGGTGCGGTCGCCCAATACGTCCCAGTTGAAGCCCACGCGCGGCGACCACAGCGGGCGCACCTCGGGCAGTTCGCTGGTGTCAATCCGCTCGTTGTTCCGGAAGCGCAGCGAGGCGATGGCTTCGTTGCGCGGAATATCCATGTAGTACACCGGCATATCCACGCGCAGCCCGGCTGTAACCTCCAGGCGATCGCTCACCGTGTACTCGTCCTGCACGTACAGCGCGCCTTGCCCCACGTTTGTCTCATCAAAAGCAAACGTCGGGTTGTCCGGGACAAACTCGTTCAGCTCCAGGAAGCAAGGCCCATCGGCCGGATCAACGCCGGGCGCGCTACACGACGGATTGCTGGGATCTGTGTACGCAAAGAAGTCGTCGAGCGATTGAAACCGCGTGCCCCCGAACTGCACAGGCGCGACGAAGAGCCCGTACTTAAACAGGTTAAACGAGTTGTTGAACCAGAATTGCTCGTAGTTCACGCCCAGTGTGATGGTGTGCCTTCCGGCAAAGATGCTGAAGTTATTCGTGAACTGAAAGACGTCCTGGTCCAGCAGGTTATTGATGGAGAACGGCTCATGCCCGGCCGTGGTGTAGAGCAGCCCGTTCTCAAAGATCTCCAGCGTGGGAAACGGGGTGCTGAACGGCTCCCGGTTATCGCGGAAGGCCGTGTAGCCGATGATCGTCTTGTTGGTGTAGCGGGTGCCAAACGAGCCGTTGTACTCGCCCACGATCGAGTAGATGTCGTTGTTGATCGTGTAGCCTGCGTTCTCGAAGGGCAGGGTGTTCTGATTGGGCCCGCGGCGGAAAATGGCCACCGGGTTGGCGTTTAGGTCTTTGGCGGCGTTCAGGTAATTGAAGCGCAGCGTGGCCGTCTGGCCGGTCGCGATATTCCAGTCCAGCTTGGCCAGCAGCTTGTCGTTGGTGGTATCCAGCAGGTAGCCGCGGCCAAAACCGCCCGTGTCGTAGTTGTACTCCTCTTGCAGCCGCTGGCTAATCCGTTCCATGACGTCGGCCTGCACGCGCGATACGTTTGGCCCATTGTTGTTGGGGTTGCCATCGGTGTCCGCGCTGAAGACGGAGCCGGGATCGTCGCGACGCACAATCTCGCCGTTGACGAAGAAAAACAGCTTGTCTTCAATGATTGGCCCGCCCACGCTGATGCCGGCCTGGTTGAAGGTGAGGTCGGGCTCAAAGAGCGTCGCGCTGCCCACCTGATCGCCAATTAGGTTTTCGTTGCGCGTGAAGTAGTAGGCCGTAGCGGTCAAGTCGTTCGTGCCGCTCTTGGTGACGGTGTTTACGCCGGCGCCGGTAAAGCCGCCCTGGCGCACGTCGAAGGGGGCGATGGAGACCTGCACCTGCTCCACCGCATCCAAGCTGATGGGCTGCGCGCTGGTTTGGCCGCCGGGCACGGGCGAGTCGAGGCCGTACGGGTTGTTGAAGATTGAGCCGTCGACGGAAAAGTTGTTGTACTGCGTGTTGCGTCCGCCAAAGCTCAGGCCGCTGGCCTGCGGCGTCAGCCGTGTGAAGTCTTGCGTGCTGCGGCTGATGGTTGGCAGGGCCTCGATGGCGTCCTCCTGCACAAAGGTGGAAATCCCGCTGCGGTCGCTGTTGAGGTCTGACTCTTCGCCTACCACAACGACTTGATCGAGGGCGCGGGCTTCTTCCTCAAGCACCACGTTCAGCTCGCGGTCTTCGCCCAGCTGCAGCCGGATGCCGGTTTGCTCGGCCGGCTTGTAGCCAATGAAGGTGACGCGGACGGTGTAGGGGCCGCCGATGCGCATGGCGCGAAAGAGAAACCGGCCCTGCGCGTTGGTTGCTGTGCCGTAGCGCGTGCCGGTGGGGGTATGAATGGCAAGGACGTTGGCGCCGGGCAGCGGCTCGCCCTGCGTGTCGACGACGGTGCCGTGCATGGCAGCACGCGTGACGCCCTGGGCGGCGGCTTCGGGAATGGTCCATGTGAATCCTGCCAAGAGCAGGAGGATGACGGTACGGTAGGTGTAAGTCATGAGTGTGGTGTTTGAAGATAATAGTTTGAACACATACTACCATACGATGGCTATGTAACGAATTGAAACCAGTTACACAAGACTTAGCCGTAACGTTGAAGTGTATTCACGTTCGGGCGCTCTTTCAGGTAAGGGCCAGCGCCGCTACGGGTCGGTCAGTTTGTGGTCCCATGCGCTTCAACGCTGCGCTGGGTAACGGCTCAAGATTGGTCCTTATAGGTCGAGGGTTTGTTGCCTGTCGGGCGGCGTGTTGGATGTGGACGATGCACCCTTCCCCCGCCGCCCGCGCCGGCTGCCGTGGCGCTCCAGTATCTCGGCGGCTTGTTGCTGCACTGCAGGCCGCTTGCGCGCCGCGGCGATGCGTTGGCGTGCCTGCGTGACGGCCGTCTCGTGCCGCACAATCGGCGCCGGATAGGTGCGCCCGATGCGGCACCCGCACGACGCCTGCACCGAGCGGGGCATCAGCCAGGGCGCATGCACGTAGGCGGTGGGCACTGGGGCGAGCGCCGGTAGCCAGCGGCGAATGAAGGCGCCGTCGGGATCGTGCTCACGGGCCTGCTTGGTGGGGTCGTACATGCGCAGGGCGTTGATGCCGGTGGTGCCGGATTGCATCTGCAGCTGACTGAAGTGAATGCCGGGCTCGTAGTCGGTCCAGCGGCGCGCCAGCACGTCCTTGAAACGGCGCCAGTCGAGCCAGAGGTCGTACGCGGCAAAGGAAACGAGCATTGCGCGCATCCGGAAGTTGAGGTAGCCGGTGGCCGTGAGGGCGCGCATGCAGGCATCCACCAGCGGGTAGCCGGTGCGGCCCTCGGTCCAGGCTTCGTAGTGCGCGGCGTTGAAGGCATCGGCGCGGAGGGCGTCGAGCGCCGGGATGAAGCTTTCGTGCTCGATGCGTGGCGCCGACTCGAGCTTCTGGATGAAGTGATCGTGCCAGTGCAAGCGGCTCTCGAAGGCCGCGAGGGCCCGATGCCACGGCGCCGCCCGCCCCACGTCCGCCTGTCGCTTGCGCGTGGCATGAAGCACAGAGCGCAGGCTGACCGTGCCCCACGCGAGGTGCGGACTCAGCCGCGAGCAATGGTCGAAGGCGGTGTTGGGGCTGGACAGCTGCTTGTGGTAGCGCCGCCCGCGCGTCTCCAAGAACGAGCGTAGCACGCGCTCACCGGCCGCGGCGCCGCCACGTTGCACTGTATCGTACGACGCCGTCAGTCCGAGGTTGTCGGCTGTTGGGATTGTGCCCGGCCGTATCGGCACCGGGCGCAGCGCCTCGGGCGGCGCCACCGGCGGGTCAGCCATGTGGGCCGTCCAGCGATCAGACCAGGTGTCGCGGTCCTCAAGTCCCCGAAAGACGCCATGCTGGCGGATTTCGTGAAAGGGGAGGGCATGGACGCGGGCCCAGCGGCGAACGTTCACGTCGCGCGCAAACGTGCGGGCGTTGCCGGTTTCCTCGTGCGCCCACAGCGTGAACGCGCCTGCTGCCTCGTACAGCCGCTGAAACGTGGGCACCGCGTCGCCCTGACGCACCACCAGCGGCTGCCCGCGTGCGGCCAGCGCTTCGCGCAGCGCCTGCAGGCTTTCCCGAATGAACGCCCAGTGCCGCGCCGAGAAGTCGGGGGCGTTTACCACCTGCGGCTCTACGATGTACAGCGGTAGCACCGGCCCGCGGCCCGCGGCTTCGCAAAGCGGCCGATGGTCGGTCACGCGCAGGTCGCGCTTCAGCCACACCACCTGCAAATGGTCGGGCGCGTGGGGCGATGGGCGGGCGTCGGTGGGGGGAGCGGGCATCGTTGGCGGGTGTACCTTCAACGGAGCTGTTACGTGGTGTCAGCAACCCTGCGCCGTGTGCCGCTGATTGCACGACCGTGTGATTCAGGGCAAACGCTGCGGCCCCACGGAAAGAAGTTGCAGGACACGGGTTCAGCGTAGCACAGGCACGTAGGAATTGCAGCGTGTGCCTGCAACGTTTTCGGTATGTTGCCCGCGCACGTCGATCTGCCTCCGACGGCCGCCTGTAGGACCGACTGCATTCCCTTTTCCTTGGATTTCTGCGCTTATGCTCCGCTCCTCGTGGTCCGTGCTGCTTCTTAGCACGTTAACGCTGGCTCTCGTCTTGGCTGGTTGTGGCAGCGACGCGCCGTCGCAGGGCGGGCCGCCGAACGGTGATGACACGATTCCGTCGGTTGAGGCTACGATCGCGCAGTATGGTGCATTGCCCCTCCAGGAACGCCTCAGCGGCACCGTCCGGGCCAAAAACCAGGTGGCGATTTATCCGGAGATCAACGCGCGCATTGTGGCGGTCATGGTCCAAAACGGGGACTACGTGAACACGGGCGACCCGCTCGTGCGCCTGAACGATGACGTGTATCGCCAGCAACTGCTGCAGGCCGAGGCCCAGCTGCAGATTGCACGCGCGCAGGCCGCCGAGGCTAAGGCCACCCTGGAAGAACGCCGCCTGCAGCTACAGCGTACCGAGAAGCTGGCGCAGCAGAATTTTGAGAGCGCCCAGCAGTTGCAGTCCATTAAAGCACAAGTGGCTGCAGCCAAAGCGCGCTACGAGCAAGCGCAGGGACAGGTGATGCAAGCCGAAGCCACCGTAGCGGAGCGCCGGGCCGATCTGCAACGCACCGTGGTGCGCGCGCCCACCAACGGCCACATCGGCATGCGCAACGCCGAAGTGGGGCAACGCGTGGACAGCAGCACGCGGCTGCTTACGATGGGAAGCTTCGACGAGGTGGAGGTGCAGGTTGATGTAACGGACGAGCTGCTTGGCAAAATTAACGTGGGGCAGACGGCGCGGGTACACGTTCCATCTAGAGACACCACCTTACAGGCACGCGTCTCGCGGATGTCGCCCTTCATCAATCCGAATACCTATCGGGCCGCTGCAGAAATTGACGTACCGAATGCTGACGGTTTGCTCAAGCCGGGCATGTTTGTGGAGGTCGACGTGGAGTACGGCGAAAGCCAGCAGGCAACGCTCGTGCCGGTGAATGCCCTGTACGAAGATCCGCAGACCGGCACGCAAGGGGTGTTCGTGGCGCCTTCGCTTGGGCAAGAGGTGCCGGTGGAGATGCCTGGCAACTACAACCCCAACAACCCGCCGCCGCTGACCAGCCCGACGCCCACTGTTTTCCGCCCCATTGAAGTGATTGCGGAAGGGCGCCACACGGCCGGCATTCGGGGCGTAGACCCGGGCACGTGGGTCATTACTGTTGGGCAGAACTTGCTGAGTCGCCCGGAGCAAAACCGCGTCGATGCCCGCGTGCGCCCGCAACCGTGGAATCGTATTGTGGCGCTGCAGCGCCTGCAAGACCAGGATCTGCTCCGTCGCTTCATGAAGAAGCAGCAGCGCCTGGCCCGGCAACGCGGAAGCTATGATGCGGGCAATACCTCAACACCCGCTGCGGCCACCGCCGCGCCCGACTCACTACAGTCGAGCCGCGTGCAATCTGTAGCCCTTACGTCTACCCCTTAGCCTCCGCCGCACGGTCTTTTTCCCCACGCCCCGCTGTTGTTATGTCGATGACTGATGTTTCCATCCGGCGCCCGGTGGCCACCACAATGGCCTTCCTGGTGGTTATTACTGTCGGAATCGTGAGCTTTACGTACCTGCCGGTCGACCTTCTTCCGGAAATTGAGTACCCGCGCCTCACCGTCTACACCAACTACGCCAACGTGGGGCCGGTGGAGATGGAAAAGATCATCACCGACCCGCTGGAGAATGCGCTGTCGGGCGTGCCCAACGTGCAACGCATGACGTCGCAGTCGGAGCAGGGCGGCAGCTACATCAACCTGGAGTTCGCACAGGGCACCAACCTGAATGCTGCCGCGAATGATGTGCGCGCCGCGCTCGACCGCATCCGCGACGATTTGCCCCGCGAGGCCGAGCCCCCGGGCATTTGGAAGTTTGACCCCAACAGCATCTCGGTGGTGGATATCGCCGCGGTGTCGCAGCGGCCCTTGCCCGAGCTCACGCGCATCATGGAGCGCGACCTGGCAAAGCAGTTCGAGCAGATTGAGGGCGTTGGGACGATTGAGATTGAAGGCGCCATTCGTCGCGAAGTGCGCGTCGCGTTGCAACGCGACCGCCTGCAAGCCCTCGACCTTTCGGCCCAGGAGGTGCAGCAGGCCCTCGCGCAGGCCAACTCAACCGTGCCCGGCGGCAACGTGAAGGATGGCATCAAGAACCTGTACGTGCGACCGCGGAGCGAATTCTCATCCATCGACCAAATACGCAACACCGTGGTGGCCATGCGCGATGGGCAGCCCATCCGGGTGTCTGATGTGGCCGACGTCATTGACGGGTACGAGGACATCCGGCGGCTGGCTGAGCTGAACAACGTGCCCATCGTGCGGATGTCCATCCAAAAGCAGAGCAACGCGAACACGGTATCGGTGGCCAATGAGGTGCGTGCTGCCGTAGAGCGGATCAATGCAGGACGCAATGATCTGACGCTGACGGTCATCAGCGACCAGAGCGAGTTTATCCAGAAGTCGATCAACAACGTGAAATCGTCGGCCATCTGGGGTTCGCTGCTGGCGCTTCTGGTGCTGTATCTGTTTTTGCGGAATGGCTCGACGACGTTCATCATTGCCACGGCCATTCCCATCTCCATCATTGCTACCTTTGGGCTCCTGTACTTTGGTGGGCTGACGCTGAATCAGATGACGTTTGGCGGCCTGGCATTGGGAGTAGGTATGATTGTGGACAACGCCATTGTGGTGTTGGAGAACATTGTTCGACAACGGGAAGAGAACGGGCGTTCATTGAAGGAATCGGCACGCATTGGCACGCGGGAGGTGGCGGGCGCCGTGATTGCGTCTACACTTACCACGTCGGTGATTTTCTTGCCGCTCGTTTTTGCGCGCACCACGTCCGCGGCGCTCTTTCAGGCGCTTGCCCTGGTGGTGGTGTTCGCGCTGTTCTGCTCGTTGCTCGTCGCGCTTACGCTCGTGCCGATGCTGGCCAGCCGTTTCCTCAGCGTATCGAGCGGGGGCGAGGCCCAGCAAGATCCATCGGCTTTTCAACGCCTCTTTCGCCGGCTCGAAAATCGGTACAAGAGCGTCATCCGTTGGGCGCTGCAGCATCGAACGACCGTGTTTGGCACAACGGCTGTGCTGCTTGTGGGCGCCGTGGTGCTCTGGCCGCTGGTGCCGGTTGAGCTGGCTCCGCAGACCGACACGAGCGAGATCGACATTGAGCTCGAAATGGCGCAGGGTACAAATATCGCGGTGGTGAACGAGTACCTGGAAGAGCTGAACCAGAAGGTGCGCCCGCTCCTGCCGAAACAGGACATGGAGAACTACGCGAAGGTGATTCGCGGCGACGACGGCGAGATTGAGATCCGGCTGAAGCCCGCGGGCGAGCGCACCACCAACAGCTTCGTGCTGGCTGATCGCATCCGCGAGGCCGTAATGGGCACGGTGCCCGGCGCCCAAATTCGGGTGGAGGCGCAATCGGGCCTGTGGGTGCTGCGCCGCGTGTTTAGCAGCGGCAGCGGGACGCAGGCGGTGCAAGTCGAGCTGCGCGGCTACGACCTGGACGCCGCCCAGCGGCTGTCGCAGCAAATCAAGCAACGCCTGCAAGAGATTCCGGGCGTTACCAATGTGCGCTCGGGGCGCCGCGAGGGACGACCGGAGCAAGATGTGCTGCTCAACCGAAGCAAGATTGCACGCATCGGCCTGACCCCCGATCAGGTGGCCAACGCGCTGCAAACCAATGTGGGCGGCAGCCGGGCCGGGGTCTTTCGTGAGGACGGCGAGCAAATTCCGATCATGGTGCGCCTCCGTCCGCAAGACCGACTGACGACGGAAGACCTCCGCAACGTGTCGGTGCGCACGCCCAGCGGCGAAAACGTGCCGATCTCGGCGCTGGTTACCACGCGCCAGAGCCGCGGCCCTACGTCCATCAGCCGCATCAACGGGCAGCGTGTTACGTACATCAGCGCATCGCTGGAAACAGGCATTGCGTTGGGAACGGCTGTTGAGCGCATCCGCGCCGACCTGAGCACGGTGAACCTGCCCGAGGGCTTCTCCATCACCTACGGCGGCGAATACCGCGAGCAGCAGCAGGCGCAATCGGACTTCCTCATTGCCATCATCATGGCGCTGATTCTCATCTACATGGTGATGGCCGGGCAGTTTGAGCGGTTCTTTGATCCGCTGATTGTGATGTGCAGCGTGCCGCTGGCACTTGTGGGCGTTATCCCGACGTTGCTTTTAACAAACACGACGCTCAACATCCAAAGCGTCATGGGCATCATCATGCTGATTGGCATTGTGGTGAATAACGCCATTGTGCTCATGGATTACATCAACCTGTTGCGACGCGAGCAGGATCTGTCGCTTGAGGATGCGGTGGCAGAAGCCGGCCGGTTGCGGCTGCGGCCCATCCTGATGACGACGCTTACCACCGTTTTGGGGCTGTTGCCGCTGGCGCTGGGATTGGGCGCGGGCGCCGAGATTCAGGCGGCGCTGGCACGCACCGTGATTGGCGGGCTCACCGCTTCCACCCTCATCACGCTGGTGCTCATCCCCACGGCTTATGTGAGCGCCGAGCGCTTGAAGCGCCGCGTGCAGGCACAGCTTCCCAACTGGCACTGGCTGCCAAGTGGACAGGTGGCCCCCTCCAAGTGACGCCGCGAAAGGGCGCGCCCGGCGGGGCTTCCGTACGTTTTCCGTGAACCCCTTGCAGAACCTCTGGGCGACCCTTTAGTTGTACCTGTGAAAACATCGGGACATGGCGCAGTCCGGTTAGCGCGCCGCTCTGGGGGAGCGGAGGTCCCCGGTTCAAATCCGGGTGTCCCGACTGTTGCAGGCATCTAGCGGATGCTTGCTTGTGCGCTTGCCCTGGGCCGTTTCTGGTACTCGTGCCGGAGACGGCTTTTCTGTACCTGCATCGCAAGCGCTTCGTCCCACCTACCGACGACGCTTTCTGTTTATGGCCACTGATGCTTCAATCGCTGCGGGGAAGCGCTTTGCACACGACATGAAGCGCATCCGCGAGGCGCGCGATGTGTCGCGGCAAGACATTCAGCGGGCCACGCGTATTACGCCGGTGCTCATCGCCTCGTTTGAAGAGGACGGCCTCTTCGATCATCCGTCGTTTAACCGGGTGTACCTGCGGTCGCTGGTTCGTGCCTACGCGGAGTGCGTCGACCTTCCGCCCGATAGGGCCTTGGATGCGCTCGACCGCGCGCTGGACGGCAACTATCAGCACGAGATGGCCACGCAGTTCCTGGGCAGCAGCCCGCCGGCTGAAGATGTGCCGCGCGAGGCATCGGGTGCATCCGATGCGGAAGATGAAGTAGAATCCGATGGGTCTTCCGGCGAGGAGGGAGCAACCGAGGAAGATTCGGAAGCGAGCGATCAGGAGGACGCGGCGCATGATGACGCCTCCGCCGATACAGCGACGCGCTGGGGGATTCCGTCTGAGGAGCCTGCGCGTTCGCCGGAGCCGTCGTCGGTGGCAGGTGATGCTGCGTCGCCGGAGGCTTCCTCACCTAGCGCTAAAGCACAGACGGCCGGTTCCACGCGGGCGGCGGGTGGTGCGCCTTCGTCTGATGGCGCCGCGGGCACGCGCCGGTGGCTGGTCCTTCTCGCGGGCGTCGTGGCGGTGGGGCTCCTTGTGGGCGTTGGGTGGTGGATGTACGCGCAACTGGGTGCGCCCCCATCATCGCCTGTCGTTCCCCCGGCCGATACCCTGACGCGCGCCGATACCATGGGCGCTGCGGTCGATACGGCGGCCGCGCCTCCCGCCCCGCCACTCGCCGACGTATCTATTGGCGAGGTGATGGAGCTCACGGTGATTGCCACGGGCCGCGTGAGTCCCATCCGCGTACAGCGCGACAGCGACCTGCGGCGGCCGTACTGGATCAACGCGGGCGAAGCAAAGATCTTTCAAGCGCGCTCGCGGTTTGTGTTAGAAGAAGCACTCGACAGCATCAGGGTGCGCCTGGAAGGCTATCCGTATCCGCTGCGACCCGGCGCCGACGGCCGCGCGGTCATCAGCCGCGACTCCGCCCTCATCTTTGTCGATAGCTTGCGGGGCGAACCGCCGCGCCCGGTGCCCTCCCCCGACACCATTCCGCTCCCGCCTGCCAGCCTGTAAGCCCCTCTCGCCAACGCTTCTGTCATGGATCTGCTGAATGAAACGCGTGCGCTGCAGTCGGACCTGGATGCGCCAGACGACCCGTCATCGCTCGATCGCTCCGAGGCAGCGGCCCTCGCCGAGCGCCTGCGTCCGGTGCTGCGCCGGCACGCCCATCGGTACTACGTGCAGGATGCGCCGCTCATCAGCGATGCCGAATACGACCGCCTCTACCAGGCCCTGCAAGCCATTGAGCAGGCCCACCCCGCCCTGCAAACGCCCGATTCGCCGACGCAGCGTGTAGGCGGCGCGCCCATTGATGCGTTCGAGAAGCACACGCACCCCGAGCCGCTGCTGTCGCTCTCCAACGCCTTCGACGCCGGCGACGTGCGCAACTGGTACGACCGCTGCCGCCGAGGCCTGCGCGACGCATTCGGCGATGTAGCCCCCGCCGTAGTGGCCGAGCTCAAGATCGATGGGTTGGCCGTGGCCCTCACCTACCGGGACGGCCAACTTACCACCGCAGCCACGCGCGGCAACGGCACGGTGGGCGAAGACGTCACGCACAACATCCGCACGGTGCACCGCATTCCGCTCAAAGTACCGGTGGACACAGACGTCGCGGTGCCCGAGCGCATGGAGGTGCGCGGGGAGGTCTTCATGCGCAAAAGCGAGTTTGAGGCGCTCAACGAGCGTTTGGCCGCCGCCGATGAGCAGCCGTTTGCAAATCCGCGGAACGCAGCGGCGGGGAGCCTGCGTCAGCTGGACCCCACGGTGACGGCCGAGCGTCCGTTGAGTTTTTTCGGATACGGTCTGGGGCCGGTCAGTGAAGATGCACCGGCGCTCGACACGCAGCACGCGGTCATGGAGCATCTGGCGGATTGGGGGCTTCCCACGAGCGACCACGTCGCGCGCTTCGCGGCCATCGATGCGGCCATCGACTTTTGTACCGAATGGGCCGAGCGGCGCGACACGCTCGACTACGAGATTGACGGCGTGGTGCTCAAGATTGATCGCTTCAATTACCAAGCGGCCCTCGGGAGCATCTCCAACGCACCGCGCTGGGCGGTGGCGTACAAGTTTCCGGCCCGCGAGGCCACCACAACGCTCCAGGCCATTGAGGTGAACGTGGGCCGCACGGGCGCGATTAAGCCCGAGGCGGTGCTCAAGCCGGTGCACATTGGCGGCGTCACCGTGTCGCAGGCCACCCTACACAACCAGGACTACATCCGCGACCGCGACATTCGCGTGGGCGACACGGTGGTCGTTAAGCGCGCCGGCGACGTCATTCCGCAGGTGGTGGCGCCCGTCCCCGACGCCCGCTCGGGCGACGAAACGCCGTGGCGCTTCCCCACGCATTGCCCCGTGTGCGGCACCGAGCTCGTGCGCCTGCCCGACGAGGCCGACGTCTACTGCATGAATACCGAGTGCCCGGCGCAGTTTAAGCGGCTGGTGGAGCACTTTGTGCAGCGCAACGCCATGGACATCGAAGGGCTGGGCGAGCGCGTGGCCCATCAACTGGTGGACGCCGGGCTGGTGTCGTCGCTCGACGACCTCTACCGCCTGGAGGTGTCTGATCTGATCCCGCTGGAGGGGTTTGCGGAGAAGAGCGCATCGAACCTTGTCGCGGCCATCGAGGCATCGAAGGAGCGGCCGCTGCATCGCCTCATCTACGCGCTGGGCATCCGGTATGTGGGCCGCACGGTGGCGCGTACGCTGGTACAACACTTCGACTCGATGGCGGCCCTGCTGGCGGCTTCTGCGGAACAGCTCGAAGCCGTGGATGGCGTTGGCGCCGTCATTGCCGAAAGCATTGTGGATTGGGGAGCGGTGGACGACAACCAGGCGCTCGTCGCGGCTTTGCGGGCCGTCGGCGTGAACACCGAGCGGCTGCCGGAGGAGGCGCCTTCGTCGACGACTGATCACCCGCTGGCCGGAAAGACCGTGGTGCTCACCGGCCGCCTCGATGCGTTTACGCGCCGCGAGGCCAAAGATCGCATCACGACCGTGGGCGGGCGCGTGACCAGCAGCGTGAGCGGGGCCACGGACTTCCTTGTGGCCGGTAAAAATGCAGGGTCTAAGCTCGCGGACGCCCAGGAAAACGACGTGCCGATCCTTGATGAAGACGACTTCCTGGACCTGCTGAATTAGACTGTCCTCGCGGCTGCGCCCGCTTGGACAGCCGCTGCTGCTACGTTGTGCTGCATCGCTGTAGGCCCGCTCCCCCTGCTTCGAACGTCGTGCAGCCACGGGCTCGCGCTCACGTTGAGTTTTAAACACAGCCTAGAACAGTCCAGCGTAGGTCTGAAAGGGAGGCGTCTGCACGCCCCCGGCGCGCCGCCGTTTGGGCGGGGAGCGCGCCTCGGGTGGATCCTTCGTCCCGGGCGGGCATTAGCGATGTGCTGTATGCGCTGATCACAACGCCCCCTATGGATATTCTGGAAAAGATTGGCTGGCGAAAGCCCAAGGCCCGTCCGGTCGGACAGAGCCTCGAACGTGGGCGCGCGCCCGGAGACGACGGCACCCGTCGGGCCCTTTTGCTTCGTGTGGGCCTTTTCGTTGCACTGCTTGCGGCCGCCGTGCTGGCCTTTCCGCAGGGCGACACGTTCGAGTACACCGTGCAGGTGGGCGACGTATGGCGACAGCCGACGCTGGTGGCACCGTTCAACTTTCCGGTGTACAAAGACCCGGCGCTCGTGCAAGCCCAGCGCGACAGCGCCCGCGCCACCGCGCCGCCGTACGCCCGCGTGCGGCCCAACGCGCTGAACAATGTGCAAGCGCGGCGCGACACGCTCCGCAAACAGCTCGATGAAGTTGTGTCCGCGTACGCCGCGGCGCAGTACCACAGCCAGCAGGGCGACGCCGCTAAAGCCCGCTCCGACTCGCTGCGCTACGTCGAGCTGCGCCGCAACACGCCTGTGATGCTAACCCCGCAGCAGTGGCGCATGCTCGTGCAGTACTATGTCGACAACCTGGAGGGCCTCTCGCAGGCTACCCGCAACCCCTCGGCCCCTACGACGCGCCTTGACGTTCGGTTGCTCGACGCGGCCTACACCATTGCCGAGAACGTGCTGCAGCAGGGCGTACTCAACGTCGCCCGCGATACGCTCGCAGCAGCATCGGTGATCATCCGTAACGAGGAAGAGCGCGTGCAGCAGCGCGTGCCCATCGACCAGGTGTACGGACTCAAGGAGGCGTACCAGTACGCCGAGCAGCAACTCAAGAAACGCTTCCCCCAACATCCGCAGTGGGTGGAGGCTGGGATGGTGCTTTTTCGCGACATCTTTCAGCCGTCGCTGCACTACCTGGCCCAAGAAACCGCCGAGGAGCGCAAGCAACGGGCGCAAACGGTGTCGCCCATCCAGGGCGGCGTAGAGCGCGGGTCGATTGTGGTGAGCAAGGGCGAGCGCGTGACGCCCGCGATCAAACAAAAGCTGACCTCCCTTGAGCGGGTGCGCAACGAGCGGACCGAGCCTACCATTCTGTGGCAGCGCCTCTCGGGCGAGATCCTCTTTGGCGTCCTCACGTTTGGCTTTTTCTTCCTCTACCTGTTTGCGCTGCGGCCCAGCATCTGGCGCCACGACCGCTCCTTCCTCATTGTCAACATTCCGCTTCTCATTGCCGTGCTCCTGTTTGCAGGGGTGGTGCGGTTGCCGTGGGCGTCGTTGTACGTGGTGCCGGTTCCGCTCATCGTAACGGTGCTCACCATCATCTTCAACTCGCGGCTCGGGCTGTTTAGTGCGCTCACGCTGGCCTTGATGGGCGGACAAATTGTGGGCCTCGATTTGGAATACACCTTCGCCACGTTTATCGCCAGCGCGGTTGGTGTCTTTAGCGTGCGCGACATCAAAAACCGCGGGCAGTTCTTTGGGAGCGCCCTCGTCGTGTTGCTTGCTTACATGCTCGTGCTGGTAGCTGGGTGGCTGTATATGGGAACGCCCGTGGAGCGCCTCGGCACGAACTTGCTCTATGCCAGCATTGGCGCCTCGTTTACCATCGCCGGCCCCATGCTGCTATGGACGCTGGAGCGGCTGTTCGACATCACGACCGACCTGACGCTCCTGGAGCTATCAGACACCAACCGTCCGCTCCTAAAAGAGCTCAGCCTGAAGGCCCCAGGGTCGTTCAACCACTCGATGCAGGTGGCCAACCTCGCTGAGGCGGCCGCCGACCGCATCGGGGCCAACGCGCTGCTTGTGCGGGTGGGCGGGTTGTATCATGACATCGGCAAGATGAAGAAGCCGGAGTACTTCGTCGAAAACCAGAGCGGAACGAACCCGCACGATACGCTCAAGCCCAAGATGAGCGCGCTTATCATTGCGAGTCATGTGAAGGAGGGCGTCAAGATGGCAAAGGAGCACAACCTCCCGCAGCGGGTGCTGCAGTTTATCCCAACGCACCACGGCACGTCGCGCATCGAGTACTTCTACCGGAAAGCCCAGGAAGACCGGGCCGAAGACGCCCCCGATGTGCTCGAATCAGAGTTCCGGTACCCCGGCCCGCGCCCACATTCGAAAGAGACCGGCATCCTGATGCTTGCGGACGGTGTGGAAGCCGCCAGCCGAAGCCTCGATGATCCGTCGCGCAAACGCCTGCAATCACTCATCGACCTCATCTTCAAGGATCGCATCGAAGACGGTCAGCTTGACGATACCGATCTCACCTTTCGGGACCTGCAGGCCATCAAGGAGACGTTCCTCAAGATGCTCACGGGCATCCATCACGTGCGGGTGAAGTACCCCGATCAGGATGACGAGGAGGCGCCGGAAGGGACCGCCGATGCACCGGACGCGCCCACCGAGCAGCAGCCAATCGTGTCGGTAGCGCCGGGCGGGCCGGAAGCCTTCAACAACGCGGTGTCCGTTCTCATGGAGCGCGACGTGTGGGGGACGCCGGAGCAGAGCATCAGCATTGACAACCTGCGCAACATGCCGGGCATTCGTCCGCACGTGGCCAACAAACCCGCCGGGGCCGATTCGGTGGCCGCGCGCAACGGGCCGGCCCCATCAGAACACGAAGGCACGCCGGCGGCCCGCGATGATACGAAAGCATCGCCGGCGTCCGATGACAAAGCAGAAGAGTGAGCGCCTCTTTTGCGCTGGGCGCTGAACGGTGCGTTACACCGGCACAGCGGCCCGGATGGCATCGATGGCGTCCTGCGCGATGCGTAGCGTAAGCCGCGCGTGGGCCCGTTCCGAGAGCATGGACGCGATGCGCCGGTGGCTCTCGGACGTATGCAAGAGCAGATCGGTCTGATCGATGAAGCTCGCGAGGTGTTCGCTGCCGTCTTCGATGGAAGCGGCAATGAGCTGGCCCTTGAACGCCGACGACTGACGGATGTGTTGCGACAGGGGCCGTACGCTGTCGCGGGTTGCGGTGACGAGGCCCAGCGTATCCGTGGAGCGCAAGCGGGCCACGCGTTCCAAAAGGTCGGCCGGTAGATGGGCGCTAAACCCCAACACGTCGGCCCGCGGCACGCGCTGCATTACATCTTGCAAGTGGGCAAACGGCGTGAACACGAAGTCGGCGGTCACCTGCTCCTCGATGTGCGACAGCGGAACGGGCCGCACCGTACGCTGCAACGCGCTCCGCAGCTGATCCGCCCAGCGCCGGTTGAGTTCGTCGTGGGGGCCCGTGCAGTACAGCTGATGTTCGAGCTGCGCATCGCCCAGCAGTTGCGACTGTTCTTGCACCAGGTAGTCGATCTCCTCGGGCGCCAACCCGAGGCCCATCAGCTGCCGGATGGTCTCCTGCATCAGGGCGGCCCCACGCTCCATACGCTCGCCTTTCGAGAGCGGGGTGCGCTCTTTCACCACATAGCCGCGCCCCTGCTGCGCCTCCACCAGGCCCTCTGCCTCAAGCGTCTGGTACGCCTTGCGCACGGTATGAAACGATACGCCGACGTCCTGGGCAAGCGCACGCGTTGAGGGGAGCGTATCGGCAATGGAGTACTGGCCGCTTGCAATGCGGTACCGCACGTGGTCGACGAGCTGGTCGTGTACCGAGGTGGGCGCCGAGCGGTCGATTGTAATCATGCAAACGCAGAAGCCAAGAACCAACAACAGGAACGACGTAACGCGAACCTCTGGTGCCACACGAAGGTTGCGGCGGTGTCCCGCAGGCTTACTTTCTCTCTCCGATGGCATTTCCATATTCGCATCGTTTGTACGCGCTCGTTGCTGCGGCGTTTGGCGGACTCGTGGCGGGTGCGCACGCCCCCGCGGCGTGGCCCGTCATGGTAGGCAGCGGACTTGCCCTCGGCGGCCTCATGGCTTACGCGTGGCACCGCGATCTCGTAGACGGCCGCGCGGTGCTCGTCCTGGCCATCGCCGCACGGCTGGCCGCGTTTACGCTCCCGCCGGTGCTGTCCGACGATATGTATCGCTACCTGTGGGACGGCCGGTTGCTGTGGGAAGGCATCAACCCGTACCGCTTCCGTCCCTCCGACCCGGCGCTCGCGGCTTTTCGGGACGGCTTCCTCTACGAACGCCTCAACTCCGCCTCCTACTTCAGCGTCTATCCGCCCCTCTCGCAACTCGTGTTTGCCGTGGGCGGCGTATGGTACGACCTCCATCCCCTCGCGGGCTACTACGCCATCAAGGCCCTCGTTGCCGGTGCCGAGATGGGCGGCCTCTTGGTCCTTCGCCGCATGGTTACTGCCCGTGCGTTCATGCTCTATGCCTGGCATCCGCTGGCCGTTTTGGAAATTGCGGGGCAGGGCCACACCGAGGGACTGGCCGTTGCGGCGCTGGTGCTCACCGTGTGGTACGCGCGCGCCCGTCGCCCCCGCCTCGCCTCCGTAGCGCTTGCAGCCGCGGCGCTTGTCAAGCTCACGCCGGTGCTGGGGGCGCCGCTGTTGGCCTGGCGGTTTGGGTGGAAGGGCGTGTGGCCGGGGCTCGGGCTCGCGGGGGCGGCCCTCGTGCCGTTTTGGGCGCCGTATGCCGCCCCGCACGTCCTGGAGTCGCTGCGGCTGTACGTGCAGCTGTTCGAGTTCAACGGCGGCCTCTACAGCGGCCTCAAGCAGGGCCTCTGGATGCTTACCGGCACGGATTGGAGCAAGGTCCTGGGGCCGCTCATGGGCGGGACGTTTGGCGTAGCGCTCATCGGCTGGTACGTATGGGATTATCACCGCCGGCCCGCGCTTGGGTGGACCCTCTACGGCATCCTGGGAACGTTTTTGGCGCTGAGCACCACCGTGCATCCGTGGTATCTGCTGTTCGTCCTGCCGCTAGCGGTTGTCGTGGGGCGCGCGCCCTGGGCGTGGACGTGGCTGGGCCTGTGCAGCCTGGGCACGTACCTGTTCTACACCACCGGCTGGTACGTGCCGTGGGTGGTGGCCGGCTGGGGCGGCTGGGTCGTTCTGTTGGTGCGTGCCCACGGTGGCGATGCCCTGCAGGCCCTCCAGCGGCGGCGGGCGGCCCGCAAAGCCGCACGTGTCGCAGCCCTTACGGATGATGAGACCCTGCGCGACGCGCGCGTCCTGGATTGTGGGGCGGCCGAGGGCTACGTCGGGCAAGCCCTGCTGCCGTACGGCCCCACTGCGGTGCAGCTCGTGGATGTCGCGGATATGAACCAGACGGCCCTGCCGCACACCGTGTACGATGGGCACACGCTGCCGTATGCCGATGATGCGTTTGACGTGACGGTGCTCTACTTTGTGCTGCATCACTGCGCGGCCCCCGAGCGGGTGCTGACCGAAGCGCTGCGCGTGAGCCGCGGGCCGGTCGTAATTGTGGAGTCAACGTACACCACCGCGTGGCAGCGGCGCTTGTTGCGTGTGCTCGACGTATGGGCCAACCGGCTGCGCGGCGGCGCTGTGATGCAGGCGCAGGAGCTGCATCTGGCGTTTCGATCGCCCGAGGGCTGGGCGTCAGCGATTCGCCGGTGCGGCGGCCGCGTGACAACGCGCGTCTCCTGGGGCCCGTGGTGGCACCATCAGGTGGGATTCGTGGTGGAGGCCGCGTCCTCTTCGCGGAGGGCAAGCACTGCTGCGGGCGTTGCCTCTTCGGCGTCTAGGGTGTGATAGTCGTCATAGCGCCGAAACCACGTGAGCTGCCGCTTGGCGTAGCGCCGCGTGTTGCGCTTCACGCGGCGTATCATCTCCTCGCGCGACATCTCGCCACGCAGGTGCTGGATGGGCTCGCGGTAGCCGATGGTGCTCAGCGGCGGTTCGTCGAGGCGCGCGCCGCGGTCCATCACCGCTTGCACCTCGTCCAAAAGCCCTGCGTCGAGCATAGCGTCCACGCGGGCATTGATGCGGTCGTACAGCGCAGGCCGCGGGCGATGGAGCACCGCCGTGACGTACCGGAACGGCGGCTCCGGCTGATTGGCGTAGTAGTACGACAGCGGCTTGCCCGTGCCGTGGTACACCTCCAGCGCGCGGATGACCCGATGCGTTTTTGTGGGATCGGCCGAGGCCGCTTGTTCGGGGTCTACGGCTTGCAGCTCTGCGTAGAGCGCTTCGGCGCCCTCGTCGGCCAGGCGCTCCTCCAGGCGCGCCCGCACGGCATCGTCGACGGACGGGATATCGGCCAATCCGTACTGAAGGGCGTGCAGGTACAGCGTCGATCCGCCAACCAGCAGCGGCTCCCGGCCGCGCGACAAAATCTCCCGGATGCGTTTATTCGCGGCCGTCGCAAAGGCACCAGCCGAGAAGTCGGCGTCCGCGGTGATTGACAGCTCGTTGATGAAGTGATGCGGCACCCGAGCGAGAACGTCGTCGCTGGGCGTAGCCGTGCCAATGTTCAGTTCCTGGTACACCTGCCGGCTGTCCACCGAGATGATTTCCGCATCGATGGCCTCGGCCACCGACAGGCTCAGGGCCGTTTTGCCGACCGCCGTAGGGCCGGTGATGGTCAGGAACGGGCCAGGGCGTGCCGGGGCATTGCTCATCCAGAAGCAGTAGGTTGTGGCGACTGATCGGGCATGGACGACGGACGAACGGACAGCCCCGGCGGTCGATCCAAGGGCGCAGCATCGCCCGACACCGACGGCCCGCCGCCTCCATCGTCAGACGAATCGTCGCCTTCGTCGTCTCCTACCGGGCGGTTTTTGTAGGCGTAGATGAACATGGCCAGACTCATGATCCCCAAAACGATGTAGTCCAGGAACGACAGCAACGTATCCATAACAAGAGGTTGCAGCTTATTTGTGGGCCGGGTAGGCGCTTGTAGCGAAAAGGTACTGCGGGGTTTCTTCGGTGCAGGATTCCCATGCACATCTGTTCACGCGATGAGCACTCAAATGGCACGTGGCGGTCCACCGAGGACAACAAAAAACGGCAGCCCTCCCAGGGAGAGCTGCCGCATCGTACAAGACCGTATGTACGGCGTGTACCTACTGCGCAGCCACAGGCTGGGCCATCTCGTCGACCACAAAACCTTCTTGCTCCGACTTGCCCTTCGCAATGGCGTAAATCAGCACGCCAAAGCCGGCCTTCGCGGCAACATCCGCGATGGTGTACCCCACTTGGATGGTAACTAGCGAGCTAGCGCCTTCAAAACCGGCAAAGGGAGCCATGTACACAATGGGATAAAAGCCCCAGGTAAAGAGCATGAGCAGGCGTGCGTTCTTCAGTAGCACCTTCACCTCGCCAGTTTGCTCATTAATCGTTGATCCCAGTTCGGTAAAGAGGACGTACAGGATGTAGATGAACGGCACGGTGCTCGCGATGCCCCAGATGACACGCGTTGCGGTGTCCGTGGCAATTTCGCCCGGATAGCCCAGCGCGATCATCGCAGCAGCAGCAATGCCCAAGCGTGCCATCATGGAACCGCTTTTGCCTTTCGGCAAACCGGAGACCATCACGAGCTCAATGACGAGAAGCGGCACGGTGAGGAGCCAGTCAACGTAGCGATATGCGTCGTTGAAAGGCTTGCCGCTATACTCGTACATCGTAGCTGCGTCGTTCAGCACGTAGGCCGCGTCCCAGCTGTTGAAGATACGGAAGTAGTGGTACCCGGCAATAAAGACCACGAGCGACGATACCATCATCGAGACGCGGTACTTCGGCGCCAGATTCTTCTGGGCCTGCACAAAGTACACAAACGCTGCGAACATCGTCGCAACGGTGAACGAGAACATATTGTACACCAGCGAAAACTGGCCTGGTGTTAAGTCTGGAAGTCCTTCGACCATAGGTTGATGCCTCCTTGAAAGATTGAACGTTCAACGTGAAAGGAGCGATAGAGCACGGGCCTACTGCCTTGCGGGACCGGTCCATGCAGCACGAGGGCCGCGTAGTCGCTAGACAGTGCGCAGCACATACGCTTGCGCAGGGGCCCGTTTCAATACGCAGTTTTCAATATAGACTGAACGCACTCGGATGCCAACACAGAACGCAACGATAAAGATACATGGTATTAACGATGGTGTAATGTTGAAATGTAGCGGGGTGTAGCGGCGATAATTCGCCCTGTGTTTGCATGGACTATGCGTTAGAGGACAGGACCCGGTGGCGTTTGGTGAGTGCCTCGGGCAGGTCGATCAAGAAGAGAAGCGTTCCTTGTACGACGAGTATATTTGTCATTAAAAAGAATGTGGCTTCTTCAATGGGTAAGACGCCCAGCAGATCGACGCCGAGCGTATACTGATCGTTGATGTACCAGATATTGAGGCCGATGGCGGTGGTATCGGCAATCCACAGGTACAGGGTGGGCAGCCCTACGGTGTAGGCAATAATCCGCCGGTGCGCCCACAGCACCGATCCGCCGTACAGCCACATACCGGCAATGACGGGGCAGGCCCATCCTAGAATGAGCCCCATGTACAGGCCGCTTGGGTCAGACCACGCGATGAGGGCCCAGCCTGCTATGGAGAGAAGACCCCACACGGCGGCTCCCACCCAGCGCGGCCCCGGGTGGTGGTCGATAGGACGCTGTGGCTGCCAGTCGGTGGTCCATCGCGCCAGCCAGTGGTACAGAAAAAGCCCGGTGAGGATGGGTTGGAGAATGAAGAAGGCATACTCTTCAACCGGGACGTAGCCGATGGTCGCCAGCACACGCTCGGGGCCGTAGCCCCACACATTGCGGTACACCAGGTAGTTGTCCCACGGCGTGGTGTAACAGAAAGCGATGAGGCAAATGGTGGGCAGGGCCCAGCGTCGGCGGCGGGCACTCACGCCGTTTAATGACGCCGGTAGGGTGAGCGCCAGGAGCGCGATCGGTGGTAGAAGAAAAACAACATGAAACTGCCAGTAGGTCATGGCGAGCCGGCCCATCAGAAACGGAGGAATCACGGACAACTAACTTACACGCCACAAGTACCGATTGCCGACTGCCGAGGGGGTGTGTTGCGATCCCTTTACGATTGAGGCCGTCGATGTGGCCTAGCTGAGCGCCTTCAGTACAACGCGGGCGGCGTTGCGGCCCGAGGCACCCATAATGCCACCGCCTGGGTGCGTGCTGGCCCCCGTTAGAAAGAGACCGGGCACGGGGCCCTTGTAATTGGCCAGACCCAGCGCGGGCCGCGCGGCAAACATCTGGTCGATGCTCATCTCCAGGTGCATCACATTGCCTCGAAACAGCCCCAGGTGCTTTTCCAGCCACTCGGGGTGTTGAAAGAGCTGCCCCACGATGGATGCTCGGGTGCCCGGCGCGTACTGCTCAAACGTGTCGATTAGGGTGTTGGCAACGCGGGGCGCAATCTCCTCCCAGGTGTCCCCGTTGGCCAGCTCGTACGGAAAATATTGCCCCCACAGCCACAAGACCTCGCCACCGGGCGGCGCGAGCGTGTCGTCGGCCGCGCTGAACGTCATGGCCACGATCGGCGGGTCGGAGGAGGGGCGCCCGCCCAGGTATTCGCCATATGCGGCGTTGATCTGCTGCAGGTCGCGGCATAAGAGCTGCAACCCGACGCGCGCTTCACGCCCGGGGGCCGCGCGGTATTCCACCGGCGTATCGAGCGCAAGCCGAAGCATCGCGCCAAAGCCGTTGCCGATGCGCAACCCATCGGCCGCCTCAGGGCGATACGCCCGGGGCAGCAAATAATCGAAGGTCTCCTTCGCGTGGGTGGCGGCGACCACCGCACGGGCTGTGGCGGTCTCATCGCCCCATCGCACGCCGGTCGCCCGCCCACGCTCGACAAGAATTTCGTCGATGGGCGTATTCGTAAATACTGCACCGCCGTGCGCCTCAATATGTTGCCGCAGCGCCTGCGTGAGCATCCCCGAACCGCCCCGTGGGCGCGCTACGCCGCCTTCATGATACAGCGGATGCCAGAGCGCAAACGGACCGGTGAGCGGTTCGGTGGGGGGCGGCCCCGACTGTGCGGCCATCCACGCGAGGGGCGCTTGCACCTTCGGCTCGCTAAAGTAGTCCTGCACCACCGTGCCGTAGGGCCGCAAGATGCGGCGCAGCGACGCGTCCCAGGCCATCGGCGTGCGGGCCCCGCCCAGGTTTTTGCCCAGGTTCAGCGGGTTGGGCGCCGACAGAAACATGTCGCGCATCGAGAGCGAGAAGTCCCGCCAGTCGTCTACAAAGCGGCGGTAGGCGTCGCCCTGTCCGGGAAAGCGTTCATTGAGATGGTCGACCGTCCGCTCCAAATCCCGGTAGATAAACAACGCATCGTCGTCGGGAAACGGCGCGAAAAACATCGGGTCGAGGTCGATGTACTCCAACCCGTAGTGCGACAGCCCCAGCTCCTCGACAATAGGCGTGAGGCGGATCAAGATGTGGGCGCTTCCGCCCAGGTCAAACCGGTAGCCGGGCACGATCTCTTTGGTAGATACCGCGCCCCCAACCACGTCGCGGCGCTCAAAAACCGCCACCCGATACCCGGCCTGCGCCAGATAGGCACTCGTGATGAGGCCGTTATGCCCCGCTCCGATCGTGATGACATCGTACGTCACGGCATGTACGGGCGTTAATTTTGCAGAGTTGCGATAACGAAACATACAACACACAGCACGTACATCGAATGAACAGATGTGGGGCTTTCGTGAAACCCCACGAACGGTTACGCGTCTGCATTAAGGAACCGTGAAGCATGTGGTTGTTCGCCTGCGTCCTTTGTGAGACGCCAACACGCGGCCCGCTAGATACCTCTAAAACAGCGCCCAGACGCTAACGTACGTCATGAGCCTGTTGCGCTTGTGATAAGCCCCCGTGCCTATGAACTGGATCTACCAACTCTTCAGCTTCTTCGCTGCCTTTGGCCCTGTCGTTCTTGGGGTGCTGTTATGGCATGTGCTGTGGAATGGCGATTCGGGATCGGACGATGACCCGCCGGGGGGCACCAACTGGTCGCCGGAGCCCGAGCCGCCTCGCTGGTCGGGCGACCGGTCGCCGCGGCACGGTCCGCCGGTGCCTTCGCCGCAATGGCCTGTTCCCAAGCGCTCGTAGCTTCTGCCTATGGACCTCATCGATATCTCGCGGCCCGCGCATCCGTCGACAGCGGCATGGCCGGGCGACCAACCCTTCAACTGGTCGTGGACGGCTCGTATGGGGGCGGGCGCCGCGGTGAACGTGGGCGCGTACACCGCAAGCACGCATCATGCCACCCACGTGGATGCGCCGCTGCACTACACGGACGGCGGGGCTGATGTGACAACGTGGCCCCTTGCGGCCTTTGTGGGGCCGGCCGAGGTGGTGAAGGTGACGGACGATCGTATTGAGCCGTCGGCCGTGGCGGAGGTGCGCGCCCCACGCGTGCTGTTTCAAACGTCCCACAGCAATCAGCCGTCAGATGTATGGCACGACGACTTTCCGGCCATTGCGCCGGCAACCATTGAGGCCCTTGCGGCGCGGGGAACCGTGCTCATTGGCACCGATGCGCCATCCGTAGATCCTGTCGATAGCAAAACGTTGCCCGCGCATCAGGCCTTGGGCACGCACCGCATTCCCAACCTTGAAAACCTGGATCTAAGCGGCGTTGCTCCGGGCCGCTATCGGCTACTGGCAATGCCGCTTTACATGCCGGGGGCCGACGCGGCTCCGGTGCGGGCGGTCCTTGCGCCACGCGAGTAAGCACCGCGCGCCGATCCAAACGATATTGCAACGGCCCCAACGCCTGTTGAAAACGGACGTACGGCTGTTGCACGAGGCTTCGCGCCTCATTCACCACGCATCCCCTATCACCCAAGCGCAATTGCTTATGGATCGTTTCAGCAGAGATCACCTTCGTCAGTTGGCCGAACATCAGGGCGCGCCCTGTGCCTCCATCTATCTTCCCAGCGTTCGGCACGAATCGGATGCGGCGCAGAATGTCATCCGGTACAAGAATCTGCTGCGCGACGTGCGCGACCAACTCCGCGCGCAGGACTATCGCGAGCCGGCTATCGACGACCTGTTGGACGAAGCGCGCCGCAAGATTGACGATACGGCGTTCTGGCGCCACATGGCCGAAGGGCTGGCGGTGTTCATTGACGCGTCCGGCACGCGCTTCTTCCGCCTTCCGCTCTCCTTTGACGAGGTGGCGGTTGTGGGATCGCGCTTCCATCTGAAGCCGCTCTTTCCCATCCTGGCGACCAACAACCGCTTTTACATCCTGGCGCTGCACAAGAGCAATGTGCGCTTGTACCAGGGCACGCATCAGGCCATTGGGCTCATTGACAGCGATGCAATTCCCGATGACATCGTGGAGGCGGTGCGCCAGTACGAGGATGCCGAGCGCGAGCTACAGCAGCACACGGCAAACCGGACGAGCCGCGGTCGACAAGACGCGGCCTTTCATGGGCACACGGCCTCCGAGGATGACAGCGCCCGTGCCCACGAGGAGCTGCGGCGCTTCTTCCAACAGATCGATGACGGCATCCAGGAGCAGATCAATGACGACTCGGTGCCGATGGTCCTGGCGGGGGTTGCGGAGTATCTGCCGGTGTACCGCGAGGTCAATTCGTACAGCGGCCTTGTCGCAGACGACATCATTGCTGGGAATCCCGAAGACATGCGCGAGGACCAGCTTCATGAGCAGGCATGGGCGATGGTTGAGCCGATCTTTCTGGAGACGCAGAAGGAGGCGCTCGATGCATTCGATCAGTATTTCCACCAGGACGGCGGTGCCTTGGCCTCCGAGGACTTCCATGAGATTGTGCCGGCGTGCGTGTACAGCCGCGTTGACACGCTGTTTGTGCCCATCGGACAGCATCGCTGGGGCCGCTTCGATGCGACCGACAACGTTGTGACCCTTCACGACGAGCGCACGGGCGACAACGAGGACCTGCTGAACTACGCGGCGGTACAGGCCTATCTAAACGGTGCGACGGTGCACGCGCTGCGGCCGGAGAACATGCCGGGCGGGCGCAGTATTGCGGCCACGTTCCGCTTTCCGGCCGACGTGTCGGCGGCCGAACGCGGCTAAGGAGCAAGCGGCTACATCCTTGCATCTGCAAACAGCGCCGGGCATGTCCTTACGGGCATGCCCGGTTGTTTTTTGAGGCGCTGCGCTGCTGTCAGGGCTACGTTTCATCGCGCAGGCGGATGCCCTCGGTGCCAAAAAGCCGCTGTGCCTCGCGCATGAAGGTGGCATTCGGGTCAATCATAAACGCGTGGCTGCGTAGCCGCTCGGGGGTGTCGAGCTCGTTGCTTGTAATGTTGAAGTAGAGCGCGCAGTGGCCGTCGTCGTGGTCGGCGCAGAGGGTACGAAACGCCTCTACGTCGGGCCGCGTGAGCGTGTTGAGGTCGAGGTCAATTTCGATGGCGCGCACGCGCTCCTCGCGCACCTTCCACATGGGCGTCACGTCGCGCACAATGACCGACACGGCCCCGCCGCGCAGCTCGACTTTGCCCTTTACAAGCACCACCTTGTCGACCTCCAGGTACGCCTGGATCTTGTCGAGCACCGAGGCGAAACACACCAGCTCGCCCTGCCCGGTAAAGTCCTCAAGCGTGGCAAAGGCAATGGGTTTGCCCTTCTTCGTCGTGGCCCGCTTCACTTCCGTAAGGATGCCGCAAAACGTACGCACAGGCCCGCCCCGTCCGCGGCCGCGGCTGTCGCCGCCCATCGCTTCCATCAGGCGCTCAAGCGACTCGGTATCGCCCAACTGGGCATTGGCAAACGCCTCGGCCTCGGCCTTGTACTCATCAAGCGGGTGCCCCGACACGTAAAATCCAAGCACGTCGTGCTCCTTTTTGAGCTTTTCGCTCTTGGGCCAGGGCTCGGTGCGGGGCAGGCTGGGCTCCATGGCCCCCGAGCCGATGGTGCCGTCGCCAAATAGCGAATTCTGGCCCGCGGCGCGGTCGGCCTGCACCTTTTGCCCGTAGCGCACGGCGGCGTCCACGGCGTCGGTGAGCTGTGCGCGGTGCCCCTCCAGGTCGTCGAGGGCACCGGCGAGGCCAAGGGCTTCCAGCGTGCGCTTGTTGACCGTGCGCAGGTCCAGCTCCCGGGTGACGTCCCAAAGTGTTTCGAAGGGGCCGTGCTCGCGGCGGGTGTCCACCAACGCCTCAATGGCGCCCTCGCCAGCGCCCTTCACGGCGGCGAGGCCAAAGCGGATGTTGCCTTCGTCTACCGTAAAGTCGACATTGCTCCGGTTCACCGACGGCGGGAGCACGTCGAGGCCCATGGTGCGGGCTTCCTCCAGCACCACGCTCAGCTTGTCGTTGTTATCCATGTCGTTCGTCATGGCCGCAGCCATGAACTCCGGCGGATAGTGCGCCTTAAGGTATGCTGTTTGATAAGCAACGATAGAGTACGCCGCTGCATGACTGTTGTGGACAATGATGTCATTGGCCACGAAGTTATGGGTGTCCTCGACTGTCAAGTCATATACTTCTTCCACCGGCCCTTCTTCAATTGAAGCAACTTCGTCCCAATAGATGTCCGAAGCTGCCCATTGGTCGAGGGTGTCATCCTGCGTTGCCGCAGCAAGCGCCGAGATTGTGGACCGCGCGTACCCCTTTTTCCGGCTATCTCGATTCAAGAGACGAGGAGACATCCCGTGATCACGCATGAAGCCTTTCATCGACAGCCCCTGTTCTGCCGATGCACTTCGGACTGCTTTTCGGACGATCGGAAGCACGCTTGTTGGAATAACATCTTGCGTCATGCGCCCACTGCCAATGCATGTGGACTGCATTTCTGTGAGATCGCGCTTACGCTTCCCAACGAGATGGGGCCCAATTTTTTTTGCAAATGACGCTATGGCTGTGCTAGACACCCGCACTACATATCCAGGCTTCTCTCCCCCTCTGTATTTAAAACGTTTCTCGTATATTGTACTCGGTAGGGACAACCGAAGCAGAAGGTGATGAACATCATGCGCTAGCTGCTCTGAAGAAGTGGCGTAAAAAATCTGCCCTCCTTTCGCGTCAATCCCTCCGTCGCCCGTCCAGAGGCGCCCAAGAAAAAGCTCGATTTGGCTCGTAGGAAGCTGAAAGATTGCTTCCGGTACAAACTTTGTCGTCGCACGCTCATTCCGCAGCCCCAGCGTGTCGATGAACGCAACGGCTCCATTCGGCTTAGATAAGTCTTTTCGCCTTGCATAAATGGACATCGCCGACTTTGATCGGTCAATGGTTGCCGTGCTATTGGGAAAACGGCAAAGGTGCGTACAATAGTCTTCGAGCTCTTCCTCTGACTTAGTGTAAACGTAGAAACTACTTGGATGGCAGAGGTTACCCTCGCTAATAGCGTACGCCAAGACAACAATTTCGTGCGCGTTCATGGCGTTCGAGGAGCTATAAGGCACTCCTCGGGGGATTGCCACACGCTCTCCAACCTCCAGGTCTCCAAGGTGCACCCAACCTTCGGGCGTGTATACCGGATGGTTCGCCGTCGCACGGATGCGGCGCCCGGTGCGCGTTTTTAAGGTGTATGTTTGCGCCGTTCCACTGGAGAAGGCATCCACCACGCGTCGCTCGACCAGTTGCTGTGTGGACTCATCCAAAGAGGCAACAGTTACGTCGGTCTCGCGGCCCTCCACAATGTCGATTACCGGAATGCGCCGCCCGGTGCTCGTATCAACCACGGTAGTGTCTCCGGTCACACACTTGTTGAAGCCATACCCGGCAAACTTCGCCATCAGCTCCCATACCTCCTCGATGGTGTCGTCGTCGACCCCTTGCGCGCGGGCGCCCTCGACAAACTCGCCCTTCATTCTGTTGACAACTTTCTGCTTCTTCTTGCCCATTCCACGCCGCAGAATATCGGCTTTGCCAAGAGAGAAGCCGCCCATCACCTGGGCCATCTGCATCACCTGCTCCTGATAGACGGGGATGCCGTACGTCGGCTTTAGGATTTCTTCCAGCATGGGGTGCGGATACTTCACCGGCGCGCGCCCGTGCTTTCGGTCGATGTAGTCGGGGATGTTCTCCATCGGGCCGGGCCGATAGAGCGAGTTCATGGCGATCAGGTCGTTGATCTCCGTCGGCTTCAGCTTGCGCAGCCACTCGCGCATGCCCGTGGACTCGAACTGAAAGATGGAAACCGTCTCGCCCCGCTGAAACAGCTCGTAGGTTGCTTCATCATCCAGCGGAATGTCTTCCAGATCGATGGAGACGCCGTGGTTTTCTTCGATGAGCCGCAGCGCGTCGTTGATGACGGTGAGCGTCTTGAGGCCCAGGAAGTCCATCTTCAGCAGGCCAAATTCTTCCACCCAGTCGCCGTCGTACTGCGTGGTGATGACCTTTTCGCCCTTGGATTTGGAGACCGACACGGGCACGTATTCGCTTACGTCGCCGGGCGCAATGATGACGCCGGCGGCATGCACCCCCGTGTGGCGCACCGAGCCTTCGAGCACCTCGGCGTAGCGCATGGTCTTGCGCACCTGCGGGTCGTTGGCTTCCTTGAGCGCGCGGAACTCCGGGTTTTCGTTGAACGCCTGCTCCAAATCGACGCCCACGCCGTCTGGCACCATCTTGGCAATCCGGTCGGCCTCATCGAGCGGTACGTCGAGCACGCGGGCCACGTCGCGCAGCGCGGTTTTGGCGCCCATCGTGCCAAAGGTGATGATCTGGCAGACGTTCTCGCGCCCGTACTTGTCGACCACGTAGTCAATGACCTTGCTCCGCCCGCGGTCGTCGAAGTCAATGTCGATGTCGGGCATCGAGACGCGCTCCGGGTTGAGGAAGCGCTCAAAGAGCAAGTCGTATTCCAGCGGGTCCACGTTTGTGATGCCCAGGCAATAGCTCACGCAGCTGCCGGCTGCCGATCCGCGGCCGGGGCCCACGCGTACGTCAAGCGTGCGCGCCGCTTCCGTAAAGTCCTGCACAATCAGGAAATAGCCCGAGTAGCCCATCTCCTGAATGATGCCCAGCTCGTGGTTCAGGCGGTCGACCACGCGCTGCGACAGGTCTTCGCCGTAGCGCTCCTTCGCCCGCTCGAAGGTGAGGTGGCGCAGGTAATCGTCCATGCCCGAAAAGCCCTCGGGGATGGGGTAGTGCGGCATGAGCAGGTCGCCCATCGGCAACTCGAAGTCGCACGTATCGGCCACGCGCCGGGTGTTAACGAGCGCCTCCTGCTGAAAGCGCGCCGGGAGACCGGTGAGCGCCGTAGTCATCTCCTCGGCGTTCTTCAGGTAGAACTTGTCGTTCTCGAAGCGCATCCGGTTCGGATCGTTGTAATCCTTGCCGGTTTGCAGGCACAGCAGAATATCTTGCGCGTCGGCGTCGTCCTGCTCAACGTAGTGGACGTCGTTGGTGGCAATGGCCGGCACGTCGTATTCCTTGGCCCAGCGGCTCAGAACCTCGTTGCAGGTGTGCTGCTCGTCGATGCCGTGATCCTGAAACTCGATGTAGTAATCGTCGCCGAAGACGTCGAGGTACCACTCAAAAATCTCGCGGGCTGCGGCTTCGCCCTTGTGCAAAATGGTTTGCAAAACCTCGCCCTGGAGGCAGCAGGTGGTGGCCACCAAGCCTTCGCTGTGTGCAGCAATGAGGTCGTGGTCGAGGCGCGGCTTGTAGTAAAAACCCTCGGTAAAGGACTTCGAGGAGAGCTTCATCAGGTTCTTGTAGCCCGTTTCGTTCTTGGCCAAGAGCACCTGGTGGTAGCGCGTGCGGTCGGTGGTGTCGTCGATGCCGCTGGGCGTCACGTAGAACTCGCACCCGATGATGGGCTGCACGTCGTGCTTGCGGGCGGTCGTGTAGAACTCGGGCACCCCGTACAGATTGCCGTGATCGGTGATGGCCACCGCGGGGATGTCTTCCCGTTTGGCTTGCTTCACCAACGCGTCGATGCTGGCCGCGCCGTCGAGGAGGGAATATTGCGTGTGGCAGTGCAGATGACAGAAGTCGCCCATAGGGACCGGTGCGCGCGAAGAGAAAGAGACCCATAATGCGTTTCCCAACTAACAACAGCGAGCCGTCGGGTGCAATGGGCGGCGGCGCGGCACACGCAATTTTCTACGTGCTTTATTACTGTTATTGTTATTTCTTTTGTAACGTTTGCAGCTTGCAGTCCACCAAGCGTCCTGCTTGTACAGCGCCTTATTTACCTTTGTCTTACAACCTATGCGAACATTCCACGCCTTCTCCTGCGCGTTGCTCATAGTAGGAGCGGGCTGCTCATCGCCCGACACCGACCCAGAAAAAGCGCATTCAGGCGAGCAACAGCGCGTGGAACGCACCACCCAGCGTCTTGAGCAATCATCCGGCGGGCGATTGGTGTTGGATGCCATAGAAGCGCACGGTGGATTGGCGGCTTGGTACCGCGCCCCTACGAGCTCCTACCGCTGGACGTATGCGAATAAGGGTGCCAACCTGCAGTTCACATCGTTCATGATGGTGAATAACCAAACGCGCACCGCATACCACGAGCTCACCGCGCTCGGACCCTATGGCAATCCACAGCCTATTGATGCGCGTTTTGCCTGGAATGGTACACGCGCATGGATATATGCCGACACGCTTCAGCAGCCTAATCCGCACTTTTGGGCCCTTACCGGCTTTTATTTTGAGCAGATTCCCTTTGTACTGGCCGATCCGGGGCTGACGTACACGCGGTTGCCGGATGATACACTTGATGGAGTTCCGTACGACATGGTGAAGGTCGGCTTTACGCCAGGCGTGGGGGATTCGCCCGGCGACACTTACACGCTGTACGTGCATCCCGAGACGAGGCGTGTGGACGCAATCCGCTATACGGTGAGTTATGGTCGCGGCGCGCAGCCCGGGGATCTTCCACAAACGCTGTTCTACTACGAGGACTACATCACGGTCGACGGCCTGACGGTGCCCACGCATTTTCGCGGGTATACTTTTCAGAACGGTGCGCGTGGCGCACCTAAGAACGAAGCCTGGGCCGACAGCATCTCGTTTCGACGGCCGTTTGATCCCTCGAAGCTAGAGGCACCGGCCGGCGCCCGCTTTGTTGAGCCGCCTGCTTAACGAGCACCACGGGGCGCTACTCGATTGCGTTTGACGGGGGAGGGGTGCGCGCATACACGTCAAACACCGTGCGGCCGTCGGGCAGTACGGCAGCCACAACGGCTTCTTCCGTCGGTGTATACGTGGTGGTGAGGCGATGAAGGTGCTGAAAGGCGCCAGTCTGCGCTGCGTCGTCGTCGGTAAACGTGAGGTAGCGCAGCGGGCGCTGTTGTGCGGCATCAGACGGCGCCTCCTCTGCTCGCAGATCGAAAACGACGGCGCCACGCCCCTTCCGCTGATACTGCTTCCACGCCTGACGCGCAATCGTCGCCCAGTGGGCGTCTATGAGTTGTTCGAGCAAAGCGCCGGGGGCTACATCGTCCATAGCACAACAGGTCCTACAGGTTATTTGTCGTCGGCCGGCCGATCGGAGGCGCGTCGCCGGTGGCGCTGCGCAAAGAGGTCCTCGCCGTTCGCAACGCGGGTGCTGGCATGCCACAGCAGCGCACTGCCCGCGCCCGTGGCCCCGACCACGAACACCAGGGCGGGAATCCACAGCGGGGCCTCGTAGCCAAACTGACTCGCCTGGATCTCGGGATGGGCCCACGCTTGCCGCGCCAGCCAACCGCCGATGACGAGTCCCATGAGCACAAAGACGACCGCACCGCCTTTCAGCACGTAGGCCGCGCGGGGCGTTTCGTTGGAATTAGGCATGCTGGGCGAAGGTCTCGGTCCATTCGGGGGTTGCGGGACGCACGGCGACACCGGCCGCGCGAAGGTGCTCCTTGGCCTCCTCAACGGTAAACTCCTGGAAGTGAAAGATGGAGGCGGCAAGCACGGCGCTGGCTCCGCCGTCTTCCAGGCCCTCTTGCAGGTGCTGCAGCGAACCCGCACCGCCGGAGGCAATGACCGGAATGCGCACGCGCTCGGTGATGGCCCGAAGCAACGCGGTGTCGTATCCGCTTTTGGTGCCGTCACGATCCATGGAGGTGATCAAGAGCTCGCCGGCCCCGCGGGTTTCGGCTTCTTTGGCCCACGCAATAGCATCGCGGCCCGTGGCTTTGCGGCCGCCGTGGACGAACACTTCCCACCGCAGCGGGTCGTCGCTTACGCGCTTTGCATCAATGGCGACCACGATGCACTGTGCGCCAAAGGCCTCCGCGCCGCGGGTAATCAGGGTAGGGTCGTGGACGGCCGCCGAGTTGATGGCGACCTTGTCGGCGCCCGCGTGCAACATGGCGCGCATATCGTCTACGGTCCGTAGCCCGCCGCCCACCGTAAGCGGAATGAACACCTGATCGGCCGTCCGCCGCACCACATCGTGCATGATGTCGCGCTCCTCGTGCGTGGCCGTGATGTCCAAAAACACCAACTCGTCGGCGCCCGCGTGGTCGTACGTGCGGGCCTGCTCCACCGGGTCGCCTGCGTCACGCAGCTCGACAAAGTTGATGCCCTTCACCACGCGGCCGTTGTCGACGTCGAGGCACGGAATGATGCGTTTTGCTAACATGGCAGTTGCGTAAAATGAAAAGAGAAGCTTGGGAGACGGGGGTCAGCAGGGCTTCAAGGCATCGTCGCGCAGCGGTGCCGTCGAAAACGTATCGAGGTCTACCGCGTCTTTGTCGTTCCAGCTCCAGAATTGCTGGCATGGAAAGCGGTTCTCGTACAGGGCCGTTCCGGTAATGACCGAATCGACGCCGTACGGCGTAAGCGTTTGGATCGCCAGCAGGTCTTTGTACGCGCCCACGCCGCCCGATGCCGTGATGCGCATGTCGGTGAGGTGCTTGCCCATGACGCGGTACGCGTCGATATTGGGCCCTTCCAGCGTTCCGTCGCGGCTGATGTCGGTGTACACGATGCGGCGTACCCCGCGGCGTTCCATGTCGAGGGCCAGATCGACGGCGTCGACGCCCGATCCTTCCGTCCAGCCTTGCACGCGCGCTTCGCCGTCGCGCGCGTCGATGCCCACCACAATGCGGCGGCAGCCAAAGCGTGCTACGGCCTCTTCCACCATGTCCGGATCTCGAACGGCGGCCGTGCCAATGATGACGCGGTAGACGCCCATCTCCAGCGCGGCCTCGATATCATCCAGCGACCGGATGCCGCCGCCAAGCTGCACCGGAATGTCCAGCGCATCGCACATCTTGCGAATGACGGCGCGGTTGTCTGCGCGATCCTCCGATCCGCCGCGCGCCGCGTCGAGATCCACAATGTGCAAGGTGCGCGCGTTTTGCACCCGCCACAGCTTGGCCATCTTCACGGGATCGTCGAAGTAAACGGTTTCCTGTTCGTAGGATCCCTGGTGCAGGCGAACACAGCGTCCGCCCCGCAGGTCGATGGCGGGAATTACGAGAGTCGTCATGGAGGGTGGGGGCGTGGATCCGTCAGGACGTGCTGATCATGGGTCATTGGAAACCGCAGCATCCGCGGAAGTTCTGCTCCGCAGGCCGGTGCCCGGCGGTCGGTATTCGACGGGGAGGAGTTCGGCGATGCGCTCGAAGGCAAAATAGCCGTAGACGGTGGCGCCGTAGGGTTCGACGATGTCGCCAAAGCGGTCGACGTGCACGCGGTCTTCGTTCAGGACGATGTGCGAGGTTTGGACGGAGCGCGCGCCGCGGGTGTGCCAAAGCCCGGCCCAGTCGAGATAGGCGTCGCTCTCGGCTTCGCGCCGGTACACCACCTTCAGCCGCCCGCTGAAGTCAAGCGCATAGGTCGAGTCGCCCAGCGGGGTGAGGAGCGTCGTGGGATCTACCGGAACGTAGCGCGGCCGGCGGTGACGCGGGGTGACGCCCGCCCGCGGTGCCCACTCCAATACGAACCCTTCTTCACGGCTTGTACCGGCCATGAGGCTGCGCATCAGGTGGCGCACGGAGCCGTAGTACGCCCGCCGGCGCGCCGCCCGCCAGCGCCGCGCCTCTGCCGGAGAAGCTGGCGTGAGCGGATAGAACGTGGGCGCGCCGTCCCAGCGCACCACATCGCCGCTGCGCTCAAACGCCTTCAGCGCATACACCAACCGGTAGCCCAGGGCCCGGTTCTCAATTACGAGGGGCCCGCTGGCCGCTACCCGAAACCGCCCCCACCATCGCGTATCGAAGGTGAGGGCTTCGGGGTTGACCAGGTAGCAGCGCTCCGCGTAATGCGAGGTGCCAAGGAACAGCCGCTGGAACGTCCCCAGATGATCCCACCAGTCGTCATCGCGGGCCGCGCGCACTTCCACCGGTGCCATAGGAATGACCGTGCGTTGCAGCCGAAACGTAAACTGATACGTCGTGTCGCGGGTCTGCAGCAAAAAGGCGCGTTCCTGGGGCTTATAACCAACCATCGAAGCCATCAGCCGGATGGCCCGCGGTTTTTTGATGACGATCGTAAAGCGCCCCTTAGCGTCGGTGGCGGTGCCTTCCAGCGAGCGGCCCAAAAAGACGTGCGCGTCCTGCAGCGGTGCGCCAGTGCCCGCATCCAGCACGCGCCCGGTGAGGACGGTAGGCTGGGCCTGTGCCGTCATGCCCAGCACGGCCCATGTCCATAGCATCCATCCGATCCATCGCCCCAGTGGTTTCCCCATGACGGCCTCCACGCCTTCCTGCATTCACCCACCCTTAACATAGGATGCGCTTGCAGCAAATGCAATAGCCGACGCGCGAAGCGTTCTGAATCCGCAACGGTCGCACGCTTCACGGGGAGGCCGCTACGACGCCTCTTGGATGGCCGTGACGGTGCGCGGATCTTCGAGGCTTGAGGTGTCGCCGAGGTCTTCGCCGAGGTACGCAGCGCGGATCAGGCGGCGCATCACCTTGGCGTTGCGGGTTTTGGGAAGGGCGTCGGTAAACAAGAGGGCGCCGGGTTTGAGGGGTTTGCCCAGTTCGTCGATGACGGCCTGCTCCAGTTCCTCGCGCAGCGCCTCAGAGGCCTCATGGCCGGGTTTGAGGACCACGAACACCACCACTTCCTGTCCTTTCACCTCGTGCGGCACGCCTACGGCTGCGCTTTCCGCTACGGCATCGTGCGCATTCACAAGCGCCTCGACCTCTGCCGGGCCCAGCCGCTTGCCGGCTACGTTGATGGTGTCGTCGGAACGGCCCAGGATGTACCAGAGGCCGTCCGCATCGATGGCCGCGAAGTCTCCATGCACCCACGTGTCGTCGAAGCGCCGCCAGTAACTGTCGAGGTAGCGCTCGTCGTCTTGCCAAAAGCTGCGCGTCATGCCAATCCAGGGTTTGCGGATCACCAGCTCGCCGACTTCCTCGCGCACCGGCTGGCCCTCGGCATTCACCACGTCGGCATCCATGCCGGGCACCGGCCCCGAGAAGGCGCCGGGCTTCAGCGGCTTGAAAAAGTTGCCACACAAAATGCCGCCGCTGATTTCCGTGCCGCCGGAGTAGTTCAGGATCGGCTTTTCACCGTTCAGCACGTGCTGAAAGCACCACTGCCATGCCTCGGGGTCCCACGGACTGCCGGTAGAGCCTACCGCGCGCAGGCCCGACAGGTCGTGGCCCGCGAGGGGCTCCGTACCGTGCGTTTTGAGGGCGCGGATGAGCGTAGGCGACACGCCCAGGTGCGTTACGTCATGATCTTCCACCAGCCGCCAGAGGCGGTCGGGGCCGGGGTGATCCGGCGCGCCGTCGTACAGCACCATCGTAGCGCCAATGGTGAGGGTGCCAAAGACGAGCCACGGCCCCATCATCCAGCCCATGTCGCTCATCCAGTACATCGTCTCGCCCGGCTTCAGGTCCATGCTGTGGTACATGTCCTGCGCGCCTTTGATGGGAAACCCACAGTGCGTATGCACAGCGCCTTTCGGCGCGCCGGTGGTGCCGCTCGTGTAGATGATCATGAGGGGGGCGTCGGCGCCGGTGCGCGCCGTCTCGGCCGGACCCGCGTGCCCGGCCATGAAGTCGTCCCACCAAACATCGCGGCCTGCGGTCATGGGCGTGTCGCTACGACCCAGGTGCCGGTGCACAATCACGTGCTCCACGCTGGGGCACTCGGCAAGCGCCTCGTCGGCCACTTCCTTCAGGTGGATGGGCTTCGAGCGGCGCGCAAAGCCATCGGCCGTAAACAGCGCCTTGGCGCCGCCGCCCTTCAGCCGGGTGATGACGGCGCCGGGGCCGTAGCCGCTAAAGAGCGGCAGCAGCACGCCGCCAATCTTGACGATGGCCAGGAAGGCGATGACGATTTCGGGCGTCATGGGCATAAACAGCCCGATGCGATCGCCCGCGCCCAGCCCCTGCGCGCGCAGCGCGTTGGCGCACTGGCACACGCGGTCGTGCAGCTCGCCGTAGGTGAGCGTCACCGTCGCTCCGTCTTCTCCTTCCCACCGCAGCGCTTCCCGGTGCTCCACCGGCGTACCTTGCCACTTGTCCAGCAAGTTGTGCACGATGTTCATCTCGCCGCCCACGCACCACCGCGGGTGTTGCGGCCCACGGGTGTTGTCCAGTATCTGTTCGTAGTCGGTGTAAAACTCGATGCCAAGGTCGTCCAGCACCGATGCCCAAAACCAGGCCACATCGTCGGTAGAGCGCGCCATTAAGGCATCGTACGTGTCGATGCCGTGCCGATCCATGAAGCGTTGGAGGTTGGTGTCGGCGATGACCTCCGGGGCGGGCGTCCAGGCAATGGCTTGACCAAACGGAAAGCTGTCGTGGCTGGAAGCGGTTTCAGACATAAGGCAAACAAGCAGATGGATGGTGTGTGAGAATGCGAAAAGGCGCACCGCGTGCGCTACGCCTGCTGGGTGAGAGCCGCGCGGATGCGCGCTTCGGGATCGGGGTGCGTATCGGGCGTGAACGCCTGACCGGTGAGCGCTTCGTACAGTTCGATGTAGCGCTCGGCGACCGTCACGCGGAAGTCGTCGGGCAGGTCGGGGAGCGTCTGCCCGGCTTTGCCCTGAAACCCGTGATTCATCAGCCATTCGCGCACAAACTCTTTTGAGAGCTGGCGCTGCGGGGCATCGGCAGCGAGGCGTTCGTCGTAGGTGTCGGCGTAGTAGTAGCGCGAGGAGTCGGGCGTGTGCACTTCGTCGATGACGACCAGCGTGCCATCGGGCGTGCGGCCAAACTCGTACTTCGTGTCAACGAGGAGCAGCCCCTGCGCTTCGGCCATGGCCGAGCCACTGGCAAAGAGCGCAAGCGCATACGATTCCAGCTGGTCAAACGTCTCGGCATCAATGAGGCCCCGCGCGATGGCCGCCTCCCGCGAAATGTCCTCGTCATGGCCCTCGGCCGCTTTGGTGGCGGGGGTCAGGACGGGCTCGGGGAGCTTGCTGGCCTCTTGCAGGCCGTCGGGCAGCGATTGGCCACAAAGCGTGCGCCCGCCGTCGCGGTACACGCGCCAGGCATGCCCGGCCAGGTAGCCGCGCACCACAAACTCAATGGGGATAGGCGTGCAGGCCGTGGCGACGGTCACGTTCGGATCGGGCACCGAGCGGACGTGGTTGGGCACGAGGTCTTCGGTGGCCGCGAAGAAGTGCGCGGCGATCTGGTTCAGCACCTGGCCCTTGAAGGGAATCGTTTGCCGCAGTACATGGTCGAACGCAGAGATCCGATCGGTCGTCACCAAAACGAGCTCGTCGTCGCGGCGATAGGTGTCGCGCACCTTGCCTTCGTAGCGCTCGCCGAGGGCGTCGAGGCGGGTGGAGCGTATCGTGCGGTCCAGTTGCTGGCGAATCAGCGCGGTGTCCATCGGGTGGGTCGTTGGTGGAAGGGGCACAAACGGCGCGAGCGGCGTGAGGGCGGCGGATCTATGGATGCGGGCGCGTCGACTTCCGCGCCCGCAGCTCGGGCGCAATCAGCTTCGAGATGATGTCGGGGCCCTTGTTGGCGGTGCGCTCCAAGAGGATAGACGTTGCTTCTTCGCCCACGTCGTGCATGTTCTGGGCAATGCTCGTAAGGCCGATGAAGCGGCTCATCTTGATGTCGTCGTAGCCCACGAGCGAAAAGTCATCGGGCACTTCCTTGCCGGCCTCCCGGATGGCCTGCCACGCGCCAATGGCCTGCACGTCGCTGCTGGCAAAAATGCCCGTCACGGGCTCGTCCATGGCCAGCAGTTGCTGCATCGCCTCGTAGCCCGCTTCTTCGCTGAACCCGTCATGCTTCCGCGTCTTGCCGCTTGCAATAAGCGACGGATCGAAGGTGATGCCGGCAGCCTCCAACGCTTGGCGGTAGCCGCGTTCGCGCGCGTTGCGCAGCCGGTTTTCGTGCGGCGTGGTGATCATGCCGATGCGGGTGTGACCCAGCTCAATCAGATGCTCCACGGCCAGGCGCGCGCCGGGCTCGTCGTCCCAGTAGAACGAGTCGAAGCCGTCCCACCGCGAGCCAACCAGCACCGTTGGCGCCCCCAGCGGATTCAGGAAGTTGTCTACGACCTCCTGGTTCGCCTTGAGGCCCGCGAGCAACAGGCCGTCCATGGCGCCGGCGCGGTCGAGAAAGTTGCCCAGGGATGTTTTGGGCGCGGCCCACGCCAGGTCGCACAAGAGCAGATCAATTTCCGAGTTGCCAAGTGCCGCCCGCACCCCCTTCAGCAGCTCGTTGTGGAACGGCGTCGTAAACGTGGGCACGGCCACCGCGATGGTGTTCGCCACGCTCTGCGCGAGCGTTTTGGCCGTACGGCTCGGCCGAAAGTTGAGCTCCTCGATAACCCGCCGCACGCGCTCACGCGTGGCCTCGGATACGTCGCTCGAATCGTTGACCACGCGCGATACCGTCGATATGGCGACGCCGGCACGCTCGGCAACGTCGTAGATCGTGGCTTTTTCAGAGTCCCGCTTCTGGGATGGCATAGAAGGATCAACGCTTGGAAGGTAAGAGAACGCAGCGCACTTAGGGGTTTACGGCTGGCGCGGCGTGTTGCTGCAACGCAGAAAAAAGATAATGCATACGTTGGTCATTGTCACATTGCTGCGCGGCCCGGAGCGCTTCGGTGATTTGTCCCTTGGCTTTTTGGAGCGCCTCCAGCCAGTCGCCGTCTGCTACGTAGTGGCTCAGCAGGCTGGCAAGCAGTCCGCTTGCGGCGCCGTGCAGCGTGTCGATACCGTCGAGGTACGGTGCCTCAAAGACCGCAAACTCGTCGCCATCATAGAACAGATCCACCGCGTAGTTGGGCGCGTCGCCATCGTCCTCAAAATAGTGCGTGGGGAGTTTGCCGCAGCGCAGGAGCACCCGCGGTGCGCCTTCCTTGGCAATGCGCTGGGCCGCCACCTGGGCATCATCGAGGCTCGGAATCTTCATGCCGGCCAGCAGCTCGGCGTCGGTCCGGCCAATGGATACGACGTCGGCCGCGCCAATGTGGGCGCCGATGGCGTCAATGCCGCGCTGGTCGATGATATCTTCACCGCTCGGTCCGCTGAGCGTCACGTCAAACACCAGCGGACCGGCGAGGTGGGCCTCAAGCATTTCAAAGACGGCCTCCACCGCGTGCGCATCGCCCAAAATGCCAACCTTGGCGGCCGTGGGCGTGCGCACCTGAAAGGCGTGTTCGATTTGCGCATGCACGGTGTCGCTGGGTACATGCAGCACATCCGTGACAACCCCGTCGCTGGCCACGATGTGACTGGTGCACACGGTCGCTGCGTCGCCGCCGAGTGCTTGCACGGCCAGACGGTCGGCCATGAGGCCCCGCGACAGCGTGGGGTAATGGGCATTGACGAGCAGAGGGTAAAACATGGACGCTAATGATGGGGGCGGAGGACACAAAAAGATAGCGCTCCAACAGAGTGAAACGCCTTACTCTAAAGAGACATCCGTGGTAGAGTTCACGGGCGTGCAGGCTCTTCGTAGCATTTGTAACATTGTCCGTTGCCCCTGAACACGCCGCCTTGGTGCTCATTGCTTCATGCGCGCAAATTTTATACTGAACGGCCGTTTCCTTTGTGCGTTCAGGTCTCTCCACAAGATAAAACCCGATTGCATTTGTTATGAGCGTGACGCACACCGTCCGGCGTCTCACCCACACCCGCATCCCCACCGTTGATGGAACGTTTGCCCTTTCCCTGTACGAGAACAGCCGCGATGATAAAGACCACCTAGCCCTCGTGCATGGCGATGTGCGCGGCGCCGATGATGTGCTGGTGCGGGTGCATTCGGAATGTTTTACGGGCGACGTGCTGGGGTCGCTGCGCTGCGACTGCGGCGAACAACTCAACCGCTCCATGCAAATGATTGCGGAGGCCGGGCGCGGCGTGCTGCTGTATTTGCGGCAGGAAGGCCGTGGCATTGGGCTGCTCAGCAAGCTGCGGGCCTACGACCTGCAGGATGAAGGATACGACACGGTAGAAGCCAACCTGATGCTGGGGCACGGGGCCGACGAGCGCGACTACACGATCGGTGCCCTGATGCTTGAAGACCTTGGCGTTGCATCGGTGCGGCTGCTGACCAACAACCCCGAAAAGATTGAGAGCCTGGAGCGCCACGGCGTAACCGTCACCGAGCGCGTGCCCCTTACGCCGCACCTCAACGAACACAACACCGACTACCTCCAAACCAAAGCCAACCGCATGCGGCACATGCTCGACCTGGGGCCGATGCCGCGCGGGCGCCACGCAAACCGCGCGGGCGCTGGATCTGCTTCCCTGCGCGAGCGCGCCCGCGCTTATTTTAAACGCAACGGTCTGCCGTTCGTAACCCTCACCTACGCGCAAGCCCTCGACGGGTCGATTGCCGCAAGCACCGAGGAACCGCTTGCCATCAGCGGGGCGGCGGCACTCACCATGACGCACGAGCTGCGCGCGCTGCACGATGCGATTCTTGTAGGCATCGGCACGGTGCTCACCGACGACCCGCAGCTTACCGTGCGCCGTACTGAGGGCCCCAACCCGCGGCCCGTCATCCTCGATACGTCGTTGCGCACGCCCCTCGATGCACAACTGTTGCAGGGCGACGGCCCCGCGCCGCTCATTGCCACCGACCGCTCGGCCGATCCGGCGCGCGCCGAAGCCCTCGAAGATGCCGGTGCTACCGTCCTCCGCCTCGACTGCGACGCGCAGGGCGTATGCCTCGATGCGCTCCTCGATGCCCTGGCTGACGAAGGATTGCAAAGCCTGATGGTGGAAGGCGGCCGCGAGATTATCACCAGCTTCCTTTCGCAGCAGCACGTCAATCACCTCGTCCTCACCATCGCGCCCCGCTTTGTGGGCGGCGTGCCGGCCGTGGCACCGCTCGATGTCTCGGGCGATGGCTACGCGGCGGCCACGCAACGGCTGCCCGCTCTGGAAAACATCCACTATCAATGGTACGGCACCGACCTCGTACTGCATGGGGATCCGACGTGGGAGGCGTAGGCCATGGTGCAGCGCACAGCCCTTTACCATGTGGCGCCCCGGGAGGTGGAGGTGCGTACCGAGCCGTTGCCGCCTCCGGAGGATGAGGCGGTGCAGGTAAGCGTGCAGCGATCGGCCATTAGCGCGGGCACCGAACGGCTGGTGTACGAAGGCGCCGTGGCGTCGGATACGACCGCCGACACCACGCTCGATGCCCTGGCCGAAGACATGTCGTATCCGTTTTTGTACGGATACGCCACCGTGGGCCGCGTAATTGCCTGCGGGGCTGCCGTCGACGATGCGCAGTGGCGCGGGCGCCGCGTGTTTGCCTTCCAACCACACGCTAGCCACTACAACGCTGCGCCGGACACCCTCATTCCGATGCCCGACGCCATTGCCGACGAAACGGCGCTTTACCTTCCCAACCTGGAAACCGCCACGTCGCTGGTGATGGATGCCGCGCCGCGGATTGGCGAGCGCATCGCCGTCTTTGGCGCAGGCATCGTTGGTTTGCTCACCACGCACCTGCTGGCCGATTTTCCACTCGCGGGCCTCGTGGCGGTCGAGCCGTCTGCGTCTCGTCGTCACATGGCGCAGGCGCTGGGGGCCGACGCGGCGGTTGCGCCGGGCGACACGCCGGAGGAAACGGCAGATCGCGTAGCGGCGGCACTTGGCGCCGAAGCGGACGGGGCGATTGAGGTGTCGGGTCAGCCGGCCGTGTTCTCGCAGGCCGTGCGGAGCGTCGGCTATGGCGGCCGCGTGATTGTGGGGTCGTGGTACGGAACCAAGCGGGCGCCGCTGCAGCTCGACACACACTTCCACCGAAATTCCGTGAAGATAGTGTCAAGCCAGGTGAGCACCATTGCCCCGGTGCTGCGCGGGCGATGGACGAAGGCACGACGCCTTGATTTTGTGAAGAAACAGTTGCGACAGGCGTCATTTGCCGACATTTTTTATACCCGCACGGTTCCAATTGATCAAGCATCTAATGTGTTTGATGAGTATATGTATGACAGTAAATACATACAGCTATTTCTTTCCTATTAGAATCCTAAACACCGATGTACGAAGTTCACGTAGAGCGTTCTTTCGTCGCCCAGCACTACCTCACCGTCCCCAATTGCGGTCCAGAAAATGAGTGGCATTCGCACACGTTTAAGGTCTGTCTTGATATTGCCTCTCCGTCCCTGAATACGCACCAATATGTCGTTGACATCGACGACGTGAATCGTGCACTGGACGCCATCGAGGCGCGCTATCGCGACGTGACGCTCAACGATCTGCCGGAATTTGAGGGAAAAAATCCGAGTGTGGAATGGTTCGCGCGCTGCGTGCATGCGCAGGCGCTGGATGTGATCGAGGCGCCGCCAGAGGACGCGACGCTCACGGTGCGCATTTGGGAAGACGACACCGCCTGGGCTGCGTACACGGCCCCGATGCACGATGACTGATTCTTCGGATGCGCCGTTCGATGAACCGCTGGATTATCCCCGGTACCTCACCGCAAAGGCCGCTGTCGACGAGCAGGCGCTAAGCCCGCGGGTCTGGCAGCCCTTTGTCGATTGGCTGCGTGGGCACGCGTCCGAGAAGCCCCTGCGTATCGCCGACATGGGCGGCGGCATTGGATTTACGCTGCTGCGGGTGCTTGCGGCCGTCGAGCGTCCACTAACGTACTTCTTGGTAGACGCGTCGGCTGCCAATCTTGCCCGGGCCCGGTCGAATTTGCGCAACTGGGCACAGGAGCGTGGTTTTGCGACGGAGGCGCACGACACCCCCATCACCATCCGGCGCCCGTCAGGGCACGCAACGGTGCATTTCTGCCGGGGCGATGCGATGACATGGCGGCCCCCTGATGGGGCGCCCATTCACGCGCTTGCCTCGCAGGCGCTGCTCGACTTGCTTCCGCTCGATCGCACCCTGCAGCACTGGCGGAGCCTACTGTTGAGCGACCACCGGTGCTACCTCGCGCTACTCTTCGACGGCGCAACGGTCTTCGAGCCCCCCGGCGGTTCGTTAGCTATCCAGCAACCAATCATCGACGCGTACCACCGCTCGATGGAGGCGCGACGCGTCGAGGGCGCGCCCACCGGCGGTGCCTATTGTGGGCGGCGGGTGGTGCGCTGGCTCTACAAAAACAACGCACAACTCTTCACGGTAGATTCCTCAGACTGGTCTATTCTTGGATCTACATATGACCCGTTATCTGACAACGAATCATTGTTCGTTCAGGTCATCGCGTCGTTCGTTAAGTCCGAAGGCCGGGCATCGGAGAAGGTGTCATCAGACATTGTAAACGAGTGGTATGACAAAATAATTGATAGCATAACTTCTGACCAAATTTATTTCCGTGCATCGCACCTTGACATCCTCGCGGCGCTCAAAAAATAAATTGAACCGGATACATGTGCGCGTTAGCTATTTTTTGTGAGGTTTCAGGGCGGCGGCCGCGTCGAAATTAGGCCGTAGCATGGCCCTTGAGAAGGCAAACGTGCGCTCAAAAATTGCCTCGCGCCGCGGCGTAGAATACGGAAGAAAACGCCGAATAGGAGCGCTACGGTTGGATTTCGGCTGCTCACTGTGCTGCCAGAACGCTCGAATCGCGCAAAATGAGAGCCGCTGAGACGCGAAAAGTTTGGCGTGTGCGTGGGGTTGTGCGATCAATCGCGCCTACGGCGCTCACGCTGAAGGCCCGAAAAACACGATCGGGCGGCCGGACCGCTTGCATTTGTTCCCCGCGCATACCCATATTCATGTGTGCAGGTTGACTTCCGATAAGATGCAATTACCGGAAGTCAGAAAACGACCGATTCGTTCATTTTATCTTCACGGTTTCATGGAGAAAGCCTCCGGCCCCTCGTCCGCCGATTCATCGTCGCGTGCCGGCACCGATTTGCCCGCGCCCCGCGCCGACGAACACACACAACTCGCGCACCTCACCGACGCGAACGCCCGCGCGCAAGCTTTTGCGTCTAAGGCGCGCGCCGAAAATACCAAACGCGCCTACCGCGCCGACTGGAAGCAATTCGTTGGGTGGTGCGAAGAACGCGGCGTCCGCCCGCTGCCCGCGCTCCCCAAAACCGTGGTGCTCTACGTCTCGGCGGTGGCCGACGACTACAAGCTGTCGACGCTGGAGCGCAAGCTGACGGCCATCAGCCAAGCGCACAAAACAGCCGGCTTCGATAGTCCGGCGCTCACGGCCAAGGAACCGCTCCACTCGGTGTGGGCCGGCATCGCGCGCACCAAGTCGCGCGCCAAAGACAAGGTGGCGCCGCTCATGACCGACGAGCTGCGGATGATTGTGGATGCGCTGCCCCGCACCGACGAGAACCTTTTTACCACGCGGGCCCTGCGCGACCGCGCGCTCCTGCTCGTAGGCTTTGCCGGGGCCCTGCGCCGCAGCGAGCTCGTGGGCCTGCAGCAAGACGATGTCAATGTGACGGCCGACGGGCTTCGCCTCATCGTCCGCAAGAGCAAATCCGACCAGGAGGGCAAGGGCCTCGTGAAGGGCATCCACTACGGCAAGCACCCGCACACGTGTCCGGTGCGGGCCCTCCGCGATTGGACGCGCCGCGCTTCCATCAGCGAGGGGCCGCTCTTCCGCGGCATCGACCGGCACGGCAACATCCGCGAGCGCGCGCTTTCGGGCCGCTCGGTGGCACTCATCCTAAAGAAAGCCGTAAAGCGCGCCGGGCTGAATCCGGAGGCGTACAGCGGGCATTCGCTTCGCGCCGGTTTCACCACGCAGGCGGCGCGCGAAGGCGTGCCCGAGCGCGTCATCATGAAGCACACCGGGCACAAGTCGATCCGCATGGTGCGCGAATACATTCGCGAGGGGCAACTCTTTGACGAGAACCCGACCGACGCCCTCGGGCTCTAGCTAAATGCTACCGCATGACCAGACCGCCGTCCACGATCAGGTTCTGGCCCGTCACGGCGCGCGCCCAGGGCGAGGCGAAGAAGAGAATCGCATCGGCCACATCCTCCGGCGCCGTCACCATCTGCAAGGGCGTCGATTCCTTGATGAGGCCAAACACTTCGTCGGAGGTCGCCGCGCTGGCGTCGGTGGTTTTGAGCAGCCCGCCCGACACCATGTTCACGGTGATGCCCGCAGCGCCCAGCTCGTGGGCCATGTTGCGCACCCAGCCCAGCAGTGCCGCCTTGGCGGTGGTGTAGTCGTGATAGGGCACGACGGGGTTTTGGACGAGGTTTGACCCGATCGCCACAAACCGCCCGAAGCCCGCGTCTTTCATGCCGGGCAGGCACGCCTGCAGGGCATTGAGTGCGCCGCGCACCGTACCGCTGAGCTGCTCGTCGTAGGCCGCCCAGTCGATGGTAGGCGCGCTATCGCGCGCCGCGGGGTCAAATTGGTAGTTGATGAGCGCATTGCTGATGACGGTATGCACCGGCGCGCCGAAGTGGTCGGTGGCCTGCGTTACCATAGCGTGCACGGCATCCGGGTCGCGCACATCGGCTTGTACGGCCAACGCCTGATCGGCGCCCAACGTGTCGGCGAGCGCCTCCGCTTTTTCGGCGCTCTGGTAGTAGTTGATGATGACGCGAGCGCCTTCGCGGGCAAAGGCCCGGGCGGTGGCGGCACCCAGTCCGCGGCTCGCGCCGGTGATGAGAACGACTTGCTCGTTGATGGCAGGCATACGGCTTCGGGATACGTGAAGAAGCAATCGGTGAAGCCAGCGATGCCGCCTGCGATGCTTCCCTTCGCCGGTACAAGCCGGATCAGGTTCAAAGGGTCTATCTCAGCCCCGCGCGGGGCACCCCTAGCTTCGTTTATAGGGTACAGCGGCGCCGTGTCGATTGCAACGCCTTCACAGCGGATCCATCGCCCGACGCCGCCGGTTTTCCTGGCACCGCCTTCTGCCAACCTCACGACTGCCCATGCCCGAGACGACCCACGCCGGATACATCGTAGACCTTCATGCGCGCTCCATTCGTCCGGGGGTGGTGCATGTGCGCGACGGCCGCATCGCGGCCCTCGAATCTGCGGAGGACGTGCCGCATCGGTTCTTGCTGCCCGGACTCATCGACGCCCACGTACACGTCGAAAGCTCGATGCTGGCACCGTCCGAGTTTGCGCGCGCCGCCGTGCCGCATGGCACCGTCGCCACCGTCTCCGATCCGCACGAAATTGCGAACGTGTTGGGGAAGGCAGGTGTGCGCTTCATGCTGGAGGATGCGAGCCGCGTGCCCCTCAAGATCAGTTTTGGCGCGCCCTCCTGCGTGCCCGCAACGCCGTTTGAAACCGCGGGGGCCGCGCTCGGGCCCGACGACGTAGCCACGTTGCTCGACGATCCGGCCATTGGATACCTCAGCGAGATGATGAATTACCCCGGCGTTCTCAGCGGCGACGCCGAGGTGCAGGCCAAGCTGGAGGCTGCGCAGGCGCGCGGGCTGCCGGTGGATGGTCACGCCCCCGGATTGCGGGGCGCGGAGGCCGAGCGCTATGCCGCCGCGGGCATCTCCACCGAGCACGAATGCACCACCCTGGCCGAAGCCCGCGACAAGCTGGCCGCCGGCATGCACATCCTGATCCGTGACGGCTCGGCCGCGCAAAACTTCGACGCGCTCATCCCGCTGATGGCCGAAGCGCCGGAGCGGCTCATGTTCTGCACCGACGACGCCCATCCCGATATGCTGCGCCGCGGCCACATCGACCGGCTCGTGCGGCGCGCCCTGGCGCGTGGCTACAACCGCTTCGATGTCTTGCGGGCCGCGTGCGTGCATCCGGTGACGCATTATTCCCTCGACGTAGGCCTGCTGCGCGTGGGCGATCCGGCCGATTTTATCGTGGTCGATGACCTCAACGCGTTTACCGTGCAGGCCACGTACATCGACGGGCAGCGGGTGAGCGAAAACGGCACTGCTAACTTCTCCGCCACACCCCCCGAAACGCCCAACGCCTTCCACGCCGCGCCGGTAGAACCCGCCGATCTGGAGGTCCCCGCCACCGGCGATACGCTCCGCGTCATCGAAGCCGCCGACCATCAGCTGACCACCGGCGAAGCGCACCTGCCCGCCACCATCGTGGATGGCGCGGCGGTCGCCGATCCCGCACGCGATGTTCTCAAGCTGGCCGTCATCAATCGATACGTCGACGCGCCGCCCGCAACGGCGTTTGTCCGTGGATTTGGATTGGAACGCGGCGCGATGGCATCGAGCGTCGCCCACGACTCGCACAACGTCATTGCCGTGGGGGCAAACGACGACGCGCTCGCCCGGGCCATCAACGCCGTCATTGCCGAAACCGGCGGCATCAGCGTGGCCACGCCCGAGGACGTGGCGTGCCTTCCGTTGCCCATTGCCGGCCTCATGAGTGCTGCGCCGTTTGAAACCGTCGCCACACGCTACGAGGCCCTCAGCCGAAGGGTGCAAGACGAGCTGGGGAGTCCGATGGAGGCCCCCTTCATGACGCTTTCGTTCATGGCGCTCCTCGTGATTCCGTCGCTCAAGCTGAGCGATCAGGGATTGTTTGACGGCGATGCGTTTGCATTCACCGATGTGTTTGTGCGGAACAAACCACCCACCGTCTAACGTCTACTGTCTGCATATGGCCAGCTCCGAAAGGCCATCTGTCTAACCACAAACCATCGGTGCGCCCATGCCCTCTACATCTACAGCGGCTTCCGTGGCCGACCTGCACATTGCCAACGACCGCGAGGCCGATACGGAAATTCGCGGCGGGTATCCAGTCCGTATTGCAGAAGAGCTGCAGGACGTGTTGGCGCTCACCGATGCCGAGATGGCCGATGTGCTGGGGCGCTCGCGACGCACCTACACGCGCTATCGGCGCCAGGATAAGCAATTGGGCTTGCCGGAATCGGAGCGCATCTTCCGATACATTCGGTTGCTGCAGCGCGCCGAGCACGTCTTTGGTACGGCGGAGAAAGCGGCATGGTGGATGAAAGAGCCAAATCCGTCGCTGAACGGCCGCCCCCCGTTTGATGTAGCGCTCACCGCGCCGGGCGCAGCACTGGTGGACGATCTGCTTGCGGGCCTCGAACACGGCTTTCCGGTGTAGCGTCTTTCGGTTGTAGATGTTCGCTGCCCTGCGTCTCTTTTCCGCTGCAAGTGCTCACGCTCTACCGCATTGTGCATCGCCGGTACCGCACCGATCCATTTTCTGGAATGGGCGGGCTGTACCACAACAGCCGGTGGGCCTCGCAAGGACAGCGCGTCAGCTATGCGGCCGATCACTTGGCGCTGGCAACGCTTGAGAAACTTGCGGGCGTGCAGCGCGCGGACCTGATGGCCGAGATGGTGTACGCGAAGGCCGTCATGGCCCCCGAACACGTGACGCAACTTTCTGCAGCGGAGCGGCCCGACGATTGGGATGCGGTGCCTGCGCCCGAAAGCACGCGCGCCGTGGGGGACGCGTGGCTTGACCGCGGCGATTACGCGGTGCTGCAAGTGCCCTCGGTGGTGCTGCCGGAGGGCGCAAATTACGTGATCAACAGCGAACACCCGGCGGCCGCCACGCTGACCGTTGAGACGGTTGCGCCGCTGCTGTTGGACAACCGGGTGCTCGCGCGCATCGGTACGTAGGGGCAGCCACTGCCGGAACGACGCGCGGGCTACGTTTGGGCAAACGAGGCGACGGCGTACGTCCCCGTGGTGCGCCAGTCATCGGAGGCCTCGTCGAGGCGATGCACGGTCGCCGGCGGTACGCCGACGAGGGTGTCGCTTTTGATGGTGCGCAGCGCCAGCACCGATCCGCTGCCTGGGCCCAAGGCATCGGCCAGGGTGGCTTCGGCCGGCCAAAGCGCATCGTTGGTGATGCGCCGGTAGTTGGCATCGCCCTTTACGATGACGAGCGCGGCCGCCTGTAGCGGAGCCGCCAGCCGCGCGGGGCGCTCAAACCACCGGCCGTCGGTCGTCCAAAAGAAGTCGGGCACGATGCGGAGCCGGCCGTCGGCGATGTGTTGGCGGAATTGCTCGGCAAGCGCGCGGAGTGGCCCGCCCGCCTCCGCCAGCCGATCGAGCAGCGGCGGCACGTCCGCTGGCGTCACGTCACTGATAAGCACCGGCGCCATCTTGACATGCAGCACCACCGTTTCCGCGAGGTCGTGCGTCAGGAGGCCATCAGCCAGCGCAAAATCGAGGGCTTGCTCGGTGCCCGCGTTGTCCATCACCACGTGGACCGTTCCCCGATCGGTTTGCAGCAGGTGCTCGACCGCCGCGGGGATGTCGTTGACGAGCAGGTGGTCGTCGGCCGCCTGTGTGCCTTGCGCATGTGCTGCGGCGATGCTCCGATCCATCCGATTGCCCCATAGGGCCGCGTGCAGGCGGTGCGTCAGCATATCCGCGGGCGTCTCGAACGGCTGCAGGGCCCGCGTCACAACATCCGGCAGCGCAGCATCGTGGATGTCGTCGTGCTTCATGGGGCGAAACGGATCCTGCTGCGTGGTCCAGTAGCGCGTAGCCTCCAGCATCTTCCGGTAGGCATACAGCTCCACAAAGAACCATTCGCCATCGAGCCATGAGGCCGCGGGGCGTTCCGCCAGGCGCTCGGCCCACCAGTCGGCGTCGGGCGTCGGTTGGCGCAGGGGCGTTAGGGCAGCATCGGCACGAATCGCGTCCCGAAGAGCACGCAGCGCATCGTGCACCGCGGGCGGCCGGTCCGGATTCCGCGCGATCACATCGTCAATGATCGAGGGTATGCGCGCCTTCATGGAGCGATGCGCAAAGGCGTTGGTGCCGTCGGTGCGAACGGCGGGGGGACGATCGGGCATGGGCACAGGCAAGAGGGAGAAAAGAGCTACGCGCTATCGGCCTTGAGGTCGTCGACCACGCGACGGATGGTATCGGAGCGGAAGCCGCGGCGCTTGAGGTAGCGATACATCTTTTGCTGGCGCCGGCGCGGGTCGTCGTCGGTCAGGCGGCCCCAGCGTTTGCTGGCGTGGTGGCGTGCGGCGTCGAGCGTCGAGTGGTCGGCGAAAAAATCGGCCACGGCCTGCTCCACAATGGTACGATCGACGCCCCGCTTGCGCAGCTCGCGTTCGATGCGGAGGGGGCCGTAGCGCTTGGAGCGGAAGCGATTGTGGATATAGTCGCGCGCATAGGCGTGGTCGTCGAGGTAGCCCAGTTCATGCAGCCGGGCAACGACATCTGCGATGATGTCGTCGGGGTAGTCCTTGCGCTGCAGCTTGCGACGCACTTCCGCCTCGGTGCGCGGTTTGTGGGCCAGGTAATCGAGCGCGCGCTGCTTCGCCTCCACCCGCAGCTCGTCCACCTCCAGGGCTTGTTGCGCAGCCGGCGAGAGGGTGTCGCCCACGGCGAGCCGGTGCTTGGCGGCCACGTCGCGATGCACGCCAAACGCAAAGGCGCCATCCAGGAAGACGGAGATGCGGTTCGGGTCGTTCTGTTGCGTGTCGAGGCGCGTGATGGTGCGGGCGTCGGGCATGGCAAAGGCGGGCAGCTCGGGAAAGCGCGAGGCGGCGAAAGCACGTACGAGGCAGCATCAGCGCGGATTCGGGAGCGGCGTAACGCCCGAAGGCGCCACGCGAAAGCGGAGCGAATCGACCGCGACGCCCACGGCAACGCCCAACGCGCCCTCGACGTTCGAGGTGGGCTCGCGGCGGTCGGGGTCGGTGCTGCTGGTGATGAACGAGGCATAGGCTGCGGGGCCGCGGACGAGCGCCGTGCGCACTTCGTGCACCGGCAGCGGGGCCGTGGCCGAGTCGACCGGGACAGCGTACACCCCTGACCACTGGTAGTGCGGCGCGTTGGGCTGGGCGTATGTAATTTCGCGGGCGACGGCGGTGGGCTGCAGAAAGAACTCCACAACCCGCGAGCTGAACGGCGGGCGGCTGGGCTGCAGCTGGGTGTGCATCCAGTAGGAGGTATCGGCGGGGGCGAGCGCCGGGGGCGGCGTCCATGCGATGGTCACATCCACCGGGTAGATGAACTCCTCCGAGGCGGGAATGTCGAGCGAATCACGGCGCAGGGAGTCAACGCGGATGGCACTTACGGGGGCGTCCGGGATCTGGAACCAAACAGAATCGATGGCAACAGGCAGCGGCGTTCGGCTGTCCGCGGTGGCTTGCGTTCCGTTCCAGAAGGCCGTAACGCGGAGCGGCGTTTGGGGCGGCACGGTAGGCGGCGGCCCGTCGGTGCGGTACCGCCCCGGGCGCCCGGGGATGGGGCGATAGGCATACGTCGTGCCGCCAAGCGTAAGGCGCACCGTCGCATCGGCCACCCCGCCCCCGCTTGGCTGATCGAGCGGGGTGGTTTGCCGGAGCGTGATGATGGGCGCCGGACGGTTGGTGGTCACGAAGGCTTCCACCACGAGCGCGGTGTCGGTGCGGCCCGGCGCGTACACGTCGCAGCCGCCCAGGCCGATGGCGACCAGCGCAAGCACAATCCAGCACCACCCGAAGCAAGGCGTACGTTGAGCACTCATAGCGTCATCTCCAGCTCAAATAGCGGAAGGATGGGCAGGCCACGCTGATCGTCGCGCAGCACGCCCGTGGGCGTAGGCTCGTACTGCCGTCCCACTACGTTGGCGTGGTTCGTAACGTTGTAGAGCGTGAGGCGGGCCTTCCAGCGCGCGCTCAGCATTGAAAACCGATAGCCGGCGGTAGCATCTACGCGCCAGTACGTGGGCAGCCGGCCGTTGTTAATGCGCGGCCGGTACAAGTAGGTGGTGGGCGCTTCCTGCAACGGCGTGCCGACCGCATAGCGGGCCACGGGGCGCGAGAGCGGAAACCCCCTGCGCGCATCGACGGCGAGGGTCGCGCTCCACGGGCCATCGCTCCACCCCAACACGCCGTTGAAGCCGACGGGCACGTCAAGGTCGGCCGGGCGCCAGCGGCCGTTGTTCTGCTCGGGGGTCTGCACCAGCGAGCGCCCGAGCGACCCACTCACCCGCAGTTGCCACGGGCCGCGTTCGGCCAGCAGCGAGAGTTCGGCACCAAAGGCGCGGGCTTTGGCCGGCACGTACTGCCCCAGCAACGTGCCCACGTTGATGCCGGGCCCCTGCAGGTTATCCTTCGACTGAAAGACATCCTCGGGAATCAGCATGTTGTCCGTCAGCCGGGCGTACAGGTTCAGCTCGGCCGTCAGCATGGGCAGGGGATAGCTGCGGGCACCGGCGCTAAATTGCCAGGCCGTCGCGGGCGCGACTCCCGCATCCGAGGGAATCCACCGGCTCGATACCACATCGTACGCGAGCGAGAACCGATCGCGCAGGCGGTGCAGGTATTGTACGTGACGCCCCGCCGCCGCGCGCAACGTAAGCCACGTGGGATGCAGCACGTACTGTGCGCTCAGTCGCGGTTGCACTTGCACGTGCGCCACGTCGCTAAAAAATGACGCCCGAACGCCCGTTTGCACCGTCAGCGGACCGGAGGGCTGCCACACGTCCTGCACGTAAGTCGTCAACTCCACCGCATCCAGACGGCTCACGTCGCGTTGCGTCTCTACATCCGACACCGAGCGCTGCAATCGGCTATCGAGGGTGCTGCTGAATGCAAACCGCGACACATGAAGTCCGGCCCGCAGCCGATGAGCCACCGAGTGGTAGTAGTCGACGTCGAACTTGGCACCCACGTCGCGCAGCGCCACCGTGTAGTTGGACGCGAGCGATGCCGTGGTGGTGGGCTGGATGAAGGCCTGCTCCTGCGCGCGATAGCCCGAAAAGTAGCCGGTGCTGGAAAGAAACAGGCGGTCGGATACCAGCCAGTCGTGTTGCAGGCTGGTGACGGTGTTGTCCCAGTTCTGGCGGACCTCAAAGAACAGGTCGGCCGGCCGCAGCCACGACGAAAAGTCGAACGAGAGGTCGAACGGCAATCGGAGATCGAGGTCGTCGCGGCCGCGATAAAACGTGAGCGACATGCGGTGGCGGGCATTCAGCCGCGCCGACAGCTTGGCGCTGGTGTCGTAAAAGTAGTAGCCGGTGCGCAGTGTATCGCGCCGCCCGGTGGCCGGATCGACGACGGGGTGCCGGCGCCCGATGAGCTTATCCACGTACGAGCGCCGCCCCGACACCATGAACGTCACGTCCTCACTTAGCGGCCCCTCCACCTGAAAGCGCGCGCTGAGTACGCTGAGGGCTGCGCTGGCGTGGGGCGTGCGCGCATTGCCGTCCTTCATCTGGGCATCGAGGACCGAGGCCAGGCGGCCGCCGTGCTCGGGCGGAAAGGCGCCGCGGTAGAAGTTTGACGTTTTGAGCGTGCCGGTTTGGAACGTCGAAATTAGGCTGAAGGCATGCCACGGATGGTAGACCGGCGCGCCGTCCAACAGGTACAAGTTTTGATCGGGGGACGCGCCGCGTACGCTGAGGCCGCCGCTTAGGATGTTCGACTTGTGGATGCTGGGCATCCATTGCAGGGCCTTGAAAAGATCCGGCTCGCCCAGCGTCGGCAGCTCGTCCAGCTGATTCATCGACAGCGTCATCACGCCCGGCACGTATGCTTGCTCGGGATTGGCTGTAGCAGAGCCCTCCACGACGATGCTGTCGGCTGCAATGGTTGTCGTTTGGAGGAGGACCTGGTTTGGGGCGCCCGTGGTTAGCGTCGTGTCGACGGCTCCGTAGCCCAGATAGGAAATGCGCACCGGATAGCGTCCGGGCGGCAGGCCCGAGAGGGCGAAATAGCCGTCCCGGTTGGTGACGGCGCCGGCATCGATGCTGGGAATGTAGATGTGGGCGCCGGGAAGCACTTCACGCGATCGAGCATCGAGGACCCGGCCGCGGAGGGTCGCGCGCGCCGCGGCGTTTGTGTCGGATACAATGACGAACTGATCGTCGCGTATGGCCGTGGCGGCCAGGCCCGATCCGCGAAGCACACAGCGCAACGCCGCCTCGGCATCATCGCCCACGTAGCGACAGCTTGCCGTGCGGCCGTTTACCACGCGCTCAGCAAATACAAGTCGGATGTTGCTCTGATCCTGAACCAGGCGAAGGGCTCGGTCCAGCGGCATTTTCTCGACATTGAGCCGAAGCGTTTGGCCATGCGCACCAAAGCCGCATGCCACCCACAGAATCAATACTCCAGCACCGACGATCCAGCATCGTCGATCATACATGCGCAGCCCTCCTTATGCCACGATGGTCTCCGTCTGCGCAGCTTCCTGAAGTGTGGTGCGCTCAAGGGCTGTGCCCAGCAAGGTGGAGGAGGTGCAGTCGTCGATGCGTACGCGGACGTAATCGCCCGCCTGATAGTCCTCCCGGTCGAACACCACGCCCTTGTTTGTATCGGTGCGCCCAAAGAACTGCTCGTCGCTTTTCTTGCTCGGCCCTTCGACCAGCACAACGTGCGTGCGCCCAACCTCCTGCTTGTTGCTCTCCAATGCGTGCCCACGCTGGAGCGTGATGATCTCTTCGAGGCGGCGCTGCTTCACCTCCTCCGGAACGTCGTCTTCGTACTTGCGCGCTGCGTACGTATTGGGGCGCTCGCTGTACTTAAACATGTACGCATGATCGTAGCGCACCTCCTTCATGAGGGAAAGCGTGTCTTCATGCTGTGCTTCGGTCTCGCCGCAAAAGCCTGCGATGATGTCGGTAGAGAAGCTGATGCCCGGACAAATCCGCCGCGCGCGCTCAATGAGCGCCAGATACTCCTTGCGCGTGTAGGTACGGCGCATGCGCTGCAGCACCTCGGTGTTGCCATGCTGTACGGGAAGGTGAATGTAGTTGCAGATGTTGGGCCGCTCGCGGTGCACATGCAGCAGCTCATCCGAGCAGTCCTTCGGGTGACTCGTAGAATAGCGAATCCGAAGCTCAGGCGATACGAGCGAGATGCGATGCAACAGCTCCGGAAAGCTGACTGCGGTTCCGTCCTGCGCGAAGTGATACGAGTTTACGTTTTGGCCCAGCACCGTCACCTCCTTGTAGCCGTCTTCCACGAGTTGCGCGACCTCCGAGAGGATGGTGGTCACCGGACGGCTGCGCTCGCGGCCCCGCGTAAACGGCACAACGCAGAACGAGCACATGTTGTCGCAGCCGCGCATGATGGAGACAAATGCAGAGAGTCCATTGGATGCGTACCGGACCGGCGACACATCGGCATAGGTCTCCTCCTTCGAAAGCTGCACGTTTACCGCCGCCTGCCCGCTCTCATTGGCCTCATGGAGGAGGCGCGGCAGGTCGCGGTAGGCATCGGGCCCCACCACGAGGTCTACGAGCTTTTCTTGCTCCAGAAGCTTTTCCCGCAGGCGCTCGGCCATGCAACCCAGCACGCCAAGTGTGAGGTCGCGCTTCGCGTCGCGCTTCTGTGCACGCAGCATGCCCAGGCGGGTGCGCACCTTCTGTTCGGCATTTTCCCGGATCGCGCACGTGTTGATGAGCACCACGTCGGCTTCGGCCTCGTCACGGGTGAGGCCATAGCCATGCTCCTCAAGCACCGACGCTACAATTTCTGAATCCGAGACGTTCATCTGGCAACCGTAGGTCTCCAGATAAACCATCTGCTGGCCCGTGGCCTCGCGCGCGAGCGGCTTGGCCCGGTCAACGTCTTCGTCCAAGATGTCGATGTCTTGAATAGGTTGCATGGCAGAATCTGCGTCCAGGAATTCGACGAGGCGATAGGAGGAATGGGTGTACCAGGTGTCCTTTCATTCTGGCTCGGGGGATAACGTTCCCTCGTGGGGCGATAGATTTACGGGAAGAAGGCTATCGCATTACTGCTATAACTGGTATCTGCTCATCTTGCAATAACAGACATAAGTAGATGCGTGAGGGTTGATGCCTCCTTCTACCCCAATCGTCAATGGGGATGCCGGTGTGACGTTGTCAGTGCACCGCGACGGCTTAGCGCACCACGGTCATTCGTTGCGTACGGACGGCAGCCGGTGTGGTGAGGCGTAGAAAGTACACCCCACTGGCAAGCCCACGCGTGCGAAACGTGACTTCCTTGCGGCCGGCCGTCTGTGTATCGTTCACCAACACGCGAACGGCGCGTCCAAGCACATCGTACACGGCCACGCGCACCGGACCATCAACCGGAAGCTCGTAGCGCAGCGTCGTTTGTTGCTGGAAGGGGTTGGGGAAGTTGGCATGCAACGCTACGCGCGTGGGCGCCGCCCGCTCCACAATCACCGGGTCAACGAGCGACGCACGGCCGTCTGTATCCACCTGCCGGAGGCGATACGCAACCTTTGCGGCAGCAAACGGCACCTCGGCATCAACAAAGCGATACGTGTGGGGCGCGGTAGTCGTACCGGCGCCCGCGACAAATCCGATGCGCGTAAATGCGTGGGTGCTGTCGCCGCCCACGCGGCGCAAAACGGCAAACCCCGCGTTGTTTGTCTCACTCGCTGTCTTCCAGGAAAGTCCGATGCCTTGTGACTGCTGCGTGGCCCGGAACGACACGAGCTCCACGGGCAGCGGCGTCGTTTGCAGCGTCGCGTAGTCGTCTTCCGTGGTTACGCCATTCCCCGGAGCCGAATCGGGATCTGTGGGCCCCGCTGCCGTCACCTCCGCGACACTCGTAAACGGCGCTTTGCTATCCACCGTGCCCGTTAGCGCCAGCGTAGCCGTATTGCTCGCATCCAACAGCCCAAGTTGCCACACGCCCGTTGCGGCACTGTAGCTTCCGCTGCTCGGCATGGCCTGCGTTAGCGTGAATCCGGTGGGTACTGGGAACGCGGTCGACACGTCGCCCGCTCCGCCCGGACCGTCGTTGGTAAGCGTGAGGGTGATGGTAAACGGTTCGCCAGGCAGTGGATTGGAGGCGCTGCTCGTAAGCGCAAGCGAGACGTCGGCCGCCGGGACTCCCAGGGCGAGCGACGCGGTGTCGTCCTCGCCCGTGCCCGCCCCGGGCGTTGAGTCTGGATCGCGCACGGCCGCAGCCGAAACGGCACCATTGGTGGTCACCTGGCTGCTTGTGTTCACCACACCTGTAAAAGAGAGCGTGACCGCATCGCCGCTTGCAATCGACGCGAGGGTCCACGTTCCTCCGCTGAACGTGCCTGCGGCGGTGGACACATTGTTGATGGACAGCCCGCTGGGGCCTTGCACCGAAACGGATACGTCGGCGGCTGCACTCGGGCCATCATTCGTGAGCGTGTACGTTACAACCTGCGACGTGCCGTAGTCCGGCGTGGTATCGCTGCCCGATACGGCGAGGGAGAGGTCGGCCGAGGGAGCGGTTAGCACCACCGAGTCGCTGTTGTTGTTGGCGACAGGGTCGTTCAGCGATTGGCTCACAATGGCGGACGTAAGCGTAGCATCGGACGTGAGTTGGGCGGTTGCTTCGATCGTTAGCGATTTGGTTTCGGCAGCGCCCAGCGTGGCCAGCGTCCATGTACCGGTTGCTGTAGCCGCATCGTAGCTCCACGCCCCGTCGCCTTGCACCTGATCGATCGACAGCCCGCTCGGAAGCGCGCCCTCAATGCGAACATCACTCGTTGCGGTTTGGCCGCCGGTCACCGACAGCGTCACCGTGATGGCTTCGTTGTAGGCGGGCGTCGCGTTTGAGACAGCCAGCGCAACCGACAGATCGGCGTCGTTGTCTTCAATTGTCGCTGTAGCAGGCGCAGCGGGCGCTTGGGCGCCCGAAGGATTGGTGAGTGCGAGCTCAAAGGTTTCCGCGGATTCGTCCGATGCGTCATCGGCTGTGGCCACCGGTACCGTTTGCTCGGTAGTGCCCGCCGGGAAGGTGAGCGTACCGCTGACCGCCGTGTAGTCGCTGCCCGCCGTGGCCGTGCCACCTTGTGTGCGATAGTCGACCGTAGCTGCGGTACCCGACGGGGCATCGAGGGTAACGATAAACTGCGCCCCTTCCCCCTCAATCACAGACACATCTTGCACCGTAAGTTGCGGCGCCGCGTCGTCATTGGTGAGCGTGGTTGTCACCGTTCCGGTTTGGATCGTAGCATTGGACGGATTGGCGAGCGTCAGGGCAAACGTTTCGTCGGGCTCAAATGTCGCATCGCCCTGCACTGTCACATCTACGGATGCGGTGGTATTTCCGGCCGGAATGGTGAGCGTACCCGAGGCGCTGGCGAAGTCCGCGCCGGCCGTGGCCGTACCGTCCTGGGTTGCATAGGCGGCGGTGACGTCGTACACCAGCGGCTCCGACAACGTGACCGTGTACGTGAGCGCCTGCGTGCTGCCTGTGCCCTCGGCCACGTCCGACGGCCCGCTAAGCGACAAGGCGGCCTGCTGCGGCGTGAGCGTTTGGCTGTAGTAGTCATCGCCTTGACCATCCGCGGGCGTCGAGTCGGTATCCAGGGGCGCGAGGGCGGTCACCTCTGCCGTGACCTGCTGATCGGCAGACGGCGCGGCAACACGTACGGTCACCTGAAGCGCGGCCGAACCACCGCTAGGCACCGGTCCGGGCGTCCACACGACATCGCCCCCCGCCGGATTGTAGCTCGCTGCGTTCGTGCCACGAATGCTTTGGACGTCCAGCCCACCCGGAAGCGGTGCCGTAACCTCAACCCCAGTCGCGGTGCCGTTGCCCGTGTTGTCTAGGGACAACGTGTACGTCAGATCGGTACCATACGTCGCCTGCGCAGGCACGTCGGCCGTAAGCGCCACATCCACCGTTTCGGCTTCAAGGGTCACGCTGGCGTCCTCGTTGCCCGGCACCGGGTCCCGCGGATCTACAGTTTCGATGGTTGCACTGTTTGTAACCGCGGCCGTGGTGGTGAGCGTCGCGTTGATCGTAAGTGTACGCGTATCACCGGCGGGCACCGTGCCCACATCCCACACCGCGTCGCCGCTGGCAGGATCATAGCTTGAAGCCGCGTCGCCGGTCGCCGACTGGAAGGCTAGGCCGCTGGGCAATGCATCGCGGACGGTGACGCCCGTCGCGGCATCGGGGCCGTTGTTTGTAAGCGTGAGGGTGAGCGCTACCGCGCCATTGAGCGGCGGGCGTGCATCGTCTGCAGCCTGCGTTAGGACGAGCTCGGCCGTGGGCACCGCCACAGTGGTTGGGTCATCTGCGGCTGCGGTTGCCGGGTCATCGGTGACGAGGTCTGCCACGTCGAACGTAGACGTCGCAATCGTTCCCTGGCTGCTAAACTGATTGACGTAGGGCGTGCTGCCCGCCGGCTGCTCGGGCGGATCGTTAACTGTGACCGTGAAGTCGTGGGTCGTTTGTGGAGCCGTCGCGCCGATGGCTTGTCCACTCAGCGTTCCCAGCGACGTGTTGGCCTGCCCGCTAGCCAGCGTCACCGCGCCTGGCAACGTCTCGCTTAGCGTAAGATCGCTTGCTGACTGATCGCCGGTGTTTGTGAGTGTCGTCGTAAACGTCACATCCTCGCCCGGATCGACCCGGCCGTCCCCATCGGCATCGGATGCCTGCGCATCGGTGCGCGTTGCGATGAGAAGGGGCGCCGCATCGACGGCCGTGACCGTAGGAGCCACGGCGGCTCCACTAGACGGCCGCGACGGAATGGCACCCGTTTCACGCGTGTCCACCGTCGACTGCACGCTGAGCGTTGGCGCCGCTGTAGTCGACGGAAACGGGTCGGCAAGCGTCGCCTGGAAGGTGACCGTTAGCGTGGTGGGCGCGGTGCCGCCATACACCGCGCCAGCCGGTAGCACAACATTTTCGAGCGTGAGCGTGGCCTCCGTAGCATTTCCCGAAGCGACCGTGCCCACGTTGGTTGTAATGGAGCCCGGCACGAGCGTCAGGTTCGGATCAAGCGGGAGATCAACGGTGCCATTGGCAACGCCCACGTAGCTGTTGTTAGCCCCAGTGATGGTGTACGTGACCACATCGCCCGGATCGAGGGTGTTGTCGCTGCGTGAAGCCGTGCTGCTGCCATTGTCGGTGCGCGCGGTAAGCGCCAGCGTGTGCTCAAGAACTGGCGCCACCGACAGGCGGTGCACCCGCCCCGAGGGTGGATCGAAGGACGTGCTGCGGGCCCCCACGTAGAATGTGGGCACCGCATCGCCGTTCAGGTCGACGGCTGCAACGCCACTTCCAAACAAATCGCCTGCTGCGAGCGCGGGCGACGGGTTGAACCCGTTCGTGCCCGAGCGAAGGGCAAAAAGTGAACGCACCAATGAGGTCGTGCCATCCAGCGCCGCATTCAAATCGTTGGTGTACAGCAGGTAGGCCGCCCCCTGATCGTTGGCGGGCTCACCAAACGGATGCCAGCCTTCCGCACCGATCAGCACCTCCGACGTGCCATTTCCATCCAGGTCATCGACCACAGCGATCGAGGTCCCAAAGTTCGAATTACTGGGCCAGCTATCGAGCGCAATGCCCCCAACGCCGTCCCCAAACCGCGTATGCCGGTCGATGCTAAACGTATTCGCCGCATTATCGTAGTCGAGGTCGACGAGATAGACCGCGCCTCGGTTCGTTCCCCCAAGGTCGTCGGTGTACGCACCCACCAGCAACTCGGGGGTACCACCGCCATCCAAATCGTTCAGCGCGGCCACCGACTGACCAAAGCGGGCTCCTGCCGGCACGTTCGTCAATCCAGCATTGTCGAGCACCGAATTATCAACGGTTTGAGCCGCCGTCAGCTCGGCCGCCCCTCCATTCCAGCCAATCTGGGCAAGAACGAAACCGCCCGGCGACTGACTGCCCTGTGTGATTCCGTCATCGATAAGACGCCGCGTACCCAGCGCAAGCGTGGTAATGCTGCCACCCGTACCGTCTACGTCGCCCAGTGCGCTGATGCTTTCTCCAAAGTAGGCCCCGCCAAACCCCGTATTGGGCGTATTGCTCGTATTCCGGCGATCCAGCGTAAGGAGCGGATGCGTATCATCGAACTTGTCGAAGCCCAGCACATCGCCGCTGCTGTTTAGGCGAACGATGTAAAGCGCGCCCACCTTGCCATTACAGGCAATGTCATCGGGGCCCGCGCCCGGCGGGAAGGTGTTCGCGCCATCGTCAGCACAGTCGCTCACGCCATCCTGATTGATGTCGAGCGTTTTGTCGCCCGAGGCGCCTATCGCCAGATCCGGCACACCATTGCCATCCACATCGCCGATGGACGTGATCCCAGAGCCGAAGGCAGGCTCGATCGTGCCAAAGGGCATCAGCACCGCCGCGCCCATGTCGGTGGCGTCAATCGTTGCCGTGTCACGGATGGTGCCATCGGCCTGCATAAAGTGGAGGACCACCGCCCCAACGGAGCTCTGCCCATTGTACGGCGTGGCCGGGGCCCCCACCGCTAAGTCGCGCACCCCATTGCCGTCAATATCCCCGACAGCAACCACGCGCTCCCCATAAAAAGAAAGCCCATTCGGAGCCGTGCTTACCACCGCATGGTCCTGAATGAGCGAACCGGTTTGCCCCTGCGCCGGAGGCACAGCTAAAAGCAACAAGACACAGCCAAAAACAGCCGACAGCGTGCGTGACATAAAAAAGATCGGGTGAGGAGTGGGGAGTAGTGGATGCGCTAGCTTCGGGACGGGAACAGGCCGCGCAAGGCAATGCAGAAATTGACAACCGAAAACGGTTGCATGTTGGTATGCGCCTGCCCACCGCCGGCCTGCTGTACGCCGCCCGCGGCCATCGAACGCCGATTGTCGGGCGATGCGTAGAAATCCGTGCGGGTTTCGGCAAAGACGGCCCCGATGGGGTCATCGGTTGTGGCCGCGTTGCTTTGGCCGCCGTAGGCATGCGCATGCGGTGGCATTTCGGCCGCGGTTAGGGTGTGGGCCTCCGTGCCGCCGCTCGCCCCCAACGAAAGGCCGGCACCAGCATGCACAGGCACGCGTCCGCGCAAGTCGGGCAACGCAAACGATGTACGACCATCGCCCCCATAGGTCGTCCCGAGCAACGAATATAGCGACTGATTTTGGTTGATGGGCAAAATCTGCCCATTGCACAGCGCCCATCCACGCGGCGCGAAGTTGAAACTCATGAGTCGAATTTCGCCCAGAAACGGTTCAGACATAATCGGTGCGCCTTAGCTGCGAGAAGGATAAATGCCGGAGAGTGCAATGATAAAGTTCAGACACAGCGCAGGCTGCATGTTGGTATGCGGTTGCCCGCCGCCTTCCGCCTGCAGGGCACTCGAATCCATGCTCTCGGGCGGAAAGTTGTATGTTGCGGCCTCTCCGTAAGCCGCGAGGCCCCCTTGAAACGACGCCGGGGCGTTACCCACAGGGGTGAATTGACGTCCACTATCGCCTGAGGCTTGTGGCACGTGGTCATGCACCGGAAGCTGATTGGAGGTCAGCTGCACCTCCTCGACGCCCCCTTTCCCACCCATCCGTCGCGCGGTGAGGCCCGGGCCATTGCCCGCATGCACCGGCACACGGCCGCGCAAATCGGGCAATCCAAAGGTCGTGCGCCCATCGCCGCCATAGAGCGTGCCGATCAATGAGAACAGTACATTATTTTGCGAAACGGCGAGCAACTGGCCGTCACACAAGGCCCACCCTTTGGGGGCAAAGTTGCCCGCAAACATGCGAATTTCTCCGACAAACGGTTCAGACATAAACGGCAGAGCTAAGATCTCGAAGGGTAAAGCCCGACAAGGGCAATGATAAAATGAAGGGCAAGGTACGGCTGTCGGTTGTTGTGGGCCTGCCCGCCGCCCGTTGTGGTGGTATTGACGCCCATTGTAGCGTTGGAGGCCCCATCGCGATACAACGGCGTGCCGTCAGCGGGTTTGGCAAAGGCCCCACCGCGTGCGGCATTGCCAGGAAACGGGATGCCTTTCATTTCATGCGTGTGACGTGGCATCTGATCGTTCGTGAGCGCAACGGCATCGGTCCCTGTTGCCTCTCCAAGTTGACGATCAGCTAGCCCTGGCCCCCTACCGGGATGCATCGGCGCCCGCCCCTGGAGGTCCGGAAGGGCAAGGGTGGTTCGGCCGTCGCCTCCATACGTGGTTCCGAGCAAGGAAAAAAGCGCCGTATTCTGGGAGATGGGCAGCAACTGACCGTTGCAGAATGCCCACCCGCGGGGCGCAAACGTACCGGCGAAGATCCGAACTTCGCCAACAAATGGTTCAGACATGATTCACGCTGCAACTTGGACAAAGCATGGGTGATACGGCTCTTGCGCTAAACGCGGCGATTGAAAATGGCCTCATAGTATCGTTGCTTGGCCCCACCGCCCTGCACAGGCACAAGAAAAAGCGCGAGCTCACCCATCTCCGCGTGCTTAAGGCGACAGGTTTGCTGTTGCAAGACCGGTGCTTCCGGTCCCTCGAAAAGAAGACTGAACTGGTGCTCCGAGCTTGACGCATCGGAGGCTTCACGTCCCAGGTCCTCAATGGAACGCAGGGTGAGGGTCAGCACGCCCTGATCGCTCACCACTTTGAAAGACGTATCGGTATGCGGTGCAAAATCAGATCGAACCAGTTGCTGACTCATAACGGCGGCGGAATAGGTATAGGCGGCGGTTCGTGCGCTTGCTTGCAGGGGCGCTGTCATGAGCACACCTGAAACCGCCAAGCTCGTTTGCAGAAAGTAGCGGCGGGGAATCATAGACGAGGGAGCAAGGGGGGACAACGGTCAGGGCGGATGGGGACGCACAGGGGAAGCATCTACCAGTGCTGGCCATCCATAGTACATCTAAACGTTACAAAGCGCAAACGCATTTCCATTCCACTTCAAAACCCACTACCAAGTCTTTTCGCAATAACAGATATTTAAAGCTTGTGCACAGAATCGATGCCTGACCGGCTGTACTTTCTATAGAACTTTCAGACAGGGCTCAACCAAACAAGAGCTGTACGACGTAGACCGACGCCAGCACGCCCACGAGGTCGGCAAAGAGGCCCGCGGGTACTGCATGGCGCGTTTCACGGATGTTGACAGCACCAAAGTACACGGCAATGACGTAGAATGTAGTCTCGGTTGAGCCGAACATCGTCGCGGCCATTTTCACCAGAATGGAATCCTCGCCGTACTGCTGGATCATATCCGCCACGATAGCGGCCGAGCCCGAGCCGGTAAGCGGACGAATCAGCGCCATAGGGAGCACTTCGGCCGGTATGTTGATCCACGCCAGCACAGGATCGAGGGCCTGCACCAGGAAGTCCATGGCCCCCGAGGCCCGAAACATGCCGATGGCGAACAAGATGGCCACAAGGTACGGGATGATGCGCACCGCAACATCGAAGCCCTCCTTGGCGCCGTCCACAAACACCTCGTAGACGCGTACGCCTTTCACGAGGCCGTACACCGGAAAGCCCACCAGGATGGCCGGCAGCACGAAGTACGAGAGGACGCTGATGGCCTGACGGATAAATTCAATCATGGCTGTGGGATAACAAAACAAGAGGGGAAAGCGAGCGGAGGCCTACGCGTCTGCCGGTGGATCGGGGGACGCGGTGAACGGATTGCTTTTGGCAAAGCGCGGCCATCGGCTGAGCACGTACGCCGCCCCGATGCCCGCGATGGTTGAGAACGTGGTTGCCAGAATGATCGAAAACACGAGCTGGTTGATCTGCAGCCCCATGATGGCGATGAGCAGCACCGGCGGCACAAGCTGCACGCTCGATGTGTTGATGGCCAGCAGCATGACCATGGCGTTGGTGGCGGTGTGCTCGGATGGGTTCAGCGACTGCAGGTCTTCCATCGCCTTGATGCCCAGCGGCGTGGCGGCGTTGCCCAGTCCAAACACGTTGGCCAGCAGGTTGAGCGAGACCGTGGCCAGCGCCGGGTGGTCTTTGGGCACCTCCGGAAACAGCGGACGCAGCACGGGCTGCACCACCCGCGTGAGGCTGTAGATGATGCCGGCTTCCTCACCGATTTTGAGCAGGCCCAGCACCAGCGCCAGCACGCCGATGAGGCTGAGCGCCAGCGAGGCGGCGGTTTCTGCGAAGGACAGGGCGGCCTGGGCGATGTCGTTGAGCTTGCGGAAGCGGACCGGATCGAAGCGCACCTGCGTGACGGCGGCCTTGGCGCCGCGTTCGAGCGCGGGCCACGCGGTGGCTACGCCCCGCAGGGCCGGGTTGTCTTCGGTTGCGGTGGCTTCTTTGATATCGGCCAACGGGGCGGGAAGGGATGCCTCCGCGCCAAACTGCACCTGGCGTCCGTCCTTCGTTTGCACCAACACGCCGGCGTATCCGGCGGTGTCGGGCGTGGCCTGCACGCCGTAGTGCGCCTTGTACGCCGCGGGAGCGAGGCGCACCCGTACCGACTGGCGGCGGGCCTCGGGGCTGTACCCCTCGGGGAAGCTGAGGGTCACGGGCAGGGAGTCGCCGTTGCGGAATCGATCCGTGGACAGCTCATGAATGTCCGTGCCCAGCGCAAAGAGCAAGCTCCCGATGATGAGTCCCGACCAGATGTAGTTCAGCATTGAACGCAGAAGACGTACCTAACGAACAGCGGAGGGCAGCACACGTGGGCGTCGGCCCGTGCGGCGTTGCTCATGATACACCACGCGCCGCGGACAATGCAAATGAACGCACGATAGCACGACTGGGTGTGCACGCAAACACCGGCTGTGGCGAATCAACGCGGGCGTTGGTGCCGCAGGGCGTAACTTCATCGTTTTCTAGCGGCACGATCGACGCGCTCAGTCTTTGTACACCAAATACGCGCGTCAACTTCCGTCTGGTATTGTGTTATGGGATCCCCGCATCAGGCCTCGCAGCAGGCCGGCACCCGCATCAACAAGTACATCGCCCACACGGGCTACTGCTCCCGGCGCGATGCCGACACGCTCGTCGCCGAGGGCCGCGTCACCCTGGACGGCGAGGTGGTCACCCAGCACGGCACCCGCGTGCAGAGCGGGCAAACCGTGCGCGTCGACGGTGAGGTCGTGGAGCCGGTGCCGTTCGACTACCTGCTGCTGCACAAGCCCAAAAATACGATCAGCACCACCGACGACCCCAAGGATCGCGACACGGTGCTCGACGTCATCGGCGTGCCCGATGACAACCCCGACGGCCTCTTCCCCGTGGGCCGCTTAGACCGCAACACCACCGGCGCGCTGCTTGTCACCAACGACGGCGACCTGGCCCACAAGCTGATGCATCCGCGCTACGAGGTCTCCAAAATCTACTTCGCCCGCACGCGCAAGCCGTTCAAGCCGCACCTCATCGACCGCCTGCAACGCGGCGTATCGCTCGACGACGGCCGCGCCGCGGCCGACCGCGTCGCCTACATCCGCAACGACGATCCGCACGGCATCGCGCTTGAGATCCACGAAGGGCGCAACCGCCAGATTCGGCGCATGTTTGAAGCCCTTGGGCATGAGCTGTCGCAGCTTGAACGCGTGAAGTACGCGGGCCTCACGTGCGACGGCCTCGCGCGGGGCGAATGGCGCCGCCTGCACCCCGGCGAAGTGGACGCCCTCTACCGTCGCGTCAATCATTCTTAACTGCTTTCCCGTTATGGCTTCCCCCACCGCTTCCTCCGCCACGCCCGACGTGATGAATCAGAAGATTAAGACCGAGGGCCTCACCTACGACGACGTGCTCCTCGTACCGGCCCGCTCATCGGTGATGCCGCGCACGGCCAACACGGCGTCGCGCCTCTCCCGCAACATCACGCTCAACGTGCCCATCCTGTCGGCCGCCATGGACACTGTGACGGAGGCCGACCTGGCCATCGCCATCGCCCGCGAAGGCGGCGCCGGGGTGCTGCACAAAAACATGTCGATTGAGGCCCAGGCCGCCGAGGTGCGCCGCGTGAAGCGCTCCGAGAGCGGGATGATCCTCGACCCGATTACGATTTCGCCCCACGACACGGTGGGCGACGCCCGCCGCATGATGGCCGAGTTTTCGATTGGCGGCGTGCCCGTGGTGAATGCCTCCGACAAGCTGGTGGGCATCGTTACGAACCGCGATGTGCGCTTCGAGCACGATCCCGAAACGCCCATCCACGAGATGATGACCGCCGAAGGGCTCATCACCGCACCGGTGGGCACTACACTCGATGAGGCCGTGCAGCTCCTGCAGCGGCACAAGGTGGAGAAGCTGCCGGTGGTCGACGACGAGGGCTTCCTGAAGGGGCTCATCACGTTCAAGGACATCCGGAAGCGCCGCAAGCACCCCAATGCGTGCAAGGACGAGCACGGGCGGCTGCGCGTGGGCGCGGCGGTAGGCATTACGCCCGACGTGCTCGACCGCGTGAAGGCCCTTGCCGAGGTGGGCGTCGACTTTGTGACTGTCGACACCGCGCACGGCCATTCTGAAGGCGTGCTTGAGACGGTGCAGGCGATTGCCAAACGCTTTGGCGAAGAAATCGACATCGTTGCAGGCAATGTGGCAACGGCCGATGCGACGCGCGACCTGATTGACGCCGGCGCCGATGCGGTGAAGGTGGGCATTGGGCCCGGCTCTATCTGCACGACGCGGATTGTGGCGGGCGTGGGCGTTCCGCAGCTCACGGCCATTATGGAATGCGCCGAAGCGGCCCGCGCGGCGGGCGTGCCCATCATCGCCGATGGCGGCATCAAGCAGACCGGCGACATCCCGAAGGCCCTTGCCGCCGGCGCGCACTCCGTCATGATCGGGGGACTGTTCGCGAGCGTCGAGGAGAGCCCGGGCGAAACCATCATTTACGAGGGCCGCAAGTACAAGAGCTACCGCGGCATGGGATCGGTGAGCGCGATGGATCAGGGCAGCAAGGATCGCTACTTCCAGGATGCCGAAGACGACCTGAAGAAGCTCGTGCCGGAAGGCATTGAGGGCCGCGTGCCCTACAGCGGGACGCTCGGCGAGGTCATCCATCAGATGACGGGCGGCTTGCAAGCGGCGATGGGCTACTGCGGCTGCGAGACCGTTGACGCGCTGTACGAAAACGCGCAGTTCGTGCGCACCACGGCCGCCGGCATGCGCGAGAGCCATCCGCACGACATCCAGATCACGAAGGAGTCGCCCAATTACTTCTCCCAAAACAACTGACCGCTCCCGGCGCGGTGGTGCTCCGTCCAGGCGGCGTCGCTTGCCCTGCGGCGCCGCTTGGCTATACCCCCACGACCTCGAAGCTCGACCCCGTCGCCGGGTCTTTGGCCACCTCGATGCGCACCGGAAAGGCCTGTTTGAGACGCTCTAGGTGCGTGATGACGAGCACCTTCGCGAAGTCCTCCTGCACCGTCTGGATGGCTTCCACCAGGCGTTCGATGCCCTCCTCGTCCTGCGTGCCAAACCCCTCGTCGATGATGAGGGTGCGCACCCGCACGCCGTTGCGCTCGGCCAGCAGTTGCGCCAGCGCGATACGCAGTGCAAAGTTGACGCGGAAGCTCTCGCCGCCCGAGAATGTTTCGTAGGGCCGCGATGCGCCCTTCTCGTCGGTGATGATGATGTCGAGGGTTTCCTTGGTGCCGCCGCTTTTCTTGTTTTTGAGCGTCTGCAGGCGCACGCTCATCTGCCCATCCGTCAGGCGGTCGAGCAGCTCGTTGGTGCGGCGCTCAATTTCGGGCAGGGTGTCCTCGATGATGAGCGACGGGATGCCGTGCTTCCCGAAGGCCTGCTTGAGGTGGCTGTAGATCTGCTGGTCTTTTTTGGCTTCGTCGCGGCGCTCGATGGCCGCGGTGCGCTCCTCACGGTCGCGGGCTGCCTGCTCCAGTCGCTCGTTGAGTTGGCCGAGGCGCTGCTGCGTCTCCTGAAGCGCCGCCTCGGCGGCCTCCACGGCCGCGGCCCGCTCTTCTTGCGCGGCCTTCACGTCGTCGAGGGCTCGCAGCTCCTCCTGCAGCGCCTCCTTCGCCTCGGCCTTTTCGGTGCGTTCGGCCTGGTCGGACGCCCGCTGTTCGCGCAGCCGGGCCCGGCGCTCCGACCACTCGCTGCGATTGGAGCGGGCGTTCTCCAGCGCCGTCAGGCGTGCCGGCGCATCGTCGAGGGTGCCAAGCTCTTCCTTGACGGCACGCAGGCGTTCGTTGTCGAAGTCCACCGTGGTGAGCTGCTCTTGGAGCGTGGCGATCCGGTCCTGCAACGACTGAAAGGGCGTGCCTTCGTCAAGCGTTTCGCGGAGGTCGGCAAGGCGCGACGCCCGCTGCTTCAGGTCGCGTTCGATCTCTTCGCGGCGGCCCGCCAGCTCCTCCAGCTCGTTGAGGCGCTCGCGGTAGGCGTCGGCCTGGGCAGCTTGTTCTTGCGCTTTCTCCAGCGCCGCTTCGTCGAACGACAGGTTGCGCAACTTGTCCTGGACCGCTGCGCGCTTCTCGCGGGCGTCTGCGGCGTAGGTTTGCTCGGCGAGTTGGGTGCGGATGCGTTCCGCCTTTTCGCGGGCCGCGGACAGGTCGGTGCGGTGCTGCGACCGCTGGCGTTCTTGCTCGCGCGCCGTGGCGAGCCGCTCGGGGGCCGCGCTCCGTTCGTCGTACGCGGCCTTCGTCTCTTTGTAGGTGGCTCGGAGGGTGTCGCGGGCTTCGGTTTTTTCCGCGAGGGTGGCCGCTAGCGCCTCCATCTCTTCCGTGAGCTCTGCAACATCGGCTTCCAACGCGGCGGCCACTTCTTCACGATGCGCCTCCGTCAGGGGCGTGCCGCAGGTGGGGCACGCCTCGGCCGCGGTGCGTTGGAGCTGCTGCACCTGCGCGCGGCGCTCGTCGCGTTGTTCGCGCTTGGCCGCAAGGGCCGCCTCGGTTTGTTGGACGGCGCCGCTCAGGGCCTGCCCCTCTTCGCGCAAATCCTCCAGCCGCTCCGCCAGCTGCTCGCGCTCCGCGCAACGTGCTTCCAACTGCTCCAGGCGCTCCGAGAGGGCGTCGGTGGCATCGAGCGCCGTCTGATGCTTCTGAATCTGCTCCTGCACGCCTTCCAGCCGCGTTTGCAGCGCGCGCTTCTGTTCGTTGATCGCTTGCGTGCAGGCCTCGCGCTGCTCTTTCAAGCGCTCTTGCTCGGCTTTCTTTTCCTGAAGCGCCTCCACCTGCTCCGCGGCCGCCGCGGCGGCATCCAGCTTCGACTGATAGCGCGGGCGCTTTGCCAGGCGCGTCTCCAGGTCGTCTAGTTTCTCCTGCTGGCGCTTCTGGTCCATCTCGGCCTGCTTCAGCTCCTGCTCCACCTGCTGGCGCTTCTCGCGGAGCCGCTGCTTGGCCTGGTCGATCTGCTTTTCTAGGCCGCGGTGCAGGTCGCGCTTTTCGTCGAGGGTGTCGCGCGCTTCCTGCAGCTCCGTGTAGCGATCCATGTTGGCCCGGATGGCGTCGGCCTGGTCGATGAGGGCATCGGCCGATGCGATGCGTTCGTCGAGCTCCTCAATCTCCTCCGCATGACTCGCGATGCGTTCGTCGAGCGCGGCAATCTGCTCGGTGAGGGCCGCCACGTCATCGGCTTTGGCTTCGAGCGCCACACGGCGTTCGTTCAGCTTTTTTTCCTTGGCCCGCTGCTCCTTTAGCGCGGCCCGCTGGCGCTTGGCCGTTGCCTGCATCTCGTCGCGCGCCTCGGTCCAGTCGTCCACCGCCGCAAGCGCCTCGTCCAGCCGCTCGATGGCGTCCACCGCGCGCCGCCGCCGATCACGGGCTTCCTTGTAGCGCTCGTGGGCCGTCTGGCGCATCAGCCGGTAGCGCGTCAGGTTGAGCACGTTCACCAGGATCTCCTTGCGCTGGCTCGCGCTCTTTTTGGTGAACTCGTCGGAGCGGCCCTGCAGCAAAAATGCCGAGTTGATGAACGTGTCGTAGGTGAGGCCGAGCGTGGCGTCGATGCGTTCTTGCGTGGCCCGCTGCGTCTCGGCCGTGAGCGGACGAAACGTATCGCTGCCCTCCTCCTGCAGCTGAAATTCCAGCCCCGAGGTGGTCGTCTTGCCCGTAGCCGACCGCTCGAACGTGCGCGTGATGCGGTAGCGCACATCCTCCAGGTCGAAGGTGAAGTCCACCCGCATCTCGCGCGTGCCGATGCGGATGAGCTCCTCGTCGGGCTTGCGGCGCCCGCTCGACTTGCGCGCCTCGCCCCAGATGGCCCACGTCATGGCATCGAGCAGGGCCGACTTTCCTTCGCCGTTACCGCCCGAGAGGCAGGCCACATCGAAGGCATCAAAGTCGAGCGCCGGGGCCTGCGTGCCGTAGCTCAGAAAGTTTTTGAGTTGGAGTCGAACCGGTATCATACGCCTGTGCAGCGTCGATGCAAGACATGCGGAGCCTCCCGTACGACCGCGGGCCGCCGCGGTTGCGCCCCGAACGGCTCCGCGCTTGGCAACCGCTTCTGGGCGGGCGCTGTCTGAACCCCCAGTGGGGACGGCGCCCGCTCCACAGCATCAAGCCGCGACGCGCGCAACATCCTGAACGGACGCGGCCGCCTCGGAGGGCGCGGGGCGAGCCTTCGGCGCATGCTTGCCAATAAAGTAGTCGATGTACGACCCGGCGATGGACGCTTCCTCGTCCTTTCCGCAAAGGTAGTAGTCCTGCTTGTACGGCTTGTCCCACTGGCTCGGGAAGAAGAGCTCGCGGGCCTGCGGGGGCGTCAGATCCAGCGCGCGGGCCGCGGCGTTCCATAGGCAGCCGCCGGTGTGAAAGCCGCCCGCCTTGAGCAGGCGACGCTCGGAGAACGCATCCGTTTGCAGCAGCGCGTGCCCCGCGATGCAGCACTTAAAGCCCTCGGGCCGCGCATGATGCGCCAGCACCGCGCGGGCGTTGCGGGCAAACGCCCATTGCCCCGCGCAAAAACGGCTCGGAAAGTGCACGATGGCCTGCCGCACGGACTCCAGTCGTTCGACGTTCATATCAGACGTGGTTAATCGTAGAACAGTACCGAAGCGAAGAGTGCCGCTTCGTAACGCGTTCCTTAACGGGACATCGCTCCTATAGATTCGATCTACGCAACACCAATTGCAAGCGGATCGCAACGCTTTGCGGCAGACCGACCGCGCCCCGCCGGCCGGTTCGATTCGCGGCATGTTCTCGAACTTGTGTGGGCACCGGGCATTGCACAGCGTGTCTTAATGCCTAAGCGTTTGTTATGCAGCCCTTCCGTTCACATATTCGGAAATTGGGTGGGAGCCTCGTCGCGCTCCTCATCGGACTGCTCTGTCTGCAAGGACCGGCCCTTTCAGGCTGGCGCCATGTGCTCCCCACCGCATCGGGCCACACCAACACGTGCCCCTGTGCCGATCGCGGCTATTGTCTGATCGACGCCCACCAAGCATCGGCATGTCCGCGGTGCGCGGCGATGCAGGACGATGCATCGGATGCGCCCTGCCCTATGCTGCGCTCGTGCGACATGGGATCGTCGCTGGCCGCAGCGCCGCCCGTGATGCTCCGCGCCATCCCGGCGCCCGTGTCATCCGTGCGGGCCGATGATGCGCGGCCGCTCCGGCATCACGCAACACACGTCCCCCTCACCTCGCAGCACCACCCGGCACCGTGGGGCCACCCGCCCTGGATGGGATGATGCGCGGCCGGGCATTGCCCCGCCGAACGTCTTCGCATACCGCCGCCCGCGCTCAAAGCGCAGGGCCACGTATGTGCACGCGCCCCGTGCGATGCCCCACCGCGTCCGTCGTGTACGGCGATGGGCCGCATCGCTCCGCGCGTGCGCTAGTCCGACCCATCCACGACTGCCTGATTTTCCCATGACGCATTTGATTGCTACGGCGAAGCGTTCGCGCTTCGCGTATTCGCTTGCATTATTCGCCTGCATCTTTTCGCTTCTCGGCCTACCGCCCACGGCCAACGCCCAACAGCCCGGCACGCTCACGGGCGTCGTGCGCGACGCCGCCACCGGCGATCCGCTGGTGGGCGCCAACGTGCAGCTCGCCGCCACCCCACGCGGGGCCGCTACCGGCACCAACGGCCGCTTTACCATGGCGCGCGTGCCCACCGGACGCTACACCGTTCGGGTTCGGTACGTGGGCTACCAACCCGCCGCCCGCTCGCTATCCATCCGCGCCGGCGACACCACGCGGATAGCGCTCGCCCTACGGCCTCGCACCGTAGGCATCGACGTCGTCACGATTACGGCGCAGCGCGGCGCCACCACGCCACAGACGCAGCTCACCGAGGCGGAGATTCGAGAGGCCAACCCGCGCGGCGTGGGTAACCTGATGCGGCAGCTGCAGGGCGTATCGGCCGTGCGGCGCGGCCCGGTTGGCCTCGATCCGGTAGTGCGCGGCCTGCGCGGGCCGCAGCTCGGCGTGTACGTCGACGGCATGCGCACCTTTCCCGCCGGTCCCGCCCGCATGGACTCGCCCCTCAGCCACTCCGATCCGGCCACCATCAAACAAATTGAAGTGGTGAAGGGCCCGTACGCCCTCACCCTGGGCTCCGGCAGCATGAGCGCGGTGCGCGTGTCCACGAGCGGACTGTGGCAGGGGCCGCCTGCACCGCTCAGCGGACAGGTACACACCGGATACGACACGAACCGCAACGCCTACGAGGCCACTGCCACGGCGGCCGGCCATGCGAAGCAGTGGGCCTATCGGGTGAACGGCGCGTGGCGCGACGGCGGGGCCTACGAGACGGGGTCGGGCACGCGGGTGCCGGCTGCGTTTCAGAGCCGCGAAGCCACGGCGCACGTGGGCTACCGGTGGAGCGAGCGGTCGCAGTTGGAGCTTTCGGGCGGGTACAACCGGCAAGACGATGTGCGCTACCCGGGGCGCCTGCTCAACGCCACCTTTTTTGAATCCGGCCGGGGGCAGCTGCGCTACTCGTACGACGCGGCCCGCGGGCTGGTGCGCTCGGTGAAGGCGCAAGCCTACGCCTACCAGACGCTGCACGCGATGAACAACGAAGGCAAGCCGACCTTCGAATCGATCAATTTCCCCGGCCCCCCGTTGCGGATTACGGTGAATGCCGACATCACGACCGTGGGCGGGCGCGTGGCCACCGAGCTGGCCCCCACACCCACCCTCCGCCTCACCCTGGGCGGCGACGCGTACCAGGCCCTCCGCGACGCCGAACGGCCGTTTCAGGTGGTCATGAACGGGCAACGCATGACGCCGCCCTTCTACGAAAGCGACCAGGTATGGCCCGGCGTTACCATGACCGACGTGGGCGTGTTTGCGCAGGCCAAGCAGCTCATGGGCTCGGTGGAAGCCACCGCCTCCGTCCGCACCGATGTGGTGTGGGCCGGCGCCGACGAGTCGCAGGTGAGCGACGTGTTCTTAGACATTGCGAACACCACGCGGGCCGCGCTCGATCAGCAGGAGGTGAACGTGAGCGGGGCGTTGATGCTAAGCGCGCCCCTTGCGGACGCGTGGACGGCAGCGCTGAGCGGCGGCACGGCCGTACGCACCGCCAGCGCCCTAGAGCGCTACGCCGACCGCTTTCCGTCCAACAAAGCCCAAACGAGCGCCGAATTCATCGGCGACCCCACGCTCGATCCGGAGCGCTCGTGGCAGGTCGATGCCGAGCTCACCGGACGGTATGCGCGGGCCGCGGTGCAGCTCAGCGCCTTTGCGCGCCGCATCGACAACTACATCACCCTCGCGCCCGCGCCCGGCGTCGCCCCCATGCTGCCGCTCCCTATTTTTGCCGCGGGGCCCTTCCGCTACGTCAACGGAACGGCCACCTTCTACGGCGGCGAGGCGCGGCTGCAGTACGCCCTCAGCCGTGCGCTGGACGTGCACGGCACCGCCAGCTACCTGTGGGGACGCAACGAGACCACCGACCAGCCCGCGTTTGGGATCGCGCCGTTTCGGTCCAGCCTTGGGCTGCGCTATGAGCCGCCCGCGGGGCGCTTTTTTGTGGAGGGCACCGTAACCGGCGTGGCCGCCCAAGACCGCGTGGCCCTCGCGTTGGGCGAATCGCCCACCGACGGCTACATGACCGCTGACGTCACCGGCGGCGTGACGGTGTGGCAGGCCCGTGGGGGCGCGGCGGCCGTGCGGCTGCAAGCCGGCATCTCGAACCTCACCGATGCCGCGTACGTGGACCACCTGAACGCGAGCAATCCGTACACCGGGCAGCAAGTGCCCGAGCCGGGGCGCGTGTTCTTCGCGGACGTCACCTACCGGTTCTAGCAGCTTAGCAGCTAACCCTGGACGTAGGACAGCGCTAAAAGCGGCGGGCCACCCGGACGGGGGCTCGCCGCTTTGTGTGTACCGTCGCCGAGCTATAATAGCGTGTCCGCCACGCGATCCATGTGGGCCGCGAGGGTGTCGTATCCAATATGCCGCCGCGCCACCGCCCACCGCGCCCAGGCCACCCGCCGGATGCCTTCAGAGCGTTCGGGCCGGAAGGAGCGCTCGGGCGTTTCCATGCGGTACCAGTGCGTGGTCTTTACGACGTACGCCTCGTCCTGGGCGTAGCCGTGCACCGTGGTTCCCAGCGACTCGTGCACGGTGAGCGCCGTAATCCCCACCTCCTCACGCACCTCGCGGGCCGCGCAGGAGCGGAGCGTCTCGCCCGGGTCTTGCTTCCCCTTCGGCAAATCCCACACGCCGCGCCGGTAGATGAGGAGCAGCGCCAGCTCCTGGGGCGCCGGGCGGCACGTAACGTACCCGCCGCCGGCCGCAACCGCAATCGGAGGGCGGAAGGGCGCGATGTTCTGGCACGCCCCAGGTGCAATGCGGGCGCCGGGGGGCACCGGCGTGCCGTCTACCACAACGATGCGCTGCCCCGCAGCCGCAGCCGCCTGGGCCGCAGCAAGCGTTGGATGCACCGCGTCGGCAACAAAGCCCGCACGGGCGATGCGGGCAGGCGGCGTAGCACTCAGGCAGAAGGCAAGCACGGCCGTACGGTCGTTGGGAAGGGCACAGACGCATTCGGCCGCTTCCACGACCGGCACCGCCCGCCGTTCCACGACGGCTCCGCCCCGAACGATTGTGGGCGCCGCGGGTTGAGGCGATGCTTCGGTTTCTTTCACCCACCGCGTACATCATGGCGCACTTTGTCACCCAATCCACGCCCAACCCCAACAGCCTCAAGATTACCACGACGCTTGGCCCGTTCATAGACGACGGCATGGTAGCGGCCGCGTCGCTCGACGAGGCCGAGGACACGCCGCTTGCGGAGCGCCTGCTGCACGTGGCGGGCGTCACCTCCGTCCTCATCATGCCCGACTTCCTCACCGTCAGCAAGCAGCCCGCGGCCGAGTGGGCGCTCGTGCTCCCGAAGGTGAAGCACGTGCTGGCCGATCATTTCGATGTTACGTTGGACGAGGACGACGGCTGATGGCCCGTTGCCCGCCGCGCGGCCTTCCGGCAGCTTGCCAACGGCCGCCGGTAGCGCTACCTTGAACGCCCGCCTTTTGTCCACCAATCCCGCGGTTGTATGCAAACGATCATTGAGCCCTTTCGCATCAAGTCCGTTGAGCCGATTCGCCTCACCACGCGCGAGGAGCGCGCGTCCATTCTGGAAGCGGCGCACTACAACCTGTTCGACGTGCGCTCGGAAGACGTGATGATCGACCTGCTCACCGACTCGGGCACGGCGGCGATGAGCGCCGACCAGTGGGGCGGCGTGATGCGGGGCGATGAGAGCTACGCCGGCTCGCCGTCGTACGAGCGCTTCGAGGCCGCGGTGAAGGCGCTCATGCCGTTCGAGCACGTCATCCCCACCCACCAGGGGCGGGCCGCCGAGCGGATCCTGATGGGCCTCGTGGGCGGCGCGGGCCGCGTGATTCCGAGCAACACGCACTTCGACACCACGCGGGCCAACATTGAGGCCACCGGCGCCGAGGCCCGCGACCTCGTGCACGCCGATGGCCTTGACCCGGCCCTCGACCGGCCCTTCAAGGGCAACATGGACCTCGACCGGCTGGAGGCCCTGCTCGATGCGCGCGCCGCGGACGTTCCGCTGGTGCTGTGCACCATCACCAACAACTCCGGCGGCGGGCAGCCCGTCTCCATGGCCAACCTGGAAGGCATCGGTGCGCTCTGCCGGCGCTACGACGTGCCCTTTGTGCTCGATGCCTGCCGCTTCGCCGAAAACGCCTACTTCATCAAGCAACGCGAGCCCGGCTACGCCGACACGTCGGTTGAGGCGATCGTCCGCGAGATGTTTAGCCATGCCGACGGCATGACCATGAGCGCCAAAAAGGACGGCTTGGTGAACATGGGCGGCTGGATTGCCCTTAACGACGACGCATGGGCCGAGGCGGCCCGCAACCAGCTGATCCTCACGGAGGGCTTTCCGACGTACGGCGGCCTCTCGGGCCGCGATTTGGAAGCCATCGCCATCGGATTGCAGGAGGTCGTGCGTGAGGATTACCTCAACTACCGCATCGCCTCCACGCAGTACCTTGGCGACGCCCTCACCGACCGCGGCATTCCCATCGTACAACCCGTGGGCGGCCACGCCGTCTACGTCGACGCCAAAGCGTTCCTGCCGCACATCCCGCCGCTGCATTACCCGGGGCAGAGCCTGGCCGTGGCGCTCTTTCTGGCCGGCGGCATTCGCGGGTGCGAGATTGGCTCGGTCATGTTCGGGAAACAGCCCGACGGGTCCGAAGCACCCGCCGCCATGGAGCTCGTGCGGCTGGCCATTCCGCGACGCGTGTACACCCAGAGCCACATCGATTACGTCATTGAGTGCTTTGAGGAGGTGCAGGCCCAAAAAGAGCAGCTCCCAGGCTACCGTATCACCAAAGAGCCGCCGCAGCTGCGCCACTTCACCGCACACTTTGCGCCGCGCGATGCCTAAGCGCCGCGCCGCCTTCCCCAACGCCCGACCAACGCCCCCGGCCCATGACGCCCCTGCTACACGACGCCGCCCGCGCCCTCCTGACGGAGGAAGAGCACGCGCTGGAGCGCTTGCACGACCTGCTCGTGGCCACCGAGGCGCCCGAGGCGACGCGCACCCAGCTCCGCGACATGATTGCGCACCTCGGCGACCTCTTCCTGGTTGTGGTGGTGGGCGAGTTTAACGCCGGGAAGTCGAGCGTGATGAACGCGCTGTTCGGCACGCGCGTGATGGAAGAAGGCCCCGTGCCCACAACCGCCAAAATTACCCTTCTGCGCCACGGCGACGAACCGCTCACGCGGCAACTCAGCGAATTTGTGACCGAGCGGCGCGTCCCGGCCGAGCTACTCCAGCACCTCACCCTGGTCGACACGCCCGGCACGAACTCCATCGTGCAGCAGCACCAAACGATCACCGAGGACTTCGTCCCGCGCTCCGACCTCGTGCTCTTCGTCACGTCGTTCGACCGCCCGCTCACCGACTCCGAGCGGCAGTTTCTGGCCTACATCCGCGACGACTGGGGCCGCCGCCTCGTGGTGGTGCTCAACAAGGCGGATTTGGCCGAGACGCCCGACGACCTCCGGCAGGTCATCGACTATCTGGAGACGAACCTGGGCGAGCTGCTAGGCACCACCCCGCGTATTTTGCCTGTGAGCGCGCGGGCCGCGTGGAGGGCGAAGCAAGCCGGCACCCCCATCGACCCGGAGCATCCGAGCGGCTTTGCGGCGCTGGAAGCCTTTCTGCGTGATACCCTAGCGGGCCCCGAGCAGGTGGCGCTCAAGCTCGCCGCCCCCCTCGAAACGGGCCAGCGCCTCCTCGAACAAACCGACAAGCGCCTCACCAAGCGCCGCGCGCTGCTTAGCGACGACGCCGACACGCTCGACGCCATGGAACGCCACCTCGACGACGCGCGCACCACCCTCGAAGCGCAATACGAGCAGCATCTCGCCGCCATCGAAGATGTGTTCGCCCACGTGCGGCGACGCGGCACGCAGTTTTTGGACGACCATATTCGCGTCAGCCGGCTGCAGCTGCTGCGCAACAAGGACGCCTTCAAGGCGCGGTTTGAGGAGCAGGTGGTGGACGAAACAACGCGTCAGATTGAGCACGTGGTAACCGACGCCGTAGACGACGTACTAACCCAAACCATGAGCCTGCAACAGCGACTGTTGCGCACGTTTGCCGAGCGCGTGCGGGCCGCCACGCAACGCGCCGACGCGCTGGGCAGCGATCAGATGTCGTACGACCGCAAGGCGCTGGTGGAAGGCATCATGGACACCGCCGCGCGCGAGCTGCGCACGCACAACGTGCAGCACGAGGTGCAACGCATCGTGGAGAACGTCTACGACGACGCGACGCTTACCGTGGGCGCCGGGGTGGGCGCGGCCGCCGCGGGCGGGCTGGGCATTGTGCTGCTCATTACCAGCACCGTCGACGCCCTGGGCGGGCTGGGGCTGGCCACCGGCGCGGCCGCTGCGCTGTACGGCGCTACCATCTTGCCCCGGCAACGCCGCAAAGCCATCGAGGCGTTTACTGAGCGCATCGCCGCCCTGGAAGGGCGCGTGCAGGACGCCCTGCGCGCCCGCCTCGACCGATCTGTGGACGAGGCCCTGGAGCGCGTCTGGCAGATGGTGCAGCCCTTTGCCGCGGCCGTCGCGCAGGAGCAAGAAGCCCTGGCGGAGGCTACGGCCGCCCACACGTCCATTGCCGACGAGCTGCAGACGCTCCGCACACGCGTGCGCGACGAGGTGGGCGCGCCCCGCGTGTGAACAGTTCGGTATCTACTGGATCGGCTTCTCGCTTAAGAACCTTGTAGACATTAGCCCAGGTGAGTAGAACGTTAGGGTCGGCATACGCTATACCTCCAACGCCTCTGCAACGGGCCGCAAGACGTCGTTGAGGCGGGTGCGGACATCGCTGGGGAGCTCTTTGTCGGTCCCCACGTCGATCTGGAGACGGAACGGGATGCCGAAGGGCGCGGCGATCCGTTCGATCTCGGCAATCTCGTCGGCAAGGTCTTGCAGCTGGTGGGCCTCCAGCGTGCTCGCGGCGCGTGCTATGGTCGACCCAAAGCTGCCGACCGGCGGCTCTTCCCGCGTGTGCGGGGTCGTCCTCTCTCTACCACCGCATGCTAAGTTTTGCTAACGTTCATTATCGGTAGCTAAGCGCACATGCAACGCAGCATCCATCCTGGGCGAAGCGCACAACGTGTGTGGCGCCGGTTGAGAGCCAGTGAGAGTTGCTGCGAGTAATTGAGAGCTAGTGAGAGTAGTTGAGAGTTGCTTGGCGGCGTTCAGTCCATCGCTTATGGCCACGGCCCGCCTAATCCATAAACGGGCCTCCACCTCGGGGCGCATGCGGCACCGGGTTCATCTCCATCTCGAAGCCCGCGTTGCTTTGCTTCAAGCGCTGCAGCCGCCTTGCTGCAGTGGCCTTGCCGACCCTCCGGTTGCGACGAGGACCGCTCTGATGGTGCATACAAAGACCTGTCAGGTCTTCAAAACCTGACAGGTCTGGTGTGTCCTGCGCTGCCCGTCTCACGGGCGCACCGCCGCTCGCCCGGTTACGGCCACTCGCCGCCTGGTTACCGCACCACCGTCACCCGCTGGCTGCGCATCGTCTCGCCCACCTGAAGCCGCAGGAAGTACACGCCGCTGGCCCAGCCGGAGGCGTCGAGGGTCAGCTCCTCACGGCCAGGAGCCTGCGTTTCATCCACGAGGGTCCCCACGCGCTGCCCCAGCACGTTGTAGACGTCGAGTCGCACCGGTTGCGCTGGGCCGCCGGGCACAACGTAGCGCACGGTGGCCTGCTGCCGCGTGGGGTTGGGAAACGGCGCGGCAAGCTGCACCTCGGAGCCGGGGCCACGGCGGACGACCACCTCCGGCGAAAAGGCCGCGCTGCCGTCGGTGTCGATCTGCTTCAGGCGGTAGACGAGCACGTCGGCAAAGGGCGGGGCCGCGTCGCGGAAGCGGTAGCTCTGCGGGGCCGACGTAGTGCCTGCGCCCTCGACGAACGTGAGCGTTTCCCACGCGCTATTCGAGCGCCGCTGCACCTCGAAGCCCGCGTTGCTTTGCTCGGCGGCGGTTTGCCAGGTGAGTGCAACGGCTTCGCCATTGGCTTGGGCATCAAACGCCGACAGTTCCACCGGGAGCGGTTGCGAGCCGCTGGACAAGGGCATCGGGAAGTCACTTGAACTGTTGCTTACGGTGCCATCTGTGATGGTGAGATCGGAGGCAGACGCAAGCGAGAACTGCACATCTCCGGCAGCGTCTGCGGTCAGATCGGCAACAACGTACAGGTACGTCCCGTCGGTGGGCACCGAATGGCTAAGCCCGTTGAACGTGATCGTGGCGGGGATGGCCGCCTCGGGGTCCAGCGTTTGCTGGTCCTGGCGCGAGGCCGCAGCGGCGTCGAACGTTGCGCTGGCGCTGGTCCACAGGCTCACTTCTTCGATGCCCTCTCCGGCGCCGTTGGTACTGATGGTGAGGGCGCTTACACTCGAACCTGTGACGTTGGCGGTAAGCGTAAGCCGCCCCACCGGGTTGCGGCTGGTCCCGGGCACCGGGGCCGATGGATCGTAGGCCGTGCCATCGGTGCGTGTGACAGAGGGAGCCACCTGCCCCGTGTCGTTAATCGTCCACCGGCCCGCCGTCGTTGATCGTCCAGTTGTGGTCGTCGATGATCGACTGCCGAGCGGCGGCAGCAGCCGGCGTGTACTGAATCGTACCGGCGCCGAAGGTGAGTCCATCGGTGAGGTTGCGTTGGCTCCACCCGATCAGCAGGGCGTCGTAGTTTTCCGTGGAAAGGCCGCTGTTGTCAAACATCTCCTCAAAGGAGTCATCGAAAGAACGCGAGTCGTCAACATTGGAGACGTCCCACCCGCCGATGTCCTGGTTGAACGAGGTGGCATCAGTGAACATGCCGTACATATTCGTCACGCTGGAGACGTCCCACCCGCCGATGTCCTGGTCGAACGAGGTGGCTTCATTGAACATGAAGCTCATATTCGTCACGCTGGAGACGTCCCACCCGCCGATGTCCTGGTCGAACGCGGTGGCTCCAAAGAACAGCGTCCCCATATCCGTCACGCTGGAGACGTCCCACCCGCCGATGTCCTGGTTGAACGAGGAGGCATCAGTGAACATGCCGCGCATAGTCGTCACGCTGGAGACGTCCCACCCGCCGATGTCCTGGTCGAACGCGGTGGCTTCACTGAACATGCCGCCCATAGTCGTCACGCTGGAGACGTCCCACCCGCCGATGTCCTGGTTGAACGCGGTGGCGAGCTGGAACATGCCGCCCATAGTCGTCACGCTGGAGACGTCCCACGTGCTGATGTCCTGGTTGAACGAGCCGGCAGAATTGAACATGAAGCGCATAGTCGTCACGTTGGAGACGTTCCACCCGCTGATGTCCTGGTTGAACGAGGAGGCATCACTGAACATGAAGCTCATATTCGTCACGCTGGAGACGTCCCACGTGCTGATGTCCTGGTCGAACGCGGTGGCTTCACTGAACATGCCGCCCATATTCGTCACGTTGGAGACGTCCCACCCGCCGATGTCCTGGTTGAAGCTCGTAGGGTTATCGAAATCTCCAGCGAACATGGAGCTCATGTCCGTCACGCTGGAGACGTCCCACGTGCTGATGTCTCCGTTGAAGGACGTTTTACCACTAAACAGTGCGCTCATATCGGTGATGCCACTCGTGCAGGTGGTGGCGGCATTGGCCGTGGTGATTTCGTAGGAGCGGCGTTTGGTGTAGACGGTGCCGTTTACCTCACCGGTGTCGCCCACGTCTGCCGCGTCGCACGTTACTGTTACCTCGTTAGAGGCGAGTTTGAAGTCGGGGTTGCTCTGCGCAGTGGCAGGTGTGGGAAGCAGCAGACCGACCAGTAACAGGCCCACGAGCAGCAGGGCCGCGGCGAGGGGCACGTGCCAACCGGAGCGGGCACAGGAACGAAGGCAGTTCGGCATGAGACGATGCAGCGTGAAGCGGTACGGCATGGGCAAAGGCACAGGAACGTGAGACAAGCGGAATGGCAGCCCTACGCAGGAGCACAGCAGACGGCCGGGGGCCGCTCCAAAGAGGTGCAGGTCTTGCGGAGGCATGTGCATACAATAACAGCCGCAACAGCGATTTGCAAGGACGAGAAAAGCAGGCACGCCCTGTAGGAGCGCGCCCCACACGCGACCGTTTTGTTCAGGTTGTCTCAGACGCTCGGTGCATGATGAAAGGCTGAACGTGTCTGCGTGGCCCTTGAGTGGTTTTGATGGTACCAACGAGACAGAGTCAAGCCGCTACAAGCTGTTCAACGAGGACGTGTTGCGCAAAGTAGTGTTGAATCGTCTTGTGCTTCAAATGACTCAGTGCGGCCTATGCCGACCGGACCCTAAAGTCACACTTTGCTTGGCTGCAGGAAATATCTACAATGAGCGTGATGAGATAGCTGCAATCTTTGAAGACCACGGTTGGAATTTGTGGGATTCTGAGTGGCTACAAGAAGAGCTGAGAGTCCTTTCAGAATCGGATTATGAGGATTCAATCGAAGCTATCGTGACAAAAATTCTTTTGAGAAAATCGATTGGCATAACACGGCGTTGCACCGGACGGTGTCCGAGTGCGCATTGAGACGACCGCCGCGTCTCGATTGCTCACCGCGAAGCATGGCCTCAGCACCGCCGGTGAGCTCAACCGTTATAGCGCCTAGAAACGAGTCCGTAATGCGGTGCGTTCATCCGTTGCTTCGTTTTCCACAGTCGATTATCTATATGTTTAAGCCGATCGAAGTCAAAGCGCTTGCCGACTACCGCGTCTGGATCCGCTACGCGGACGGATCCGAAGGAGAAGTGGACGTGTCCCACCTCGCCGGACAAGGGGTATTTAAGCTCTGGGATGATGATGAGCAGTGGAAGAACGTCCGCATCGCCGACGATGGGGCCATCCGCTGGAGTGAAGAGGTCGAGCTGTGCCCGGACGCGACGTACATGAAGCTGACGGGCAAATCCCCAGAAGAGATCTTCCCGAAGCTGAAGTCAACGACCCATGCCTGAGCTGTGCCGGTTCTACGGCGTGCGGATCAAGATGTACTACGACGATCATAATCCGCCGCATTTCCATGCCGAATATGCGGGAGACGAGGCACTGATCACGATTGACACGTTGGATGTAATGGCGGGTGAGCTGCCGAGTCGCGCCTTGGGGTTGGTCTATGAGTGGGCCGGGAAGCATCGTGCGGAACTGAGGGAAGCGTGGAAGCGCGCGAAGAACTTGGAGCCGACGGGAAGGATCGAGCCGCTCGAATAGGCCCAAAAGGCGCTATAACCCCCATTGCACCTGGCCGTGGGCTGTAATCATATTCATTCGGTAGTGTCTCATTTGCTCAATTCGTAGGTTGACGCTGCCCACGGCAGGTGAATTAGTCCGTTATGCCGCTCCACCAATACGTGCTGAAATGGCAAACTATCTCCTAACCTGGAACCCTAGCCGCGGGCCGTGGGAAGACCTTCCCATCGCTGCTGACGCTCGTCGTGATTCCGGCGGGCTACCTGCTGGTGGAGCGGTGGCGGCTGGGGCGTGCGTAGAGGCGTGTGGAGACCTGACAAACCTTGGAGGCCTGTCAGGTCTGCGATGGGAACAGCTTCGCGAAGGGTGAGTCAGCGCTCGGATGAGACGTCGCCCTCGCCCAATTCGCGCTCCAGGGTGTCCAACAGCGCCTCACCGGTGAGGGCATCCCGTTCGGTGGACACGATGGTGCCGTCCGGCGCGACGAGAACAAGTGTAGGGACGCCATCGACCTGAAACCGGGCCATCAGATCACTCTGCAATCCTTCAGGTACAAAGGCGTGCGGCCACGGCTGGTCGTAGTCTGCAAGAAATTCCGTGACCGTCTCGCGGCTTTCGTCGACCGACAGGCTCAGGATCGTAAAGCCGTCATCGGCAAACCGGTCGTAGGCGGTCTTCAGCGTCGGAAATTCTTCGATGCACGGCGCACACCACGTCGCCCAGAAGTCGAGCAGGACGTACTGCCCGTCGAAGGTCTTCGGGGTAAAGGTGCGTGAGGCGTCGGCAAGAGCGGGGACCTCAAACGATGGAACCGTGGCACCGGGGCGCAGGTCTGCCAGCGGATTGATACGGCGCTGTGCCATCTCTGTCACCAAGGCATTGGGATGCGACTCCTGCAACCACGTGTAGTAGATGTGCTGCCGATCGCGATCGCCCGTGGTTTTTGCTTGACGCGTCAACGCATACAGCAGATCGGAGCGCACAATGCGACTTGGATTCGTCCGCAGTACGTCATGCGCGTACGCCCGGTACGCATCCGGTCGTCCCGTGGCGCTCATCGTGGCGCCCACCAATCCCCACCCAATTGGCCTCGGGAGATCGGAGGCAACGTAGTTCCAAAGCGGCGTATCTGCCGGTAGAGACGCCAAGGCACGCTGGGCAACAGCCGCTGTAGGCTCAGGCGTCCAAAACAGATGGAGGACCAGCATCGCATTGACCACCGCAGGCGAGTCATCGTACGACAGTGCCTCATCGAGCGTATTCTCAAATCCGGATGCATCGTACGCATCCGGGGAGAGGCTGGAATCTTGGCGGGCCCTCCACATGAACCGCATGTATGCCCTCAATTCCCGAATGTACGCCCTGTGGTACGACGCGAAGCGGGCAGCTACGGATGTCGAGTCTTGAAAGCGAAGCACGGGTGCCGCCGCCGCATCAAAAGGCGCCTTTGGTGCGAAACGGACGGGCGGATCGGAAGCGCCGGTCGTGGCGGACGGGTCGAAGACGATGCGCGTCGAATCGCTCGGCGTGGCTTGCACCGAGCGGTAGGTTGCTCGCTGGAGAACGGCCTCTGCCTCGGACGAGGTGCCAGACCACGAAAAGAAGATCGGAAAGGCGTTTATCGGATTGCGGTGCTCGGTCAGGCCGTTCACCTGGTAAACCAGTGAGTCGCCCGGTGTTGGAACGGTTGCCGCGTACGTCCCATCGTCTTGTCGCGTCATCGCAACACCACCGGGAGGCGACCGAAAAGGAACAAACCGAAAGTCGTTGAACGACCCGACGATGAACAGCCCCGTCAACGAGTCTGGAGAGGGATACCGTGCCAGACGCGCATCAAGTTCCACCGTATCGCCCGCTGCAACATAGGTGTCAAACGACAAGGGACGGTGGTGAACACCCGTTAGTTTGACATGCACGATGCCCGTGGTGTCTACCGAGACGCGAAAGGGGGCTGTCTCCGACAGGCGCTGATGACCAACCCGTGCCAATCCGCCATCACGCGGCGCATAGATCCCACCCGGTGCGTACACACTGACATCGGCCCGTTCCATTGGTTCGCCACCCGGCCCGGTAATGGTGCCCTCAAGGACGGGATTCGGCTGGGCCTGTATCGGTTGTGTGAGAGTTAGCACTCCCGGTAGGAGGGCCAGGAGGAAGGCGAGAGCCAGGTTTGAAGAAGCCTGCACAACTTGGCTGCAGCCGTTCATATGGAACTGCGGAAAACGCCTACTGCGGGAACAAAAACCAACGCGGCACAACCGGATCACGTGAGACTGTTCACCCTCGAATGGAAAGGAGTACATGATACGAGATAGAATTTTGAGATATTGAGCAAAAGAAGAGCATCAAGTATGTAACCTATAGACCAATCTTCTGAATCGCAACTTCGCAAAACATCAGTGTGCGATTTGCTTCCGGATCCCCCCACGCCCCGCCTCGTACCGACATGGACGCCAGCGTCACGACAACCCACAATCCAATGGCCACCGCAACCGCCCGACGCTTGCACACGCTGGACGAGTACCTGGAGCGCGACGCACAGGCGACCGACGTCCGCTACGAGTACCTGAACGGGCGCACCTACGCGCTCGCCGGAGCATCGCTGGACCACAATCAGATCAAAGACAACGTCCGCACCGCGCTCCACACGCAAACCGCATCGCGGGGATGCCGGAGCGTCACGTCTCACCAGCGCGTCTCTCTGGATGAGCGCTATGTCTACCCCGATGTGGTGATGGTGTGCGACACACCGGAGATGACGGACGAAACCCCGTCGTCGCTCCGGAATCCGCTGCTGCTTGTGGAGGTGACGTCCGAGAGCACCGAACGCCGCGATGCCACGGAGAAGCTGGAAGCGTACCTCACGCTCGACGCGTTGCAGGAGTACTGGCTGATCGATCCGGCGCAGGCGCTGGTGGTCCGCTACCACCGCTCAGAGACGGACTGGCGCGTCACCCTGGTTCGTGGCCTCGATGCCACGCTTACGAGCGATGCGCTGGACGTGCAGATTCCGATGGCGGACGTGTACACGCTGGTGGATGCGGTGACGGAGGCACCGGACGACGAAGCACGCACAGAGGGGGACGAGGATCTGGAGGCGTCTTGAGAAGCGTCTTGACGTGCGGGTTGTGGACCGGTCAGGGTTCCACCACCTGATGGGGTTGGCGTCAGGTCGGCGAGGAGGCAGGCAGCGGCACCCGGAGATCCTCGTCGTTAATCTGCGTGAAGTCGTAAGTTGTCTCAGACGCTCGGTGCATGATGAAAGGCTGAACGTGTCTGCGTGGCCCTATAGTCTACAGTCTACAGAAGGGGGCTCCATCCACAAGGGATCTCCATGGATGTCAAGGCTCATGTCGGGAACCGAGAGATTTGTCGCGGTCGCCAGATCACCAATCCCTTACAGCTGAGAGTAATTGAGAGCGATTGAGAGTAAGCGCAGCCTCTGGTAGTTGACAAAACGGTTTATGCAAAGTGAAATGTGATTGAGAGACCAACCGTATGGCTAAAGGCGTGCCGCCGGCTGGCCACCCGCTATGAGAAGTATGCCCGGTGCTACCTAGCGGTAGTCAAGTTGGCCTTCATCCGACGCTGCTTCCGAAAACTCGAGTTTTCAAATACAGCCTAGAATCACGCCTGATGCCGAAGCGGTACGACGCTCGGTTGTTGTTTCTCCCACGAACGCTGCGTTTCATGAAGACGAACCCGCTGCAACGCGCCGCCGAATCGATTATCTTTGCGGCCGAGGCCCCTGTGCCGCCTGAGCAGATTGCCGAGATCGTGGCCGAGGTCACCGGCCGGCCGCCGTCGTCGGTGGAGGAAGTGCGGGCGGCGGTTGACGACCTGAACGCATCGTATGAAGCCGACGGCCGCGCGCTGCGCATCGAGCAGTGGGCCGAAGGGTATCGCATGGCCACGGCCGAGGACGTCGCCCCGTTCGTGAACGCGTACTACGTGGGCGAGCAGCGCACCACGCTCTCGCGCTCGCTCATGGAAACCATCGCCATCGTCGCCTACCGGCAACCCGTGACGCGCCCCGAGGTGGATTTTGTGCGCGGCGTCAACTCCGATTATGCCTTGCGCCGCCTCATGGAGCTCGACCTCGTCGACGTGCAGGGCCGCAGCGATGCCGTAGGACGCCCGCTCCTCTATGGCACCACCGATCACTTCCTGGAAGAGTTTGGACTGAACGACCTCGGCGACCTGCCAACGATCCGCGAGGTCCGCGAGATTTTGGACGATCCGTCCTTCGACGAGGAGCGCGCCAAGCTCCTGCAGCTCGATGCCGAAGCAGCCGTAGCGGCATCCGCAAGCGGCCCAGCGTCTGATGACGCCCCTACAGACGATGCCCGTCCGGATGATGACCGCTCTACCAGCAATGGCACCGCCAATGCGTAGACCGGCCACGTACCGGCAAGCCGCGCCTAGTCGGGTACGTACCGTGAGTGCATAAAAAACTGCCCCACGAGAAAACGCCTCGCGGGGCAGTCGTACAGCGTCAAAAGCGTGCGACGCGTGGTTAGTTGATCGTAATCTGCTTCGGCTTGCTCTCTTCCGCCTTCGGCACGTGAATCGTGAGGACGCCGTTCTCATAGGTCGCCTCAATGGCGTCGCTGTTTACCGTGTTCGGCAGCGTGAACGAACGGTAGAAGTGGCCAAAGGCCCGCTCCACGCGCACCACATCCTCATCTTCGGCGCGCGTTTGGCTCGACCGCTCGCCGCTCACACTAAGCGTGTGGTCTTTATAGTTGATTTTCAGGTCGTCCTTCGACATACCGGGCAGGTCGAGCGCAATGCGGTACGCCTCCGGCGTTTCCGTAAGGTCCGTCCGCGGCGCCCACACGGCCTGCGAGCCGCTGTCATTGTTCTCAGGCCCGCTGGTCGACGGGAAGAAGTTCTCAAACAGGCGATCGATTTCGCGCTGCAGCGAATTCATGTTGCGGTTGCGTGCGCGTACAAGGCTGGTCATGATGTTTTGTATCGGTTGGTTCGCTGTTCGGTGGTGGTTTGGTGGGCAGCATCAAAGGGCTGCCCGGCGCTTCATGTGTTCGCCCAACTAAACTACAACCCCTGTACCAGCGACGCTCCGGTGCCAAGACTACAGCCCGGAGGCCCCGCGGGGCTATCAGATTGACAGCCGCCGCTCACACCCTGACACCCCCGCACGGCTTCCGCCTGACAGCTTGAAGTGCGACGCTGCCAAACGGGCAGACGGCCCGTAGAAACTGCGCCTCCGCTCGAAGGTAGCCACCACTGCTCTAGTCCTCGTCCAATCGCTTTCCAAACGGTCTGCTTCATGATTTCCGAGCTTTTCGATGCCTCTCGCTGGACCCCCGTCGACGGCTTTGCAGCCGAGGACGTGACCTATCATCGCGCGGTAGACCACGGCACGGTGCGCATCGCGTTTAACCGCCCCAACGTGCTCAATGCGTTTCGTCCGCAAACGGTCGATGCGCTCTACCAAGCGCTCAACCACGCCCGCCAGACGCCCGACGTCGGTTGCGTGCTCCTTACCGGCAACGGCCCCTCGCCCAAGCACGGCAAGTGGGCGTTTTCGTCGGGCGGCGACCAGCGCATTCGCGGAAAAGACGGCTACCAGTATGCCGACGATGACGAGGCCAACGATGACGGGGCCGACGCCACCAAGCTGGGCCGCCTTCACATCCTTGAGGTGCAGCGCCTCATCCGTTTTATGCCCAAGGCGGTGATTGCCGTGGTGCCCGGATGGGCGGTGGGGGGCGGACATAGCCTGCACGTGGTGTGCGACCTGACCCTCGCGAGCCGCGAACAGGCCAAGTTTAAGCAAACCGATGCCGACGTGGCGAGCTTTGACGCGGGCTACGGCTCGGCCTACCTCGCGCGGCAGGTGGGACAAAAGCGGGCCCGGGAAATTTTCTTTCTGGGCAAAACCTACAGCGCCGAAGAAGCGGTAGCCATGGGCATGGCCAACGCCGCCATTCCGCACGAAGACCTGGAACGCGAAGCCCTCGACTGGGCCGAAGAAATCAATCGCAAAAGTCCCACGGCCATCCGCATGCTGAAGTACGCCTTCAATGCCGCCGACGATGGCATGGTGGGGCAGCAGCTGTTCGCCGGCGAGGCCACACGGCTGGCATACATGACCGATGAAGCCCAAGAAGGCCGCGATGCCTTTCTGGAAAACCGCCCCCCCGACTGGTCGGATGTGCCCTGGCACTACTAGGCTGTGTTTGAAAAATCAACGTGAGTGCGTGCCCGAGGGCGAAGCCAGAGCTGCACGGCGTTCGAAGCAGGGGTAGCGAGCCTACCGCGATGCAGAACAACGCAGCAGCAGCGGCTGTCCAACCGGGCGCAGTCCGCGAGGTGTTTTAAGCACAGCCTAAATCGATCCACGCATCGTACTCCCCCCGAATAACCGCACACCCGCTGTATGCCCGTCTCCGCTCCGCTGGGCGACCTCACGCCCGACGAATTTCTGTCGACCTACTGGCAAAAGCGCCCCGTCGTAATCCGCGATGCGCTGCCTGATGTTGAGCCGCCGCTCTCGCCCGACGAGATGGCCGGGCTGGCGTGCGAACCCGACGTGGAAAGCCGCCTCATCGAGGGCTCGGCCGAGGCGCACAACTGGACCCTTCGCGACGGCCCGTTTACGCCCGAAGACTTCGCCGCGCTGCCCGCGACCCACTGGACCCTACTCGTGCAACAGCTGGACCGGTTGCTGCCCGCGGTGGAAAAGCTGCGCAGCCGCTTTCGCTTCATCCCGGATTGGCGGATTGACGACGTGATGGCCAGTTACGCGCCGCGCGGGGGCAGCGTGGGTCCGCACATTGACCACTACGACGTGTTTTTGCTACAGATGAGCGGCGAGCGGCGCTGGCACATCGGCGCAGAGCCTGTCGTGGACGAGACGCTGGTGCCCGACGCCGACCTCCGCGTGCTGGCCGACTTTACCCCCGCGGCGACGCACGACCTGACGCCCGGCGACATGCTGTACCTGCCGCCGCGCGTGGCGCACCACGGCATTTCGCGCGATGACGACTGCATGACGTTTAGCATTGGCTTTCGGGCGCCGAGCGTGCGCGAGGCCCTCTACGACTTTGCGCAGTTTGCGTACGATGACCTTGACGAGCGTCTCTTCTACCGCGACCCCGACCTGATGCCCACGGCGCACCCCGGGCAGGTTGATGCCGAGGTCGTGCAGCGCTTCCGGGCGCTGTTTAGCGAAGCAACGAGCGACGCCGAGCGCATCCGCCGGTGGATTGGCCTGTGGGCCACGCGCACCCAAGCCCCGGAGCCGCTGGATCCGCCATGCACACCCGCCGACGTGCAAAAGAACGTGGGCGCCGGGCGGGGCCTTCAGCGGCATCACACCGCGCGCATCGTGTACACCGAGCGCCCCAACGGCTCCGTCGTGCTCACGGCCAACGGCACGACGTACGCCCTCGACGCGGCCGACGCGTTTATGGGACCTTTCCTCACCGATCGCATGCACATTCCCGCCGCGCTCCTTGCCCCGTACATGGACCACGACGCCTTTGTGGACGTGCTCGCGGCGCTCGTTACCGAACGCGTGTTCACGTTCGTATCGCCCGACGATGCCCTCACCGATTAGCAGGCTTGTGGTCGCCCAGCACGTGCACCGTATCGCCCAGCACGTCTTCTACGTACAGCATTTGCACCAACACGATGATGCACACCGCCAGGGGCGTGGCCAACAGCACGCCCAGCGGACCAGCCAGCACGCCCAGCATCACCTGCGCCGAAATAAGCACCGCCGGCAACAGCGACACCGCGCGCTCCTGGATGACCGGGTTAAGCAGGTAGCTCTCCAGCAGTTGCACAACCCCATACAGGAGGGCAACCGCCAGGAGCGTCTCGGGGCCCGCCAGGAGCCCCACCAGTAATCCCGGAATCGCGCCCACGATCGGCCCAATGTACGGCACGATGTCCGCAGCGCCCGCAATAAGCCCGAGCGCCAGCGGCGACGGCACGCCAATAAGCCACAAGCCCGTGCTCGTGAAGACGGCCACCACCGCCATCATCACAAAGCGGCCCGCCATCCACCAGCGTAACGCACGGCCCAAGGCATGCAGCACCGTCCGTGCGCGCTCGCGGTGCGCAGGCGGCACCAGCATCACGGTGTTTTCCACATACGCCGACGGCCGAAGCGCCCCGTAAATACTCACCGCGCTGATGATGAACACGTTCGTCAGCACCCCAAGGGTGGTGGAGAACACATTCGTGACGCTCTGCACCACGTTCGACGCCGCGGGCAGCAGGGCCGATACGCCGCTGGACCCAAACCAGGCGGTGCTCCACGGATACTGATCGAGCAGGGCCTGCAACCGTGTGAGGGCCGCGGGCAGCTGGTTGATGAGCTGCGTGACCTGCCGGACGAGATCGGGCCCCGTGTAGAGGACGATCCCCGAGGCCAACCCGCCGAGCGCCAGGAGCACGCTACCGAGGGCCCACGCCCGCTGGAGGCCTGTGACAGCTTGCACACGGCGTGCCACGCCGCCCAGAAATACCGCGCCTAAGAGTCCGCAGAACACGATGAGCAGTACGTGCGCCAGCCGAACCGCCAGGTAGGCAATGAACGCCGCAAGCAAAACCAGCGCAATGATGCTGGCGATCCGCCGGAGGGAAAGGGACGTAGCGCGGTGCTCCATCGAGGCCATCTCATTGTGAACAGGCAAGTGGCGTGCGCTACCTGCTGTTGGAGAAAGGTGTTTCCACGCACGAATGCTACCTGTCGCTTCTTGCTTTTGTTATTTTTGCAATAACGGATACAGGTGCGGGCTAGTAGCCCGGGCACACCGGCTCCGTTTGCAAACCGAAAGCGCTGCCGGGATGCCCCAGCAGCGCTTTGGATCTCGTGCCGTGTAGCCGACGCCTTTAACGTTCGAGCCTTTAGCGTTCGACCGGCGCGGCGTCGCCTTTTTCAATCGGCATGCCCACAAGGTTGCCCCACTCGGTCCACGAGCCGTCGTAGTTGCGGACGTTCTCAAACCCCAGCAGGTACTTGAGCACAAACCACGTGTGGCTCGATCGCTCGCCGATGCGGCAGTACGCAATCGTCTCCGTGTCGGGCGACAGCCCTTCGTTCTGCAGGTACAGCTCCTCCAGCTCCTCACGCGACTTGAAGGTGCCATCCGCGGCGGCCGCTTCCGACCACGGCACGTTGCGTGCGCCCGGGATGTGGCCCCCGCGCAGCGATCCCTCTTGCGGATAGCCCGGGATATGCAGCTTCTCGCCCCGGAATTCCTCGGGCGAGCGCACGTCCACGAGCGGGCCGCCGGCGTCCTGATGCGACAGCACCTCGTCGCGGAACGCCCGAATGGACAAGTCGGGGCCCGCGGGGGCCTCGTACGTTGCCTCCGGGAACGACGGCGTCTCCTTGGTCAAGGGGCGGTCTTCGGCGATCCACTTCTTGCGGCCGCCATCCATCAGCACGGCGTGTTCGTGACCGTACAGCTTAAAGACCCAAAAGGCGTAGCAGGCCCACCAGTTGTTCTTGTCGCCGTAAAACACCACGGTGGTGTCGTTGCTGATCCCCTTCGATGCGCAGAGCGCAGCAAACTGATCCGCTGTGATAAAGTCGCGGACGTCCTCCTGCTGCAGGTCGTTCGTCCAATCGATGTGTACGGCGTTCGGAATGTGTCCGGTGTCGTAGAGCAGCACGTCTTCGTTCGACTCTACGATGCGGATGTCTTCGGTTTCGGTGTGATGCTCGGCTACCCAGTCGGTAGCGACGAGCACGTCGGGATGGGCGTATGCGCTCATAAGGCGGTTGGATGTATGCGTTGGGTATGAATGCAAAAAGCCCCTCACGGCAAGCCGTAAGGGGCACACAGGTGCAATAAGGCGCGGACGCTCAGCGAGCGGCTCCGCACGTTACCACGCGTGCCCCGGTGGACAGACAACAACACGTACAGGGCGTGAGGCGTGGCATCTTGCATCGATTGCTTGGTAAGAGATTTCGAGGGCTCACACGGCACAGCCCGCGTGAGGTTCAGCGCATGCACGATTTCGTTACAGCTTTGTGTGAGCGCCCCGTTACGGCGTGGGCTGTACGGTAGCGTTCAGAATTGAGTCGCCCACCACCAAACGATCCACCACCGATTGCCCGGTAAGCACCTGCCCGAAGGCCGTGTAGCGCCCGTCGAGGTGCGGCTGCATGCTGTGCGTAATGAAAAATTGTGAGCCCTCGGTGTCTTTTCCCGCACTGGCCATGCCCAGCGTGCCGCGGGTGTAGCCGTGCCCGGTGAAGGCGCTGCGCAAGAAAAAGCCCGGACCGCCCCACCCGTCGGCCCGCGCAAAGTCGCCCCCTTGCACGACAAAATTGGGGACGACGCGGTGAAACGGAACGTTGTCATAGCGGCCTTCGCGGACGAAGCGCGTGATGACCTGCACCGTCTGCGGAGCGAGCGGCGTGAACAGTTGGAGAACGATGCGCCCGCGCTCGGTGGCGAGCACCAGCCGCGGCCGAGGGCCCAACGCCTGCAACGCGTTCCAGTCGATGGGCGGCGTCTCCACCGCAGCCGGGGCGGCCGTCACCGTCGTATCGAGGGCCTGCGCGGCGGCCGACTGAATGACGGGATGGGAATGCCGCAGGGCCGCACGCAGCACCGGACGGGCAACGGCCGTATCGGGGGCGGCGCCCAACGCACGGAGCAGCGCCGTCATGGCTTCAATGTCGGTTGGGGTGCGGAGCGAGCGGTAGACCTTTGCGAGGGTGTCGGCTGCACCGAGCGCGGCAAAGCGGGCATCGGCCAGGGGCCGGGCGCCAGCGTTGACGGTGGCAATGTCGCGACGCTGCACGGCCTCCGCAAAGGCCCGAAAGTACGCGGCCCGCGTGGTATCCGGCGCGCCCCGTTGCCAGCGATCCGCCAGACTCCGCACCGCCGCCGCTGCCACACGCACCGTGGGATGATTGGCCGCCGCCAGGAGCACCGTGCGGGCGGTATCAGACGGCAGCCAGCCCAGGGCCGGCACCCCGGCGGCGTACGCCCAAAACCGCGCGTTCGCCCGCCAGTCGCTGAGCCGGTCCCACACCAGCGTGGGCGCGCCGTTCCGCGCCAGCCCGCGCACCAACGGGGCGATGACGTGCCAGTCGCGGTGCGTACGAATCCAGCGCTCCACCTCCTCACTGTGCGCCGGCGTCCACGCCCCAGTGCCCGCGAGCGTCTGTGCGGCCGCCTGCGCCACGAGCGTCGATCCGTCGTCCAGCAGCTGCAGCAACGCCCGCTGCACGCGGGCCGTATCAGCAAACGGCGCAAGCGCGCGGGCCGCGTTCACGCGGATCGTCCACCGCGTTCCCGCCTGGGTCCATTCCACCAGACGGCCGATGTCTTCCGGCGCTGCCAGACGCCCGAGCCCGCGCAGCAGATAGGCCGCCGCGGGATCAGACGGGGCGTACGTGGCCAGCGCGCCGCGCACGGCATCGGCCGCCGCGGCCCAGGCGCTCACGTCTTGCATGCGCCCCACCGCGTAGGCCGCCATCGTTCGCACCGCCGGACGGTCGCTCGTCAGGTGCTGCAGCACCCACACGGTGGCCGTGGAATCGGTGATGCCCCGCATGCCATAGCGGGCGACGGCCCGGGCTTGGTCGGCTGCCGCCTCGGGGGGCACAGGGCGTTGCATGAGCGCCGCAAGCGACGACGCGTTGCCGGTTTTGCCAAGGGCATCCAACAAGCGCCCCAGCACCCGCGCCGACGATTCCGTTGCCAATCGCTCCAACAGCGGCGCGGCCGAGACGCGTGCCGGCGGCAGCTGCCCCACCGCGAAGGCCGCGGAGGCCCGCACCGCTTCCGCCGAATCCGCGAGCGCAGCGAAAAGCGCCGGTAGGGCCGTGGTGTCTTGCACCGACGCGAGTCCGAGCGCAGCCCGCGCCCGTACCGTGGCCGACGGATGCTGGAGTGCCCGGCGCAGCACGGCGCCGTTGCGGGCCTGCTGTGCCGTTACGAGGCGCTGCAGCGTGGTATCGGTAAGCACCGCGGCCCGCGGCGGGGCCTTGGGGGGAGACGATGTGCAGGCACTGCCGCCAACAAAAACGACGAGGATGAGCAGCAGGCGAGTCAATCGAGGCATGCGCGCGGCGGCCAATGAGTGGGTATCGGGGCGATGCGCAACCTACGGCACAGCGCCCCCGACGCGCAAGTGGATGGGCCCCGAGGCGGGGATTGCGAATAGGAAACGAACGCGGCAATCGCCGCAGCGGATCGTTTGTCTCCGTGCAGGGGGATCGCATCGTAGCGTGGATTTGCAGTTTAGGCACGTTGTACGTGCAGTTGAGCAAACCATCGCGTTGAAATACTCCACGCACCTTCGGATATTATCGGTGTAGGCGAGCGTATACTGCCTACCCCAATCGTCGCATGTCCACGCCTTGCCCCTCCGCACCGTGCCCACACCCATACTGTTCGACAAAGCCGTCGACAACCGCAGCCTGTTCTCCGACCACTACCTCGCCGAGCGCTTCCCGGAACGAGATGACGTACAGGCGCTCCACGACGATGCGGACGCGGCATATGCCGATGTCTGCGCGCTGTACGCGAAGCACGCGGCGCACACAAGAAACTGGAACGAGAGCCAGACGGAGGATCAGTTCATCCGGCCGGTGCTCGACATCCTCGGATGGGCCCGCGAGGTGCAGCCGCATGCGCAACGCCAGGGCCGCCGGGGACGCCCCGACTATGCCCTCTTCCGCTCGGCCGAGCGCAAAGAAACCGCCCGCCAGCAATCCAATGACGATGCAACGGACCTCTTTCGTTACGCCGATGCCGTCGCCGACGCCAAGTACTGGGGCCGCCCGCTCGATGGCCCGGCGCCCGCTCCCGGCCGCGACGGCCGCGCAAAGATGCGCCAGGAAAACCCGTCGTTCCAGATCATTGACTACGTCACCCTCACCGGCGTCGCATGGGGCGTACTCACCAACGGCTCTCACTGGCGGCTCTACTACGAAAAGGCCCCGTCCCGCCTCGAAACGTACCTGGAGATCAACCTCGAACACATCTGCCGCCTGGCCCAGGGCACGGCCGAGGAACAGTCCGAAGCCCGGCACGCCTTCCGCCTATTTTATGCGCTGTTCCGCGCCGCCGCGCACACCCCAACCCCCCAAGGCCCCACCTTCCTGGAGGATGTGTACGCCGCCTCCGACCGCTACGCCGAGGAGCTGGAGGCCGAACTCAAAGATCGCATCTTCGATCAGGTCTTTCTCGAACTGGCCACCGGACTGTACGAAAATCATCGCCGCGAGCACAATCCAGACGACCCCGAAGCCGATCTGGAGGCCGTCTACCGTGCCACGCTGCGCCTGCTCTACCGGCTGTTGTTCCTCCTATACGCCGAATCGCGCACCCTGCTGCCACTCGACAATCCCGGCTACCAGAAGCACAGCCTCACCCGCCTCGCCACCCGCGCCCAACGCGCCCTGGCCGGCGGCAGCCCGCTCAGCGATCGCCACTCCGATTTCTGGAACGACCTCCAGGCGCTCGTGCGCACCATCGACAAGGGCGACCCCACATTCGATGTGCCGGCGTACAACGGCGGCCTGTTCGACACCACCAATCCGGCCAACGCCTTTCTCGACGACCACACCATCGGCCAACGCTACATCGTCCGCGCGCTCGTCAACCTCACCGCTGTTGACCCCCACACCAACCCCACCGGGCCGCAGGTGGATTACAAGGCGCTGGACGTCCGCCAGCTCGGCTCCATCTACGAAGGGCTGCTCGAACACCGCCTGGTGCGCACCGACGACGGAGCGCTCGACCTGCAAACGGACAAGGGCGAGCGCAAAAAGACCGGATCGTACTACACGCCGCATTACATCGTGGAGTACATCGTGGAGCACACGCTCGGCCCTATCGTGGAGCGCCGCATCGAGCAATTTGCTGCGGCCATGGCGCGCATCGCGGAGATCATGGACGGACGGGCCCCCACCGACCGCGGCGTCCGGGCCAAGCTCGACACGCCGCGTCGCAAGGCCCTCAACGCGCTGCTGACTGTGCGCGTGTGCGACCCGGCGATGGGCTCCGGCCACTTCCTCGTGCACGCGGCCGACTATCTCGCCGAACAGTTCGCACAGATCCTTAGCCGCTACCCGGAAAACAACCCGGTCACGGAATATCTGGCGGAGATCCGCGAACGCATCCTGCAAAGCCTCCAGCGCCAAGGCATTAGCCCCGAGGCCATTTCGGCCAGCACCCGCCTGCGCGATACGTCGCTCCTGAAGCGCCTCGTCATGAAGCGCTGCATCTACGGCGTGGACCTCAACCCGATGGCGGTGGAACTGGCCAAGGTGAGCCTGTGGCTGCACTCGTTCACCGTGGGCGCACCGCTTTCCTTCCTCGACCATCACCTGAAGGCGGGCAACTCGCTGATTGGGGCCGATGTGGAGGCCGTGATGGATGCCATTCAGAGCGACCTGTTCGGCAACATTCGCGGCGAGATACTGCGCGGCACCCAGTTCTTGCAGGACGCGGCCTTTAACACGGATGCGACGCTCACGGATGTTGAAGAAAGCGCGACGGCGTTCCGCGCGTATCAGGACAAGATGGCGCCGTACAAGCGGCTGCTGGATCTGTGGACGGCGCAGCACTTCGACGCGCCCAAGGGCCGTACGCTGGTGCGCGATTATGCCCGTGAGGTGATCGAAGCGTACCGAACGGACGGCGGTGCGGTGCTGGAGGAATTTCCGGACACGGTAGCCACGGCCGAGCGCGTTGCCCAGGAGAAGCGCGTCTTCCACTGGCAGCTGGAGTTTCCCGAAGTCTATTACGATCTGGACTCCAGCAAACGCCGCTCCAATCCCGGATTTGACGCGGTGATTGGGAATCCGCCGTATGTGCGCATGGAAGCATTCAAAGACATGAAGCACTTCCTACGGAGCAAATACGACGTGTACGCCGAGCGGATGGATCTCTACGGCTACTTTGTTGAGCAAGCCGTTGGACTCTTGGCTCACGGACAGCGCCTCGGATTTATCGTGTCGAACAAGTGGATGCGGGCCAATTACGGAACGCCCATTCAAGAACTGATCAAAGAATATGCGACCGTTCAGCAGGCGATTGATTTTGGTGACCTGCCTGTGTTCCAGGCCACCGTGTATCCACTGATCCTCATTCTTTCGAAAGGCACCGATCCCGATGCACAAGGCTGTTCTGCACAGATCCCTCATCTGGCGTTCGATAGCCTGAACACAATCGTGAATCAGGTTGGCGTCTCCTTCTCGCAAGCACAACTCCACGAAATCGGCTGGGCACTTCTTGGCAATCCCGGCCTCGACGTCGTTGCGAAGATGAAGACGCAAGCCGTCCCGCTTCGGGAGTACGTTGGTGGATCGCCTCTCCGTGGAATCGTCAGCGGGTTAAACGATGCTTTCATCATTAGCCGGGAAACGCGAGACCGCCTGATTGACAGAGATGAAAAAAGTGAAGAGGTTCTCTATCCAGTTCGAACGGGACGCGACGTTCGGCGCTACGCACTGCGCGATCCGGGAACCTATCTGATCTACACGAAGCACGGCGTTGACATCGACCGATACCCGGCCATTAAAGCGCATTTGCAAGCGTTTCGGTCGGATCTTGAAGGCCGCGCCACCGATCAGGAATGGTACGAATTGCAGCAGCCGCAGGCAGCCTACGAGGAGGCTTTCAAACAGCCGAAGATCATCAATCCAGACCTGGCGGAGAAAGGACGATTCCATCTGGACCGGAAAGGCATTTTCCCGACGAACAAGATCTATTCGCTCCCAACAGATGATGCCTACCTACTCGCCATTCTCAATTCTCAACTCGCCGATTTCTATCTCAAAGCCACCAGTGTTCAGTACCGGGGCGATTATTTGCAATTGCTGGGACAGTTTGTTGAACAAGTCCCCATCCGCGACATCGCCTTCACCACCCCGGCGGACGAACGCACCGCCCACGCCGAAGCCGCCATCGCCGCCTACGAGGCCGCCCGCGATGCCGACGCCGGCCCGACCGTCTACGCCGTGCTGGAGGCCGTTGACGCGCACCTCACCGCCGACCCCGAGCGGGCCGACGTCGTCCACGACCTGCTGGCGCACCTCGCCCGCGAGATGACGCGCCTGAAGGCAGAGCGCAGCACCTACCACCTCGACCTCACCGACTACGTCCCCGAGCCCACCGCCGCCACCGGGCGTCCGCTCGTCGACTTCGGACGCTACCAGCCCGTCCCCGGCGTGCAACAATCCATGCTAGCCGCCACCGCTGCGACCTATGACGGGCTGCGCATCGGCACGCTCTCGGCCACCCGCACCGACGCCGCCGTCACCCTCCGCGCCACCGCCCGCTACAAGCCCGCCGCTGACGACGACCTCCCGGACGACGCGCTGGACCGCTGGGGCTACCACGAAACCGACCCAGTGGACGTCTGCACCCTGCACGGCTGCACCGACCTGGAAGCGGCCCTCGTCGTCCACTGGATCGACGTGCTCAACGCCCACGGCAGCGGCTACGGCGGCTACCGCGACAACGCCACCAAAACCATCTCCCTGCTCGACCGCTTGCACGCCGCCCGCTTCCCCGATCCCACCGACGACGCCATTGCCCGTCAGCTTCGCCCGTTCCTCAACAACGCTGCCGAGGCCGCCCGGCTCGACCGCCACCTCGCCTTCACCGATGCCCTCATCGACCGCATCGTGTACCGCCTCTATGGCCTGACCGATGAGGAGGTTGCGGTGGTGGAGGGGCGGGGGTGACCGTCGCAGTTCCTTCATCTTCGGTTAGAAACTTGCAATTGATTAGCATATACACTAATATCCGGGCGACATGTCACAAAGCACCCGTGAGTTCAGTCTTGTTCATGCGCTCCCCAAAGAGAAGAGGAGCCGCCATCATGAGCGCGTGATTGTAGCGCTTCGCTCACGGGCCCATGGAGATGATGCGTCTTGGTCCTGTCCGTACCATGAGCACCTTCGAAGCAAAAAAGTGCGTTCAAACAAGCAACTGAAAAAACGTATCCTGAAGATGCTAACGATGATTGCCAGAGTCGGCGAATCATACTATAACAAAGAACCCAGGCATCTTCGGGATGTTGGAGATGACCTCTGGGAATTGAAGCCAAAAGGGCATCGTCTTTTGATGTTTAAGGACGATCAAGTTAGCACATTCACCAAGCCGTGTTGGATTATTTTGGACGCATTTAAGAAGCCCTCCGAATCAAAGCAGCGTCGTTTTATCAGAGAAGCAAAATCCACCATGAGAAATTACTTTGAGTCAAAATAATACGCCTCTACTATAATCTAGAAAACAGAAAATTATACTATTGTGGATACACAAAGCAACCACGACATGGCCAATGTTGACCCGATGCCCGGCGACATCGAAGAGCTATTCGAGGATTTGGAGGAAACGCCCGAAGACATTGCCTCAGACTTGATGGATCTGGTTCGATATCAGATCGGGCGCCGTCTTGAAGAGTATGGATGGACGCAGGAAGATCTGGCAGAAGCCATGGGAGTAAAACCTCCTACGGTAAGTCGTCTGCTCAACAGCGAGAATCCAACGCTGCTATCTATTGCAAAAATGGCAAAAGCACTCGACTTGGCGGTTCCCGTACTGAAGTTCGTGCCAAAAGAGGAGATGGAAGACCAGACCGACGAAGTGAAGTCGTTTGTCTGTAGCGAAAAGAACGGAGCGGGATGGTGGCCCGTGACGCGGCGGCGTTCGTCGCATGTGCGCAACCGAATGCGCGAGTTCATCCAGACGGAAGTACGATCCGCCGGACGTGTCCAGCCGCCGTCCATTGAAGCAGCTGAGCACATTCCCTTTGACACCTACGCAACGCTGCAAGAGCAAGAAACGATTTAAGCGATGATCTCCCCCGTTCAGATGCAGAGCTTCGACCTTGTCGAATCTCATTTCTCAGCGAATCCCGCCTACCAACCGTCAGAAGAGGGAGGTACGCTGAAGCCAACATTTTACGTTCGCGGTCAACGGGTCTCTCCAGACTTTCCTCCCGAAACGTCTGAAGAAAAAAACATCGTCCAGATTGACCTTTCGACGGAGCGTCTCTCTCGTTCGGAGCCCAAAGGGGGCACCGAGCAGTTCGATATCTTCCTGTACGTAGGGATTAACACGGTATCCAAGGCCATTCAAGAGACGATGCCATACCAGATTGAAACGGTTACACTGGGACGATTTTCCGCCAACAATGTCCCTCCAGCGACAGAAGAGGAGGAGAGGGGTCGCGTGCTGGACATTATCCGAGTGAACGGTGCTTCCATGCTGTACGGGGGTCTGAGGCGTATTATTCAGCGTCAAACAACATCGCATCGATACCCATTCTTGCTGCTCCCTGGAATTAATCTACGAGAGGTTGTAGAGTGGGAAAAAACACACGATGTAGAAGGACCGCTTCCTGCTCCCAACCCATGAGCAGATTGAAACTTCGAGACGCATTGACGGAAGACTTCTTTGAAAAGCACGACCTGGATTTTCAGCCACTAGAGAGCTTTAATCAGGGTGCGATTGGGCATCGCAGACGCTGATGCGTGTACCGACTCTATGGGGTGACAAGCGTGGAGAGACCTCTTCTTTTTCTGATCACAAAAGACGACCGCACCCATGAGCAACATCCATTACTTTCAGCGCTACTCGCAGCGTGAAAACGTCATCACCAACAACACGTTGCGGCTTTTTGCACAAATCTATAGCGACAGTCCCAGTCGCCTTGAACGGCTTTTGGAAGCCCTCGTTGATGGGGCGACCATTGACGTTGGGGTTCAGATGGAACAGCAATCTGCTGAGACCGACAGCATTCCCGATGGCGCGCTCACGCAATCCAGTTTCAAGATTGTCATCGAAACCAAGCGCTCTGACAGCTTCAGAATCGACCAACTGATGCGTCATGCGAAGGCGCTTAACGACGCTCGGCAGGGCATTTTGATGTTGCTCCTCCCTGAAGTACCGGCTACTAAGGTAAAGGCGGCTGCAGAGCAGATTGCTGAGTATGACAAGTCCATCCAATTCGAAGCCGTGACGTTCAAGCAGGTCATTGATGTCCTCATTGGATCTGGCAAACTGATCGGCGATCATGAAGAGCACCTTTTTCAACTTGTCGGAGACTACCGCAATTTCTGCTCGGGAGAAAATCTCCTTCCTACAGATGACCTCATGCGTGCCGTCCCGTGTGGGACGTCGCATAAGGACAACTTTGAGTACGATCTGTACTACCACCCCAGTTCACGTGGGTATCAGTCGCACCAGTACATCGGGATCTACTACAAAAGGAGCATTCGTGGAATTGGGAAGTTGGCGAAGACAGTCGAGACCGATCTTGTGGACGGCGAGTTGATCCTCCAGAACGGCGAGAGCCTCTCCGCGGATGAAGAACAGCGGATCCGAGGGGCAATCGAAGCAGGAAAGAAACATGGATACAGCCTCGACACCGACTGTGAATTCCTTCTCGTGGACACCTTCCACCCCACGAACTTTAAGAAAGCCTCTTCTTACGGCATGATGGGGCCGCAGTATTTCTCCCTGCGTGACTATCTCGACGTGGAAGAGAACGAGCCGCTTCCCGACACAGAGACCATTGCGGAGCAACTAAGAGAGATGTCGTGGGAATAGCGGTTTCCGAACGCGTCTCATCACCGTATCATCAACCAGCAAGCACGTGCTATGTAGTTCTCCAGGTTCCGCCTGCTCTCTTCCTTCCTGCTCCTCTCACCGCTTATGATGGGCTGGATTCTCTCCTTGTTTTTCTATGAAGCCGATCAACACCTCGCCGACGATGAATCCTATGTCTGACAAGCAAACCCCGGAGCGCTCACAGCAAGAACAGACGGAACCGCGCGACGATGAAACGGCAGGATATACCACACACACGTTCGACACAGAACAGGCGTTCTTGCGAATGCTGGACGGAAAGCAAGAGGCGCAGGCGGAGTTCTACCGGCTACTGGAGCGTGATATTGAGGAGCACATCGTGGGAACGTAGCTGCGGGTAGCAGCCCGAACAGCCGTTCGAACCATCAGCGCCCCCCGTGTGAACAGCAGCGCGAGGGCCGCAGCCTATCCGACCACCTCACGCAGCGGTTGGGGATCTTCTTCGCGGGGCTCTTGCTGTGCCGCACCGGACGGATCGTTGACGTCCAGGATGAGGCGCGCGCTGCGGCTGTACGTGAAGTAATTGTACGCCCAGTTCACAAGCGCGCTGAGGCGATTGCGGAAGCCCACCAGCTTGGCAATGTGAATGAACACCCACACGAGCCAGGCAAACGCCCCCTTCATGGTATGGCCGGTCGGGAACTCCGCCACGGCCGCGTTGCGCCCAATGGTGGCCATCTGCCCCAGATCGGTGTATGCAAACGGCTCCGGATCGACGCCCAGCACGTGACGACGCACCTCTGCCGCTGCATGCCGGCCGGACTGGATGGCCACCTGCGCGAGCTGCGGCAGGTAGTCGTCTCCGTCCGCGATTGCCGCCACATCGCCCACCGCAAACACACGTGGCAGGCCCGGCACGCGCAAATCCTGGGACACGACCAAGCGCCCGCCGCCCGCGCGCTCCGCGTCGATTTGCTCGGCCAGCGGGTTGGCCTTTACCCCGGCCCCCCACACCACCGTGCGACTTGGCAGCGTCGGCCCGTCGGCAAAGCGGACGGCTGTGGACGTCACCTCCTCAACAGTCGCGCCGGTGCGCACCTCAACGCCGCGCGAGCGCAGCACCTGCGCCGTGTACGCCTGAATCTCTTCATCGTAACCGCCCAGCAGCCGATCCGACATCTCCACGAGCACGCAGCGGGCCACGTCGCGGGTGTCAAACGCCGTAAAATCGCGGTTGAGCGTGTCGAACAGCTCCACCAGCGCCCCCGCCATCTCCACGCCCGTCGGCCCGCCGCCCACAATGGTAAACGTGAGCTGCCCCTCCGGCGCCCGCTCCGGATCTTGGTCGTACGCCTCAAACTGCCGCAACACATGGTTGCGCAGGCGCACCGCACCCGTCACCTCTTTCAACGGAAACGCGTGGTCGGCCACCCCCGGCACGCCAAAGTCGTTGGACACCGCACCCCCTGCAAGCACAAGATAATCGTACGCCAGGCGATCGCCGGTCGACAGCGCGACCGTGTCGGCCGACGTGTCGATCTGCTCCACAGCGGCCATCCGAAACCGCACGTTGTCGGCCCCTTGCAGCACGCTGCGGACGTTCTGCGCGATGTCGTCGGGCTCCAGGCCGGCCATGGCTACTTCGTACAGCAGCGGCTGAAACGTATGATAGTTGTTCTTGTCCACCACGGTCACCTGCACCGGGGCATCCATGAGGGCCTTCGCGGCCTCAAGCCCAGCAAAGCCCGCCCCAACAACAACAACGTGCGGAGCATCGGGGCGTACGGATGCGTCCGCACGAATCGGTGTAATGCGAGCAGACATAGCAGCCTAGGGTGTGGTGAGATTAGCTTTTTGCTCAATACCCTAACGTGTGCCCCTCGCAAAAGACCCTTTACGTCACCTCCTTGCCCCTATTATTACAACTGATTGCTCTTCTTCGTTCGTGGCGGATGGGCCGCTCGTCCAAACACCCGCAACGGGCACCTGACATTTACATGAGCAGATTATTCGCGTTGCGTCTTTGATCCCTTGAGCCCCCCGAGGTCGCGCGCAGCCAGCAGGTTGACATCGTACGTGCGCACCCGTCCGTTGCGCTCGCGGTGCCGCCGCTGCGCAATCTCGATCATGCGATGCACCAGCTCATCAAACGGCACGCCCGAGGGCTCCCACAAGTAAAACGAGAAGGAGCCCGGAATGGTGTTGATCTCGTTGAAGTAGAGCGCGTCGGTGGCCTCATCAATCATGAAGTCGATGCGGGCCACGCCGGCACACTCGAACAACTGAAACACAGTTTGCGCCATGTCCTGAATTTCCTTCGTTCGCTCGGCCGAAAGCTCTGCCGGGATGATGCGATCGAGCGCCGCCATGCCTTCCGCGGCCGGCCCCTGCTTCGCGCCGCCCGCTTTGTCTGATCCGTTCTGCTCCCGCATGTACTTGTCCTTGAACGAGAGCACCGCCGCATCCTCCGAAGCGACCGGCTCCTCCAGCACGCTCGTCGTCACCTCGTGCTGATCGCCCAGCACCGCGCAGTTGATCTCGCGCAGCGCCGTAACGGCCCGCTCCACGATGACCTTGTCGTCGTAGCGAAAGGCATCCTCAATGGCCGCATCGAGCGCCTCGCGGGTGGTTGCCTTCGCAATGCCAATGGACGAGCCGCAGCGGGCCGGCTTCACGATGACCGGATAGCCAAGCGCCGCCGCGCACTCGTCGAGCCGCGCCTCCTCCTGATATGCCCAGTCGTCCTCGCGCAGGCTCACAAAGTCGACGACCGGAACGCCGGCTGTGCGGCACAGCTTCTTCGACAGCACCTTGTCCATGCCCACCGCCGAGCCCAGCACGCCGCTGCCGGTGTACGGCACGTTGAACGTCTCGCAGAGGCCCTGCAGCCCGCCGTCCTCGCCCGCGCCGCCGTGCAACCCCAGCAGCATTACGTCGACGGTAAACCGGCGGGCCGCGCGCCAGGCGGGCACCGCATCGGGGCGTTCCCACAGCACGAGGCGCCCGTGGCCGTCCGGCTGCACCACCAGCGGCGTGGCCCCGTCGCGCAGGCGCGCCTGATCGCGGTAGGTGGCCACATCGAGCAGCGCATCGCCCGTGTACCAGGTGCCGTCTTTGGCAATGTAGAGCGGGAGGGGGGCGTAGCGGTCACGATCGAGCGCGTGCGCCGCCTGGAGCGCAGAGATGACGGAGACTTCGTGCTCGGGCGCCACCCCGCCCAGCACAACGCCCACGCGGGTTGGTGAGGAATCCACAGCAGCAACTGGTTGATGAGAGCAAACGACGGGCCTCTCATATTACCTGACGGCGGATGCGTTCTGTAAGCGGTACGTAAACCGCAACCGGCCGCCCCAGGATGTGGGCCGCGGGTGGGCGCCGCGCCGTCTTGTCACGGCGATGGACATAGGGTAGCGCTCAGGCACAGGGACGACGCGCCAAGGACAATCCTCTTGGAATGGAGGCAAGACTTCCGACTTTGATGTGGAGCTTGAAAAAGCTTCTGCTGCCGAAGGTTGAGTTTCAATCCTCTTGGAATGGAGGCAAGACTTCCGACGAGGCCGTCGCGAAAGAACGGCGGAGCGCGCGCCAGTTCGGCCGTTTCAATCCTCTTGGAATGGAGGCAAGACTTCCGACTTGCGGATGTTGACAGGGGTTGGGTGACTCATAAGGATTAAGGTTTCAATCCTCTTGGAATGGAGGCAAGACTTCCGACCACCCAGACCGGACAAATGATCGCAGGGAGTACACAACAGTTTCAATCCTCTTGGAATGGAGGCAAGACTTCCGACTCGACCGCGAGGACAAGCGGTCGAGGTATCTCAGCAGAGTCGGTCGGTTTCAATCCTCTTGGAATGGAGGCAAGACTTCCGACTAAATAGTTCTTCTTTCTTTCCTTGTTTTTTTTGTTATGATTGTTTCAATCCTCTTGGAATGGAGGCAAGACTTCCGACGGTACCTGAAAGAGAGGTGAATACCGGTGCGAAAGGCAGCGGTTGCGGCCGCTGCAGGCCGTTGGTCGTAGCACGGAGGCGTCATTTCCGCAGACCCTGTGCTAACATGCGCTTGCTTCATGGCTTTTAGTGAAGCCATCGTGAAGGCATTTTGCGCAACCCTATGTAAAAGAACACCTTGCGCGTGTGCCGCAGACCCCCCGCCTTGAGCGGACATTTTAGGTCTGCAACGCACGTTGAATTCAATGGCATAGCACTGATTTCAACGACACGCAAAAGCATGGTATATAAGCGGCTGGAGAATGTCAAGCGCCGCGGCCCGCTTTTTCTGTGCGGTGGGCTGACGGGCGCAGAGGGTTGCCCGGCTGCGGAGATTGCCCGGCTGGGGAGATTGCGCTTTCAAGCATGACCCAAGGGCCCCCACGTCGCCTTCGGCTCCTCGCAATGACAACAGTGGTTGATGTCAAAAACAAGGCGTCGATGGTTCAGATGGTTGTTCAGGGTGGTCTGCCCATCTGCACGCGCAACGCACCAAAGCAGCAACCCCCTCCTTGTCATCGCGAGGAACGACCAGAGGGAGTGACGTGGCGATCTCCGTGTACAGGCAGAAACGCTTTGTTGCGGAGATTGCACCTACGGCGTGACCTAACGGCCCCCACGCTCACCGCGTTCGCTCGCAATGAAAACAGCGGTTGATGAAAAACGGAGCGTTGATGGTTCAAATGGCCGTTCGGACCGGTTCGGCCATCTGCACGCGCAACGCATCAGAGGAACAAAAAGCAATGTGTCATCGCGGGGTCTGCGAAAAGCCGCCCCCCTAGTTGGCACCGTTCGCCGAATTCAGGACAGCCCCCTTGAATTCGAGGGGGCCCATCTTCTGCCAGCCGCTTGCGTGTGGGGGCCTCAGGCACGAAAACATCACCCAAGACGCGCCGTAGTATTTTCCGTATTGCATTCATCTTCACGCGCACTTCCCCGTTGCATGCATGCCTACCGATGCTCCTCGCCCATCCACCGACAACTCCGTGCCAGCAGACGAGCCCTCCGTCTCCGGCACGTCCGCAACAGCCTCCAGCGACGTGCGACCGATTCGATGGATTGAGAACGAAGGTCTGCTCCGCGACGAGGGCGTGTTGCTTGGGCTCGCCGGCATGAGCGAAGAGCTGGCGCACAAAATTGACGTCATCCGGTCGTACTTTGCGCAGCACGAAGAAGCCGTGCGCCGGGGGCATGCCCAGCTTGAAGCCCGCCATGCGCGGATTGAGGAGCAGATAGCCGACGTCACCGAACAGCTTGCCACGCTCGACCGCCAGATCGAGGCGCCGTCCATTCCCGCTGTAGACTGCCCCGACGGGGTGGGGCGTCATACCTTGTTGCGTTACGTGGTGGGAGCCGTGCTCACGCTCGCGCTGTGCGGCGCAACCCTCGTCTTTGTGCACACGCTGCTGGCTCCCTTATTTGCCAGGGCCTGGTGGGTAACCGCAAGCGTAGGCGGGGTAGGCTTCTTTGTAGCTTTTCAGCCCACCTCGTGGATGTACACCAACCGTGCCGCGCATCAGGCCCCATCGGATGCCCCCGAGCCCTGGAAGACCCAATTGGCAACGTTTGGGTTGCCCGTAGCAGCAGCGTTGTTCGTGAGCGTATGGACGTACGAACCCCTTGGCGCGCTAAAGAGCATCAGCGTGTTTGTATTTCTTGCCTTCGCATTCCTGTTTGGCGGACAGCTGCTCCTCAGCCTGTTGCCGCGGCTGTCGCTGCTCCGCCGGGTGCTGTGGCACGACGTGCGCGTGTGGTGGGCGCGCCGGCAGGCCCGCAAGCGCCGCCGCCAGCTCCGCGAGCAAACGCTCGGCCCGTTGCAGGATCAGGACGCCTGGCTGCAGGAGGAAAAGGCCCGGCTGCGCACCCCCGCAACGGTAGCCGCAGAGCGCGACGCATGCATCGCCACCCTCCGCAGCGAATACGCCCTAGCGCGCCAGGCCATCGAGGCCGGCATCCTCAGCGCGCGCACCGCCGATCAGATCCTACGCACCAGCCCCAACCCCACAAATGCGAGAATGGATTAGGAACCAGTGGAACGACTGGGTTGGCCGCAACGCCCCCGCCGATGCCTCGCCGGAGGCCGCCGACAAGGAGACGCCGGCGCCCGCAGCAGGCGATGATTCGGGGCCGGCCACTGCCGAAGACCCTGCGCCGCTTACGCACCGGTCGCGACGCGCCCCCAACGAGTTGCTCGGTTACACCTACACGCTACGTACAAAGGACGAGCCGAACCCCGAGCGGCCTTTTGCACACGGCTTTGTGGACGGACTGGAGCAGGTGGAGCGCGCGCCGTTTGAGCGGCTGGTGACCCTCTCGGAGGAAGAGCAGCGGTTGACCGGAGCGCTCAACGCACTGCGCGAGCGACGCGCCACGCTAGAGACCTACCGCGACACGCACCGGTCGAAGCGCGAGGCCATTGCCCGTGCCACCGACGAGCTGGCGTACGTAACCGACGACCTGGAAGCCGCCGAGGCCCGCGCCGCCGCGCTGCAAGAAAAGGTGGAGGCCACCGCGCCGCACGACCCCGCGCCCGAAGCGCGCGAACACGCGCCCCGGCGGGGGTCCATCGCGTATGCGCTGCTGTATAGCATCGCCGGACTCGTCTTTATCGCGGGCGACGTAATCATGTCGCGGGAGGTTGTGTCGCGGGCGCTGCGCCTACAGGGCGAGGTAGAGCCGTGGATCTTTGCCGTGGGCTTGGCGATGCTGGCGGTGCTCATGAAGCCCGCCTACGACCGGCTCGTGGAAAAGCCCTACTGGGAGGGGCGAACGACCGTCTTCCGCCGTGTCATTGTGGGCGGCGCGTTGGCGGCGGCGGTAACGCTCGGCGTGCTTGGCGGCTTCCGCGCCTTTGCGTTCGAAACCAACCAGACGATTCGCCGCTTGCAAAGCGAGCAGCAGAGTGTCGTACAGCAGGGCAACGTGGAGGCTGCAACAGCCATTGGCCAACAGGTGTCGCAGTTGCAGGAGAGCATTGCCGGTAGCTGGTGGGGCTTTCTGTCGTTTGTGCTTTCGGGCGTACTCTTTGCCGCCGCTGGGGCCGTGTGTTTGGGCATTGGCCTACATCACGGGCGCGACTGGTACCACCGATCGTTGCGTCCTTTGTGGATGCAACGTAAGCAGAAAAAGGCCCATCGGCAGCATCAGGAAAAGCTCCAGACGGCAAAGGCCGCACGCGACGCCCTGAAAGACAAGATGCGGCATCTCACAACCGAGATCACCGGCGCCCAAGCCGCCCTAGAGGCCCTTCCCCCGCTCGACGAAGTGCAGGCGTCCTTAAAAGACCTGCGGCGCGAGGCCGAGCGCCTGCGCGCCGCCCGCGCCCTTGCACGCAGCAATGCCGGCATCGACGCCTATCGCAACGGGTATGCCCTGGCAAACGGCATGTTTGAGACATCGAGCCCCGACGACACCGCCACAGAGCATGTAACGTCGAGCCGCATCGCGGGCGACGGCAGCGCCACCGATCCGCCGCTCGCGCCCAACGATCCGGCGGCCCCGGAACCTGCGGACGGCGATGATGACGATGCAGCCGCAGACAACAAACCCGCGGCCATGGACCAGAACCGCACCACAAACAAGCGACGCCCCTTCCTGGCGCTGCGCGATGCCATCGCCAACCACCGCCCATAGGGTCGTCCGGTTCTCCCGTTTTACTCCGTACGTTCTCTTTCCCCAAGCGATGACCATGCCTCGTTTTTTGTCTCGCATGCGCACGCTCATCTGTCTTGCCGCCATGCTTTTCGTTGCGGGGGCCTGCAACGGCACCCCCGATCCAGAGCACATCGACGTGTCTACCCCCGGCGTTCAGCAGGTGCTGGTGTTTGTGGACGCAAGCGCAAGCGCCGGTAACGTCTCCACATTGCCCAGCGTTTATCGCGACTCGCTTCGGGCCGTGATCAAAAAGCGGCTTACCGAGCCCCGCGACCGCATCAGCATCTTTCCTGTGCACGCCAAGACGACCAGCAAGGTGGGGCGGTGGGACATGCGCAACACCGTACGTCGCCCGAAGTGGTCTTCCTTTGCGCAAGACCGGCGGTCGCGCAAGCTGATGTACGAAAGCAAGGTGCAGTCTTTTCTCAAACGCGCCCAGGAGCAGGCCGTCCGGCACGCCCGTGCCCTATACACCGACCGCAATTTTGAGCAATGGACCGACCTGTGGGGAACGCTGCAGGTTATCAGCGAAGAAGCGCAGCCCAAGAAGGGCCCCGTACGCGTGTACTACTTCAGCGATATGTTTGAGAGCGTACCCGGCGCCAAGCGTCGCAACTTTGAGCGTGTGCCGCCCACAAACAAAGCGCAAGCCCAGCGGTGGGCCGCGCGCGACGCGGAGCGCATCAAGCAGCAATTGTCGCTGCAGCCCTCGGTGCTTCGGAACGTGAAGGTGCGCGTCCTGCCCGGCCCGCTGGCTGCCAAAGACCACGCCCTGGCCGTCAAGATGTACTGGATGCGTCTGTTTGAGGCGCTGGGCATGCAGGCCACCTACAACTGACGAGCGCGCACGCACGCCGCAGCAATGGTCATGGGCATTTTTTTCTTGACACTCCAGATGCTACGGCATAAATTAATTACCGGTTTTATTGCCAAATAGCCTTTTGTACGTGTTTCCGTAGCCTCACAGGGTTAAAGCACGTGGAAGTAGTCTTTCCTATCTCGTTACCGCTTCCCCTATCCTGCTCCAATTATGGACGAGCAATTTTCGCATCTTGTACAAGTCGAAATTGGTGGTGTACAATCATACATCTTCAATGGAAGCCGGCTCCGAGAGTGGCGGGGGGCCAGTGCACTGCTCGACAAGGCAGAGCGCGTCGACATTTCGACAACCATAGCGGATCTGTCTGACCAAGCAACGATTTTGCGTCAGGGGGGCGGTGTTGTGGTGATCGGTGTGCATCCTGGCGGCGATCCGTCTCGGGTACAACAAGCCATCACGGATGCTTATCGCCGCGCAGCACCTGGCGCCGATGTGTATGGTGCGCAGATACCGCTGTCCGGCACCACCGCCAAAGAAGTGCAAGCAGCACTTTCGAAACTGGCGTTTGCGGTGGAGCGCAATCGCGGGGTAAGCCTGGCACCTGATATGCACGGTGCCCTTCTCGGTCCTATGGAGCGTCCATGCGATAGCTGTGGAGAACGGCCGGCTGCTGTGGCTACTGAAATTGCAGACGATGGGCGTTTGGTTTGTACCATCTGCGACCACAAAGGGCGGTACGGGGGCAACGTGCGCCGGGGAGACGCATCGGCGAGCGTTCTAGAGCGCTTCCAACGGTATTTGGAGACGCAAGACGAAGACGCAGCCGCAGGTTTCCGGGTACAGCCTAAGCACATAGCCTCGAACCTGCCTGATGACTTAAACGCCATCGCGGAAACCGGAGATGCGCTTGCTCTCATTCAAGCAGATGGAAACAGCCTTGGCAAAACCGTACAGTCCCTTACATCTCTTGCGCAGTATGAAGCATTGGCCGACCGCATTGCACGCGCTGTAGAGGAATCCGTGTTCGAGACGCTTGCCCAGCACGGCCCTCAGCCCAGAGCAAACGGAAAAGCCGTGCTTCCGTGGGAGATTCTATTCCTTGGCGGCGATGACATCCTGATTGCAACCGCCGATACCATTGCTGTCGACGTTATCTCGTCGCTTATACAAAGCATTGAGACACGAACACGCGAGGTTTTTGCAGCCCCGCCCTTGGATGCGCTCGACCGGTCGTTTTTGTCGGTGGGTGCCGGGCTCGTTGTTGCCGACGCCCACGTTCCCATTGCTACCCTGCGGACGCTGGCCCACGACCTGGAACGTGAAGCGAAAAAACGAACGTACAGGCGTCAGAACGAAAGCAAAGCCGATGCTGAAATCAGCACAGTTGACTTTCACCGAATCACAGGTTCGGGAAGTGCCTCCATCAACAAAATTAGGACGCAGGCCCTTACGCCGCAGCGCGCCGCAACATACGAGGCGGTGCAATTGACGAAACGGCCGTTTACTTTGGAAGAGTTACGAGACGTTGTAGCAGTTGCAAATGCGTGGAAGTCTGCAGGCCTGCCAAACAACAAGCTGCACGCGCTCCGGCAAAGCGTATTCGAGAGCCCATCCGAGGCGATGCGTACCTGGACCCACACCGTCGGCCGCAGTTCAAGCCAACATGCTGAGGCTTGGATGGACTTCCATCGCTTATTGGAGTCCGCTGATGACGCTACTAGCATACGGCCTCCGTTTGTGATCACGGCGACGGACGGCGCTTCAGAAAACAGCGCAAATGGCGATAAGAAGTGCTTGGAGGCTGCTACGCCTTTGTTGGATGTGCTTGACATCCACGCGCTTCTCTAGTCCTCAGACGCCCAGTGCCCCCATACCTTTCGCCTAACCGATGCCTATGTCTGATCTCCATCACGTTTCGATAGGGCTGACGCTCGCCTTTGACGGTGCCACGCACCTTGGCACCGGACGGGCCGAGGGATTGCTCAACCGCACCGTGTCACGCAGCGCCAACGGGCAACCTTATGTCCCGGGATCGGCGCTCAAGGGCGCACTTCGCATGACTGCTGAACGCATCACCCAACAGTTAAACCACTGCTTGCATGCACCGGGGCTTTCGCCGTCGGAGCGCTTGGGCTATCAGCGGCGCGGGGACGCTATCCTCGATACGCCTTGCCGCGGGCCACGCCCTGAAGAGATGTGCCAGAGCGAGACGCCTTGCATTGTGTGTCGCCTGTTTGGAAATGTGTTTACGGGCAGCCGTCTCCATGTCGATGACGCGTATCCCGTCTCCACCGCTTTCCAAAAGAGCCTTCAGAAATTACGTGAGCGCCAGAATGATGGCGCCTCTGCGGGACGGTCCAGGTTTGGTACGGTCGACGTCATCACGCGGCTTTCCGTTGACCGGCGCCGCAAGGGTGCAAAGTCTGGTGCGCTATTCACCAGCGAATACAGCCGGCCCGAAATGCCTTTCGAAACCCGCATCGAAGGTTCCATTCCCCTGCATCCCCTTGGGGAAGATGGGGCGCCCGCTGAGCTGGTGCTGCTCGCCGCCACGTTGGCTGCCACTGATCAGGTTGGTGGTGAAGCGAGCACCGGGCATGGCCGCTGTACAATTAAAACTGAAACGATCAAGGTCGACGGTACAGCACCGTCTTACGGTGTCGATGCCCTGTTAGCCAAGGAAGCGCTCGAACAGCTCGCCTGGTCGCGTCTCATATAGTCCGTTCGTCTGGGAGCGCCTGCTCATCTTATTTCTCTCTCGGTTCTCTGGAGTATGAAAACGTATTGCCTTCGCCTCACCTTAACGTCGCCCCTAACGGTAAGCAGCAGCCGAGACAACTCGAATCGCTATGAAACGGAACGCTCGGTGCCGCCGGCCACCCTTCGCGGGGCACTTGCCGCTGTGATGAAACAGCATGAGACAGACGCAACGACGATGAACGCACTGTTTGGAGAGACCGGGTGCAGAACGAGTGCGCTCTGCCCCATCGCTCCCCACGCGCCTACGGAAGCATCCGTCGTGCCTGTGCCGCTCACCGTGCGGAGTTGCAAGTTCAAACCCGGCTTCCGCGCCGATGGCCAACATGGCGTTGAGGACGTGTTGGTGGCGGCGCTGCACTTTGCACTGCATGACGATGGCGGGGGGCTGTCGGATGCCCGTCAGTGCCGGCATCCGGAATGCACCCATGTGCTGAAAGCTATGAGCAACTTCACCCGGTACAATCCGGAGGCAAACACCTGGCACAAGCAAGGAGCAAGCGACACCCGAATGCAAGCACATGTGGGCCTCGACCGGCGGCGGCGCGGCGCAGCGTCGGGCATCCTCTATGCACGTGAGGTGCTGAGTGAGCAGACGACTACAAACCATGGCGATTCGCCCGCGCTGCATCCTACGACCATGCAAGCCCACGTGGCGATCCCCGAGGCCCACGCAACGACCCTTAGCGATGCCTTAACACCCGGAACGATCCTTCGCATTGGCGGCGATCGCTCCCGTGGGCTTGGGCGCTGCACGGTTGAACACTTCGACACGGTATCCGCCCGTATGCCAGCCATCAGGGATCGTATTGAGGACTTCAATGCCGCCTGGAAGGCATCATTTGAGGGAACCAACCACCAGCCGAAAGACGGGGTGCTTGTCGTGCTAACACTCGAAACCCCCGCGCTCTTCGTTGACGCCATGCTCCGCCCCAATCTTGCGCCTGACGGCGCGGACCTGCTGCAAGCGGCTCAACCCAGCGCATCGGAAGCGGCTGAAGCCTTGGAAGCGCTGGCACCGGTCCATCAAATCGCGCGCCCCGTGTCGGTCCACGGATGGAATGGCCTCGCCCGCTTCCCCCATGCTAGCGCACAGGGTTTGCAAGCCGGAAGCGTTCTCGTTTTCCGTGCGCACAATATCGACGAGCCCCTTCTCCGTGCACTGGAGCATATCGAGACGCATGGCATCGGCTTGCAACGACACCTAGGGTACGGACGCACCCGCGTGTGCCTGCCGCTCCACACCGACGTTCATGAGCACACCGCGCGTTCCGCTACGGCTCGTTAACATCTGGTCATACGCATTCTTTCAACGCCAACTTCCTCTTGCCATGCCCGATTCCAAACAGCCCACCTACCGCGATGCGCGCCAATATCTGCGGCGCCTCATTGACGAACAAATCGCAACGCGCAGTGATGCGATGTACATGTCTAAGCATTACAACGTGGCTGAACTCGGTGAAAGTGCCGCACAGATCTTTGACAAAACCCAGATGAATGGCCTGGAGCGTTTGGCGCTTAGCGCTTCTACGTTCAGTGAGATTGCGAACTTCATCAAGTCGCAATGCGGGCGCACAACGAGTATTGGAGACGACTGGCGTGAACCGCTGCCTCGGTTTGGCGAATCGTTTGGCCCCTTCCTTTACAAAAGGCTCAGTGAAAAGGTCATCAGCACGGTAGACTCAAATACCAACGATGTGATTGATGCCCTAAAAAAGGGGAAATTGCTCAAGCCACTATTCCATCCAGATGAAAAGAAAAAGGATGGCATAAAGCGCCTCGAAGAGGAAATCAGCCGCCAACTGCGTGTCGGCTACACCCGCGCGTACATCAGCCATGTGGTGGCCCACTATAATTACGCCAAGAGCTTCGAGATGTCGAAGTAACGTGCACGCGTTATTCTCCCCTCAACCGCATACGCCTCATGCCCAGTCCAACTGCTTTACAGGCATCACCCGACGCAACGCTAGACAGCTGGCTCACGCGCACCGACTGGACGCTGCATAAAGAAGCGTCTGATGCAGTAGAAACCGTCGAAGCGCTCCGAGAAGGCGTGCCGGTTGTCAGCAGGTCGCAGCTTCAAGCCATAAAGAATACCGCAAGTCTCTGCGGTAATCCGAAAACGTTCCGGCGCTTCCTAAAAAAACGCAAGCAACGCCGCGCTCGAGACGACAAAAAGAAAAAGGCGGCTTTCTGGGGTGGACTTATGAAGCAAATAAAAGAAGCCGAAAAACATGCGAAAGCGGCAGAGTCAGAGGTAGGGACACTCTCGGCATCAGATAAAATGCGCGTTGTGGCTTCGTACGTTGATCATCTCGTAGCGCACTGCCAGCTTCGATCGAAAAATTAAGTCACTGCTTCAATCCGTCACTTAAACACCAACCACTTATGTCTGACACACCTCGTCACGAATGGACGCTTCAGATGTCACGTCGCATTCGCATCACTGGACGGTTGCGCATGACCAGCGCGCTGCATGTTGGCGGTGGCGTGGGCACTACATCGATAACCGACGCCGGTGTGGTGCGTCATGCCGACGGCCGCCCATACATTCCCGGAAGTAGCCTCAAGGGCGCGCTCCGAAGCCACCTAGAACGTTTGTGCCAGGTTGAAGCGCTTGCCAAAGCAGGAGCCAACAGCTGCTTGCTCTATGCCCCTGGTAAGAAGGGCCCTTCATGGACCCCCACTGCACCGGCATGCCCCACACCTGGGTGGATTGAAAACAAGAAGGACGCTACCGCTGCAAAGGAAGAGGATTTCTCGTCGCTCTGCGCCACCTGCACGTTGTTTGGCAGCCCCATCTTGGCTGGCAAGATACGTATTGGCGACTTGGAGGTAGTGGAGGAGACCTACAACGGGGACGTGGAAATACGGGATGGCGTAGGTATCAACCGCGATACGGGGCGCGCTGTAGATGGCGTGAAGTTTGACTACGAGGTCATCCCATCGGGGACGGCCTTCGCGTTTACGCTTGATGTGGATAGCCCCGATGCTGTTGAGCGTGGACTGGTAGCTGTGGCCATTCGGGAATTGCAAGAGGGCCGGATATCCATTGGCGGCAAAACGACGCGTGGGCTCGGCCATTGCGAGCTGTCGAACATAGCCGTTCAGGATGACGATTTCAGTTCAATTGAAAAAATGGCTAACTATTTCAATTCTAGAGCTGACAACGGAACGTCTGACAGGAAGGTTGACGATCCAAACGACACCATCAATCAATGGATTGTTGCCCTACTGCCTTCGTCTTAATGCCTTCTCATACTCACGTTCTCTCATTCAAGAACAACTGAATCTATGCTCAAAAAACTAGTCAACCAATGCACGTTTGATCTCAAGATCACGACAGAGGAGCCGATCCTTGTGAAAAGCGGTGATGCCGTGGTCAGCGGACCCGACATGACGTTTGTGCGCACCCGCCGCAAGGGCCAACCCGAGCCGTTTCTTCCTGGCAGCAGCCTAAAAGGTACGCTGCGAAGCCATGCCGAGCGCATTGCCCGCACCCTGAAAGATAAAAGCGTGTGTGGCGTCTTCCAAAAGGCAAATGTGGAAGGGTGCAGCTGGGCGCTTGATGATACCAAAACCCCTTCCGACTACGCTGGGTCGTGCCCGGCCTGTCGCCTTTTTGGAAGTTTGCGGTGGAAAGGACGCTTCCGGATTGGAGATGCCTACCTCATCGAGAGTGACCGCAACGTGAAACCCGAATTACGGGACGGTATCGCTATCGACCGTGTAAGCGGCGGCGTAGCGGGTACAGCGAAGTTTGACCTGGAGGTCATGCCGGCAGATGTGACGTTTGAAACGCGACTTGAGATTATAAACTTCGAGACATGGCAACTGGGCTGGATGGCCTACCTCATGCGTGACCTTATGGAGGCGAACCTGCGCGTTGGGACGGGCACGTCGCGCGGCTTGGGGCGCATCCGTGGAGCGCTTGACGCCGTTACGCTCGACTACATTGGAGCCCCTGACGGCATTGACACGCACATCCTGGGCCTTGGCGCACTGACGACAAACGAAGATCGCCAAGCGTACGGCCTGGTTCAAAACGACCGTGTTGAGAGTCCAGCGTTTCTGTCGCCACAGCGCTCGGCCGGGTCGCTGCGGGCACGCGCTCGCATGACAGATGAGGAAGAGCAAATGGCTTTTCTGGCTGCTGTAGCCCCGGCCTTTAACGACTACCTAGCGGCTATACCCTCCGTCCCCGAGCGGCGCTCGTAGGGCTTCGGTCCATGTTCTGATATTCCTTAACTCTCACGGTTCTACTTATGACTCTTCGCAGTTGGACGCGGCCCGCCGATGAGCCGTTGCTTCTTGACTCCACCCCGGAAGATGCTTTTTTCTTAGCTGCATCGCCTGATACTGTCGTGTTTTGTCGTATCGGCGACGGACCCGGTTCTAAGTTTCCGTGGACGCGCATCGATGCGTTTACTGAGGATTGGAACTTGCGCGTGCGCCGGATGGGGGGGCAGGTACGCGCTGTAGCCGCAGGAGCCGTACCGGGCCTTGAAGACTGGGGACCTCCGCACTCAGAAGAATCGCTGGATGATGCACAGTCCTCCGATGCCCGCGCCATCCTGTGGGGGCGCCAAAACGAGGGCGAGACCCTATGGCTTGAACTGCGTGTCCCGCATCTCATGACCCCCAGCAATCATTTGCATCCCCAAGGACACGATGCGGCGCACCGAAATCGCATGATCCGTCGGTATCTCACCATCGTTCGCTACGAACGAAACGGACGCCCCTGCTTCCAACGATACACCGGTGTCGCATATGCCGAGACCGATGCTGAAGACAAGACGTTTGCCCCCCTAGCGGGTTCGTAGCGCTACTTTGCGCCCCCTCACTGCCTGTCCCCCTGACGCCTGTCTGTTATGCCTACTATCGAACCTTTTGACTTCGTGCCGTATCCCAGCGGCAATGCCATTGACTACACCAAAGCAACCGGACATGACCATTTCCAGGGATGCTCTGGCCGGCTGGAATGCGAACTGGAGGCCCTGAGCCCATTTTTGGTGATGGATAGCGAACTCCGAGACGGTTCGAGTCAGAACTCCGCAGTGCAGTTTAAAAAAAACCGAAGCGGTACGTATGTGGTACCCGGCACTTCCCTGAAAGGCTTGGTCCGGAGCGTGTTTGAAGTGCTCTATCCGTCGTGCACGCGCATCAGCGGAGGAAAAACGAAGGTTCCTTCCGCGTTTCGCCCATGCCGGTCGCACCACAAGGTATGTCCTGCGTGTCGTGTGTTTGGCTTCCTGAATGGCGGCACCGTGCTAAAGGGAAAGGTCAACATCGGAACAGCGCATGCCGTGGGCACGCCCGAACTAGGAACAGACCGGCAGCTTATCGGACTGTTCAGACCACATCCGGAGGAGGCAAAATACAACAGGAACGGACATGCCAAAGGATACAAGTTTTACTTTCATCAGCAAGAGGTCAAAACAGCAAATCAGGACAATGACAAAAAGTTTGGGACATGGATCACACCGCTGAAGCCCGGCACCTGCTTTACCTTCTCGGTTACCTTCGAAAACCTGACGGACCGGGAACTCAATGCACTCGTAGCTGCGCTTGTGTTAACGGACCGTGCCACCGATCCGGAAACCGGTGATACGGTTGCTGTACGACACAAATTGGGCTACGGTAAGCCGGCAGGGCTCGGCTCCGTAGCGATTCGTCTCACCGATGTCGAGCTGCAATCGAACGCCCGCAAGGCGTACACCTCGTTCGATCGTTCCCCTCGGGTCCTACAGGAAGGCTCAAGCGAGCTCAAGAAATGGATTGCAAAACGGCAGCAGTTGGTTTTTGGGGATCCCAGCCGAGCCGTACAGCACCTCACACGCATTCTGCGGTACCCGCCCCGCGAAGATGTGACGTATGCGTATGACAAGGGAGCATTTGGGTGAGCCTTGTTGGAAAGCTGTCGTGACGCACATCTGCGAAAAAGCCCTCAGCGAACGCCCAGCAGCTCTTCCCTGTAATTTTTCATCTTAGTCTTTCATTTTATGTCCCAGTCAATCGGCCTCGCGTTTCTTGGAACAGGTGACTACAAAGTGGCACACTATCAGTGGCACGATGCACCGCCTATCAAGACGCGGTATGTACAAATCGCTGTTCAGAAGACCTTTGATCTTGATGGATTTGCCGTTGCCATGACGGAGAGCGCCCGCGCGGCACACGGCGATTCGCTTGCGTCGTGTATGGCAGAGCAGGGCGTTGCCTTGCAGGACCTTACGATTCCTGCGGGCAATAACGAAGACGAGTGGTGGGCCATGTTCGAGACCATTGTTGACGCCATTCCATCCGATGCGCGCCTAACCATCGACGTTACCCACGGCTTCCGGTCGCAACCGCTCATCGCACTCGCGATTGCCGTCTACTTGGAAGCAGCCACCCATGTTACGGTTGAGCGCATTGTGTATGGCTCCTTCCGCGGCGCCCACAAAGACGCCCCCATTCTCGATCTTACGCCGTTCCTCGACCTGATTGAGTGGAGCGTGGCGGCCCGGCAGTTTCTCCGTGACGGAAGTGCTGCGCAACTGGCCCGCCTGTTGAAAGAGGCGCAGGCGCAAGCCCATAAAACCGATGCCGACGTGAAGCCTGAGCACGCGCAACGTACCGGCAACCAATTGGACGGCCTAACGTCTGCGTTTGCTGTTGTGCGTCCTGCCGAGATTGCCCAGGAGCGGGCTTCCGCGTTGCACGCAGCGCTTGAAGACTTGCAGGATGATGTGGCACGCATTAAGGCGCTGCGTCCGCTGTCGTTTCTTCTTACGCGGATCCAGGAGCGCGTTGCGCCCATGCAGGCCGCCTCGCTCTACACCCGTGAAGGGTTCATGGCCCAGCGCGAGATGATGGATTTCTTCTTGCAAACCCAGCAGTTGCAACAGGCTGTTACGTTGGCCCGTGAAGCGCTTATCTCGCACCAGGCCCTACAGATGGGGCTTAGCCCTGAGCCCGTGCCGCAAGAGGCATGGGACGGCTGCGGTCGAGACCGCGCCACCGACTATCTTGGAGCCCTGGCAGATCAGCACACGGGGCGATCCGCGGAAGAAAAATCCCTTGGGGATTTGTGGACCCGCCTCACCGGCATTCGCAACGACATCAACCATGCGGGCATGAATGCACAACCCAAAAAGGCCATGACGCTCGCCCGCAATGCCAAGGCCGTTGTTGAGGATGTGCAAACGTACCTCCAGAACCACCCCGCTTAAGCACGTTTACATCGTTCCGCTCACTTCGCTTTCCCACAGGTATGGCAACAGAACAACTCCTTTTGCTATTGGGCAAGGGCCCCGCTGATGTTGCAACCGTCCAAACCGGCGGTTACCGGCAAGCGACGTATTTTCGGTCCGAGTACCCCGGCGAGAATGTTCAAACACCTTTTGTGGGGGAAGCACTGGCGAGCCTCTATCCGGATCGCTTTGACACCATTCACATCCTGGGCACCCCCGACGCCATGTGGGACGTGCTCCTCCAACACTACGACGGAACTCTGGAGGACGAACAGCTAATCGAGCAGCTGCTCGCACTGGAAGACCAGCAGCCCACAGCCTTGCCTTCTCCGCTGCGAGACCGCATCCAGCACGCTGTGGGCGTGGCGTTCGATACGCGCATCGAAACGCACCTCATACCCATCGGCACTTCACCTGCAGCCTACTGGGACATCCTGGAGCGGCTGACGGCGCTCAACATTACAGGCGGAGCGGTGTCCATCGACATCACGCACTCCCTGCGATCGCATCCGTTGTTTTTACTGCTGGCGCTGGTATACCTCCGCTCGCTCCATTCGAGCCTGGAGCTTGGATCGGTCTTTTACGGAGCACTTGCGCTTACCAACAAATACTTTGATGGGAAAACTCCCATCTTCGACCTTCGGCCCATGGTGAAACTCCTGGACTGGACAGAAGCGGCCACGGCTTTCGAACGGTACGGCGACGCGGCTCCTATCGCACGCCTCATTCAGTCGGGCGATGCCTTCGAGGATCTGGCCAAACGGGCCACATTTGTCTCTCAGGTCCTACAGCTCAATACCCTTTCGAGAGTGCAAACCAACACGCACAAGCTCATTGGATTGCTCGATGCTGTAGAGGACGAGGCCTCGCCGCTGTTAGCAATGATTCGTCCCAAACTGCGCGCGCTCCCGCAAGCCCTTCAGGGCGTACCGCGCTGGCAGGCCATGCTTACCGTTGCCCGGCAACACTGGACATCGTACCGGGCCGGATCGGCTGTGTTGGCGCTCTGGGAGGCTATTATCGACCGACTCGCCCTGGCATACGACCTGCTGGACGCAGATCCAACAAAGACGTACCGGGCCCTCCGGCCCATTGCCTGCGGCCAAGGCACCACCCGTTGGTTTCAGCAGCAAGGACTCGGGCGTTTTCCCAAACGTGCCGAACAGCTCCGCGAATATCGCAACGGCATTGCCCATCCACGCGAGCAAGACTATGAGCCGCCGGAGGTGTATGATCACTTTCCGGGGCTGCTGTCATACTTTGAGGAGCACCTTGGCAGCGTCGTGCTGGATCGGTTGCCCGACGATAAGCCGGTGTCGTTGTAGCGGGGATGCACGCGCAGTGGGCGGTTATAGCCAGAGATTTGGTGCGTGCGTACCCGGCGTTCTCCGGTGTTAAAACGGCAAATCGTCGTCCGGAGCAAACGAGTCGTCTGTAGCATCTGTAGCCCCGTCATTGTCCGAGGTATCAGATGCGTTATCGGTATCGGTACCAAATGCGTCGAAGTCGTCCCAGGCAGTGCTCCCCCGGAAGCTGGATGACGTACCGTCGTAGCCATAGGAATCGTAGGCTAAGCACCCACAGCTGATGGGATGCCCGCACGCCCCACAGCAGGGCTGGGTGTCGTTTGTGTCGTCGTAAAAGATGTCGCAGTGGGGGCACATGGGCATGGCAGGCATCGGCTGTTTGGCGTGAGTATCGTTCGAGTCCCTGCTATGGGCGCACCACGCGGCGGTGCCTGGCATTGAAATACGGACGGCTGCTCTTGAATTCAGGAGATGCTTTTGTGGGCAGTGGCGCTAACTACCCGCCCAGCCGCCGCGTTACGGTTGAGCGAACGAGATGGTGCGGGTGCTGTCGGAGAAGGGACGCCCCAGACTGATGACGCCTGCTGATTGCAGCGGAAGGGTGTCGCGGTGCACAAAGATGGGCACGCCCCCGTCGAGGCGCACGTAGGTGCCGTTCGAGCTCATGTCTTTCAGAATAAACGAGCGGCCCTTCGGCTCGATGGTTGCGTGGTGCCGCGACACGCGGGTGTCTTGTACCTGCAAGTCGTTGCGCGTGCTACGGCCCAGGGTAAACGGTCCATGGATCGTAACGGTGGTTTCTCCCATCGACAACTTCAGCGCGGGCGTTGCCGTGGGCGCACTGCGTTGGATGACCGTGAGGCCTGTTTGATTTTCGTTTGCAAGCAGCTCAACCGGTTCCAGACCATCGGCTTTGCCCTTCAAACGTGTTTCGGGCAGCACGCGGTGCGGGGGGGCCTGAAGCCCAGCGGGCAGTTGCCGAAGGACGGCTTGCGTTGTAATGATCTGCTGCGGCTTGGCCCATTCCACGAGCCGCGCGGCCGTATTTACACAGTCGCCGTACACGTCGTCCTCGGCCTGCACCACCGGGCCGTAGTGCAGGCCCACGTAGATGGCATGATCCAACTCTTTGCGCATGACAAGCGCAGCATCGACGGCATCAAACGGCCGCTGAAAGGTGCTCAACACCTCGTCGCCAATGGTCTTCACCACCGTGCCGTTGTGCTGACGGGTGATGGTTTTCATTGCATTCAGAAGCTCCTGGATGCGAGCCTGCGCCGCTGCATCGCCAAGTGTCTCGTAAAGCTGGGTGCTGCCGCAAAGGTCGGCAAAGAGTACGGTGGCATGGGCTGTAGACGACGCGGCCGCAGGGGGAGAGGAGGACATGATTCGCAGACAGACTGTTGCTTGTATGGTGCGACCTATTTAACCAGCAAGATTCATGCCCGCGGTATACAGCACGTTAGTCTTAGTCCCACGCCTTTAAGGTGCAACGGAAATAGTTGAAGGGAATGACGTTCGATGTGGCGGGCGCTATGTAAACGTCAGCCGTCGACCTTTTCCCATTGACGTGTGTCGTCGTCCTCGGCAACGATAGCAAAGCAACCGTTGTATCCAGCCACGGTTTTTACGCCCACGACCGGTGCGCCTGATGCAGGCTTCCAATATTTGAGCGTCGCCAAGGTGGCCGGTTCTTTTCCGCCGGCGCTTTTGTCGCGTGAACGCCCCGACAGCTCCACAACCCCGACGCCACGCGAACCACCAGCGACAAATAGCCGGTCGGCACCAAACGACACGTCATGCAGAGGCGGTGTTTTATCGTCCTCACGTTTGGCGGAGCTTCTCCATAGGTATCGCTCCTTGAGCGTCTTTTTATCCAGGAGACTTAGAAAGTAGCCGACGTTTCCGTGATTAACTCCTTTGGAGCCGAGTGCCATCCAACGGCTATTTGCGGCAGCACAAAAAGTCTGCTCGTAGGTGGTGTGAAACCTGAGCTTTTCGGCCTTCTGGAAGTTCGGTTTGGTTGGATCACGGGCATCGTAGATGAGGATCCATTTTGGCAATATAAGATCATCGACCGCCAAGAGCCGGTTGCCGTCGCGGAAGAGCGCATCTACGGTCTTACCAGATTTGCACACAGGGGGCGGCACCGCGACTTGGGTCCAGCTAGCATGCGGCGTTCCGAGCGTGCACCGCCACAACAGCGCGCGCTTGTCATTCTTGGCCCGACCGCCAACGTATACTTGCGACCCAATGACGTTGACGCAGTGGCCGCGACACCCCTTCGGCAGGTGCGGACCGCTACGCACGGGCTCTAGCTTCTCACCGGCGAGGGTCCACGTCTTCACCTTCTTGCCCGCTTGCGTGAGCGCAGAAATGACGGATCGCTCCTGATCGATGTGCACGATTGCGTCCACGTCAGCATCCAGGGGTGCTAGGTAGGCAAGGTCGTTACTGATCCACCGATACAACCCCAGTTGCCGTCCTTTCGGTAAAACAACCATCGCATTGGTCGAGCGGAATTGCAAGAGCTTCGTTTTGATGCTCGCAAAGAGATGCTAAAATGCCACCGGTTTCAATCCTCTTGGAATGGAGGCAAGACTTCCGACCCCTCACAATTAACGAAGGACAAACCGTGAATTTTGAGGTTTCAATCCTCTTGGAATGGAGGCAAGACTTCCGACAGGAGAATTTCATCGCGGAGCTTGAAACGCTCATGCCCGCCCCGTTTCAATCCTCTTGGAATGGAGGCAAGACTTCCGACGGTACCTGAAGGAGAGGTGAATACCGGTGCGAAAGACAGCTGTTGCGGCCGCTGCAAGCCGTTGGTCGTAGCTCGGAGGCGTCATTTCTGCAGACCCTTTTCTAGCATGCGCTTGCTTCATGGCTTTTGGTGAAGCCATCATGAAGGCATTTTGCGCAATCCTATGTAAAAGAACACGTTACGCGTGTGCTGCAGCCCCCCACCTTGAGCGGACATTTTAGGTCTGCAATGCGCGCTGAATGCAATGGCTGTGCACTGAATTCAATATCACACGAGAGTAGGGTATGTAAGCGGCTGGAGAATGTCAAGCGCCACGGCTCGCTTTTTTGTGCGCGGTGGGCTGACGGGCGCAGAGGGTTGCCCGGCTGCGGAGATTGCGCTTTCAGCATGACCTAAAGGCCCCCACGCTCACTGCGTTCGCTCGCAATGACAATAGTGGTTGATGAAAAACAGAGCGTTGATGGTTCAGATGGTTGTTCGGGGTGGTGTGATCAAACTGCACGCGCAACGCACGAAAACAGCAAATTCCTCTCTTGTCATCGCGAGGACTGAAGGGCCTTGGTCATGCCACTGGTGCGAAGTGAAGGACGCGGCGATCTCCATGTGCAGGCAGAAACGCTTTGTTGCGGAGATTGCGCTTTCAGCATGACCTTCGGCCTCCCCTCCAGGATGACCGAAAGACCCCACCTACGGCATGACCTTGCGCCCCCTTCCGGAATGACCGAAAGGCCTGGCTTTCAGTATGAGCTTCTCTTCGGGAATGAGCTCAAACGTTTAGGGGGCGCTTAACGTTACGCGCTCACACGATGAGCGTATCGGTTGTGCCAGGCAATGCCATGGACGGGCCATGCTGGCGTACTTGATCGAGGCACCCTTTACAGATGGGCAGCGTCACAAGGCGGTCGCAGCTGAGATCCATGACCGAACGGGCCTGTCCTTGGAGCCGATCAATGGCCTGAAACGAGCACGCGCACAGAAACACGCTGTATTGCAGGCGGCGTCCATAGTCTTCACACAGCGTCGCCACCTGGCGCAATCGTTTGGGGTCGCAGATGTCGTACGCAACAAGCCAAAGCATATCGAAAAAGTACCATAGGAAATAAAACAGAACCGGCCGTGTGCTAGCGCAGGCGGAATGCACGGTAGCGGATCGACGGATCTTCAAGCACGCGCGCTAGGCGGCGGGCTTGTGCCTCAAACGCCCGGTGATAAGGCAGCGCTTGCTTCATGCCCGGAAGCGTAACAGACTGGGCGCGGCGGCGTCCGTATGCTTTATATACCGCCTTACGTCCCAGACCCGTGAGGTAAATGCCGCCATTTTTGGGATGGAAATGGTTGGCGCGCACCGTTCCACGATTGATAAGAGCAAGCACCACCGAGTCGGCCACCGCCGGGCGAAAGGCTTCCATGAGATCAAGCACGGCCGCCGGTGTGTAGGGGCGCGGGCGATGCAACAATCCCAACTGCGCATCCAATCCGGCGATGCTGCATGCCGATGCTACATCGTTTTGTAGCAAGCTGTAGGTAAAGCCGAGCAGTGCATTGACGGCATCTTTAGGGGGACGGCGCGTACGCTTTGTGAAGCAAAAGGCGGGATCGTCGGATTGCAACAGATCGGGCCATACCGAAAAATAGGCGCGCGTGGCAGCCCCCTCCATCCCGCGCAGCTCGTCGTCTGTCGTAGCGGCTCCGAGGCGACGCTGGAAGCTGTGGATGGAGCGCACCGCGGCATCGAGCGCTGCCGAAGGGGCCTTTCGGTGACGCCGCTTGAGGCGGTGGGCCATGTTGTGAAGTTTGGCACCAACGAAGGCCCGCGCCAGATGCAGACGCTGGGCGTCGTTTTGCTGCACGTTGTACTGGGCAAGCCGCAATGATACGTGGCCCGCTTGAGGCGTGGTGAGGTAGCCCTTGACCTTTCCGTAACGAGACAGAAGCACCACGCGAATGCCGCGTTGCAAACTCAGCCGCAGAGCGGGCATCGTGCAATGAACACGCCCCACAAGTGCTAACGCATCGATCTCGGGGATGGGCACTTGCGCGATCTGCTCGGTTCCTTCAGCGGTATGCACGTCAACGATGAAGTGCTGGCTGCGCTTTCGCACAACGGCCCCAGCGGTGTCAACGTAGAGGGTGCGACGAATGCCTTTGCTCGGCCGCACGGTGCTATTGGCAGCGGTGCGCGAACGAGTGGGCGACGGGGTGGGCGCAAGGGATGCAGGGGCGTGCGACATGGCGCGAGCGGCGATGGTCTGTCAACGAACGATCACGCCCTCCTACGGGGCGACGAGTTCTCCGATCGTGTCGCTGATTTTCAAGCGGCAGCAGCATCATTCATACGTCGTGCGCTGAATTCGATACGCACCCTGGGGGCTGCGCTGCCAGATGTACAAAGCCAACACCACTACCTAAGCGCTGCTTCCCAGTTACACAGGACTGTGAGTAGCAGGTAGGCAATGCCCCTGAACGCGTCGCCGCTGTGCTTGACGCAATAGAGTATCACTGCAAATTAGAACAGCTCGTACGCTTCTTCACGCACATGTCTTGCGCAGATAGACGACCCAAACGTCCGAGCATTTATTTTTTGCAATAACGGTTTTATGAGGGGTGAAAAGTTTTTGGGATACGAGTGACGAGTCAAATACATACAGTACCAGGCCGCATCGTAGCCAAATAAGCGCCTTGGGGGACTGTTAGGTCGCAGCCGTCACCCCTCTCAGGCATAGCTACTGTACAGTTTCAGGGCCAGCACGATCCGTTTCAATCCTCTTGGAATGGAGGCAAGACTTCCGACCGGAAAGCAGTGCAGTGGTACAAAGAGCACGCTCCTAAAGACGCGTTTCAATCCTCTTGGAATGGAGGCAAGACTTCCGACCTTCGAAGGAACTCTGTTCTCCGCCAAGGAGGACATCACCGTGTTTCAATCCTCTTGGAATGGAGGCAAGACTTCCGACTCATCTTTCCTTGATCGGGTCAATGGCCTTGAAGATGGCGGTTTCAATCCTCTTGGAATGGAGGCAAGACTTCCGACACGCCGCCGTAGTAAGCGGCGTCGCGACCAGCGCCGTAATGGGTTTCAATCCTCTTGGAATGGAGGCAAGACTTCCGACGGTACCTGAAGGAGAGGTGAATACCGGTGCGAAAGGCAGCGGTTGCGGCCGCTGCAGGCCGTTGGTCGTAGCTCGGATACGTTAATTCCGCAGACCCTGTTCTAGCATGCGCTTGCTTCATGGCTTTTGGTGAAGCCGCCATGAAGGCGTTTTGCGCAACCCTATGTAAAAGAACACCTTGCGCGTGTGCCGCAGACCCCCCGCCTTGAGCGGACATTTGAGGTCTGCAATGCGCGTTGAATGCAATGGCTGTGCACTGAATTCAATATCACACGAGAGTAGGGTATGTAAGCGGCTGGAGAATGTCAAGCGCCGCGGCTCGCTTTTTTGTGCGCGGTGGGCTGACGGGCGCAGAGGGTTGCCCGGCTGCGGAGATTGCCCGGCTGCGGAGATTGCGCTTTCAGCATGACCTAAAGGCCCCCACGTCGCTCCGCTCCTCGCAATGACAACAGTGGTTGATGAAAAATGGAGCGTTGATGGTTCAGATGGTTGTTCGCGGTGGTCTGCCCATCTGCACGCGCAACGCATCCAGACTGCCCCCTCTGCTCTTGGCATTGGTTGGCCCTCCAACGCAAGTTAGCGGACCGCTCGCAGGCCCACCGGCGGGCGGCGCCGGCGAGCGGGCGGGCACAGGGCCGGCGGCAGGTGGGGCATCAGCTCTACGTCTTGCCGGTACGTCCACCCGTTGGCTTCGTGTACAAACGACCCTACGGCATCGCTCAGCGACGGGCCCGGTGCCACCACCTCCACGACGGCCCGCGTGCGGGTAAGCGCTACGTGCAGGCGCTTCCGATCGCGCGGCGCGGGCGGCACCGCGGGAAGTACCACAATCACCACGTCGGCCTCCCAGCCCTTAAAGCTGTGCACGGTGCACACCTTCAGGCGTGGGTCGAGCGACCAAAAGGCGTGCTTGCGCGACTTGTCTTCGTCCGGATTTTCAACGCACACCGTGCAAGGATCCAGGTTCACCGTTTGCAGGCGCTCTTCCAGCACCAATCCGGTGGCGTGGGTATCCACCAACATGGCAATTTGGCTCGGGTTGATGCCGTGATGGATGTGCTTGCGCGCAATGGCAACGGCGGTATCCAGCAGCCGATCGGGGGCCGCGACGGTCCACACGGCTTCTGGGGTCGGACGGTCGTCAAAGTCGAGCGCTAGCTGCTGGGCTTCGGTAAGCACGGGCGCTGTGCCCTCGGGCGGCGGCCACGTATGCGCCACCGCGTTCAGGGCATCGTGCAGCGCCGGCGGTACCCGGGCGGTGCCCTCTAGCGCGTGCGTGGTGGGGGCTTCACGGAAGTGCTCGGCGGCCGCGTTCACGGCATGCCCGTATATGCGCTGCCGGGCATCGGCTGCCATGGCCACGCGTACATCATCCGTAAGCACCGGATCGAGGCTTCGCATCCAATCAGCGCCCCAGTCCTGCCCTTCATCAACGAGCAGCACGTCGTAAGGCCCAAATATCTCGCCTTTTTCTACGGCATGGCGAATATTTTTTGCGTTCTCTGGCTCAAGCAGGTACTCGTGTAACGCGCGTTCATCCTCGTCCTCGTTGTCAAAATTTACTCCAATGGACTTCAGCAGATTGTACGCGAAGCGATGGTAGTGGATTATCATGAGCCCATTCATGGCGCGGGTGTAGCGCGCGGCCAGCTCATCGTTGATGCGGCGGCGCAGCTCGGCTTTGCCCATGGCGCGGCGCTCGGACGCGGTAAACACCTGGCCCTCACGAACGACCCCTCGCACGGCACGGGCCACCATGTCGCGCACATAATGCCACAGGGTGATGTTAAAGCCGAGCATGAGCACGGTGGCATCCTCCCGCAGGAGAGCGCGGGCGGCGCGGCGCGCCAACACCAAGGTTTTGCCGCTGCCCGCAGGGCCGGTAATCAGGAGGCGATGGGCTGTGCTGCGAGCCGCTGCTTGCTGCTGGGGTGTGAGCTGTAGCGGACGGTTTTGCTGCACCTCGTCGGGCGTGGGGTGCAACTGCTGGTGTAGCACCTCGTGCCAGGGCCGCTCGATGCCGATGGAGGCAAAGACGTCCTCGATCGTGCGTACGTGCTGGCTGGGAGTCCCCACGGCGTACCCCAGAATGGGAATGAGGGTGGAGAGGTCGTCCGTCGCCAACGTGGCCCGGCTGGCCAGTCCGTAATGCCGGGCCTGCGATCCATGCCGTTCGTACATCCGGTCGCGCACGCCCTCAATGGCCTTCCGCGAGGCCCGCGTGAGAAACACCCCGGCCCGCGCAAACCCAAACAGTTTCGTATTTTCCGACTGGGCCTGCCCCGCCGGCGGAAGCAGCGTTTGGAAGAGCGCCCGGCGCGCCCCATCGGCCTGATCGACCGGGTCGCCGATGGGATGACGCTCCGTCCCATCTTTTACGTACCATCCGTCGGCCGTAATTTTGTACGCGCTCATCTGGTAATCCTTCACCTCAAGAACCTGCACACCGGCGCGCGGATGCACAAGCACCACATCGGGGCGCGTGCCGCCCACGTGGGGCTGCAGGTAAATCTTCCAGTCGTCCGGCAGCCGCTCGATGAGCGTTTCGGCCAGCCACCGCTCGCCGGTGGTCAGCGGCGTGCGCAGCATGTTCCAGTCGTCGGGGGCGGGGTAGCAGTGGGCCATAACAATCGGATAGGTTGGGGTGGTGTGGGCTACGATCGGGAAGGGATATGGGCACGAGCCGCCCGAGTCGCCCGGTTGGCAATTCAGAAGGGCCGATCTGAATTCAACGGCGGCCGGCTGATTGCAGCGCGTGCGACCCTGCACGCTTGCCCCCGTGGGAGGGCATGCGGCACAACCGACCGTGCCGTTCCGCTTTCTTTCCCCATAGCTTGCAATACGCCATGCACATTTCTACGACACGCTGGACCATCGACCGGGCCTACTACCCCAAGGCCTCCGGCACCTATCGCCTCAGCAGCCACGCCATCACCCGCATGTACGAGCGCCAGGTACGAACCGATCAGGTGGTGCGCGCACTGCGCTACGGCCGCGTGCTGCACACCCGCGGCGCTGTTCACTTCGTATTGGGGCGGAAGGAGGTGCAGCGCTTTGCCGCGGTGCCTGCCACCGATAACGGCGTGCAGGTGGTGGTGGCGGCCTTAGAGGATGGCACGGTGCTCACCTGCTATCGCAACCCCGACCAGTTGCCCCGCTGCTGAAGTCCGCCGCCGGTACGCGGCCAACCGCTTACGTGTGCGTCAGATGCTTGAAGGGCCAGCGCCCCGCCGTGGGCCGCGCCAGGTCAACCGCAAAGGGCGGGGGCGCGCCCGGCCAATCGTAGCGATGCGTCGCCCCGGTGATGCCTTCAATGGCAAACATGCGTTCGGCGATGGGCGCCGCGTGCAGGCGGTTCCGCAGGTCGCTAAGGGCCTGGCTCACATCGGTCGTGTCGTGCCAGGGCGCCAGCGGCTCGTAGCGCCCGCACTGCTCGGCGAGGGCCCTGCGCTGGGCCGCGATGGTCGACCGGTTCTCTGCCGCATAGAACGCGGGCGCCGGTACGGGACCGGCGTGCTGGGCGTGCAGTTCGGCAAATACGCCCAGGGTGGCGGCATGCTTGGGGGTGAGCGGGCAGCGGGCCAGCACCTCGCCCGACGCATCCTTAAAGACAAGCACCGGCGCTTCGCGGTCGCGTATCTTCAGTTCCACCGCGTCTACGTCGCTGCGCCTGAGGGCTTGCGGCTGCAACGCATCGCGCAGGGCCTCGAAGTGGTTGTCGTCTGCTTCATCGGCCACGTCCAACACGTCGTCGCCCAACGTGCCCCGCAGCCGCGGAAACGGAATTTCCACCAAGTGAAGGGCCGCAACCTGCCGTGCGTATTCGGGCGTGCCGGGCACCGGATAGAAAAAGTCGCGCGAACGCTCCAGCGTCGTATCGGCCATGAGGATATGCGTGAGCCGGTCTTCCGTGCGGCCGTAGACGCTGAAGGCCGTCATGAGATGCGCACTCATGGTCTTGCGGCCACCGGCAATGGATCCAATCAGCGGCAACGCGTCGTCGCCCGTGAGGGCGCGCACGCGCTCGTAGCACAAGTTGGCGAAGCGCGTATCGTCGCCCCGGTCCAGCACATCTTGCAGCGGCTGCTCGTCAACGGTGGGCACATGAATCTGCAGCGGCACCGCGTTTGGTAGCCCCAACACCTCCGTGCAGAAGGGCGTCCACCGGTCGGCGGCGTCCTCGAAGGGCTGCGACGTGAGTGGGTTGCGCATGTCTTCCCCCAACAGCAGCGCGCGCACGAAGGCTTCCCCCTTGCCTGTCGTTATGACGTGCACGGTCGCTGGCACGCGCGTGACGTCGCGGTTGCGCTCGTAGATGGCAAAGACGGTTTCGGTGAGGACGGCCGGCGAAAAGCCGACGGCGATGAGCATGACGTAGGGCTGCGGGGTGGCCATAGGCTGCTGCGGGACGGGTGGGAATGTGAGAGGCGTATATGCTTACAAAATAGCGCGTGGAACGCCGGAGATCAAGCCGCGCCCTTGCGAATCTCTGCGGCATGGGCAGCCATACCAGAACCGCTGGATGCCCCATCGCCCGCGTGCTGCGATCGCCCGCAACGCATCGTGTGCAGATCTGCGCCGGGGCGGTTTGTTCTTCACTCGTTCTCTTCGTCTATTCGATTCGTCTGCATGTCTGCCTCCGATGCTTCCCCCTCGTTTCTGTCACGCCTGCGGTCGTTTGCCCCGCCACGCACGGCAACGCTGCGGCTCACCTATCGGGCCGAGGGGACGATTCGCCTCAAGAGTCCGCCCGCGAGCGTGTGGCGCGGGCAGCTGGGGGAGTTTTTGCACCGCATTGCGCCCACGCACCACCACGACAACAACCTGTCGCTGTATCGTCGCCTCTTTCGTACGCCGCGGGCTGCGGTGGATCTGCCGAAGGGGTACGACGAGCGGATGCTGGGGCGCTTGGGCCTGGCGGGCGACCACGTGCCGCATCCGTTTGTGATGCGCATGGCCTCGGCGCCCGTGCCGGGCCAACCGCTGCAGGTGGCGCCCGGCGATGCAGTGGGCATCGAACTGACGCTCATGGAGGCGGCGCTTGAGACGGTGCCGGCGCTGTGCGCGGCCTTCGAGTCGCTCGCCACCAACGGCATCGGGTCGCGGACCGAGCAGCCCGGCGGCAGCCGGCGGCGCGGCCGAGCGGTATTAACCGCGGCGGTGCTCGATACCGGCGGGACGACCACGACGCTGTATGACGGCTCATCGTGGACGCTGCCGCCGTCGTGCTCCACCGACCTCCTGCCCGATGTGGTGATGCCGCAACCGTGCCCAGACGCCGATGCCCCGGTAACGCTGGCCCTCTGGACGCCGCTCCGCCTCACGCATCGCCGCCGCGTGGTGGGGCCGGGCGACGTGTCGGTGCCGGCGCTGGGGGCGGCGTTTTTTCGTCGCCTCGTGGGGCTGGCGGTGTGCTACAGCCCCATGCCCCCTAGCCCCCAGCAGGCGACGACGCTCCTGGACGCGTTCTTTGCCCTGGGCGATGCCACAACGGTAACCACCGATGTGCGCTGGGCCGAGGATTCGCGCTACAGCGCCCGGCAGGGCACGCGCCACCCCACCGGCGGGCTCGTTGGGTCGATTCGCTTGGAGGGAACGCCGGATGTAAACCGGAGCTGGCGCTTGTTGGCTGAGGCGGTGGCCCCGCTGCACCTGGGCACCCAAACGGCGCTGGGGCTTGGCTCTGTGGAGCCGGTGCCTGCGGGCGCTCCCGCCGATGCATGAGCCAGCCATCGCACCGGATCGATCGCGCAAGTGCTCAAGCGGGTACAGAGCCGCTTATGGACGAAACAGGTTCCGTGCCGCCTTGCCAACTGCATACGTGCTGCCGCCGTCGAACCCGCCGCCCACAATCCCGCCGATGAGGGGCACGCCTTTGCCGAGGTTCACCACGCCGGTCTTGCCAAACTTGGTAACCAGCCGAAAGCCCACCGCCTTGTTGATCTTAGTCAGCGTAGCGCCCGCGATGCGTTTTACGCCTGCCACGTAGAGCTTCTTGCCCGCGACAACACCCGCCCTCTTCAACAGATCGGCCGTGCTCTTGCCTGTGAGGCAGGCAAACGCGAGCGTTTGCACGCGGTCGTCCTGCAGATCATGTCCCGAGAGGTCGGCAATGGCTGCCACCATCCGAAGCTGGATATAGAGAACGCTCGTCAGGTTGGCCGGAACGGCTACAGGAAGCGTCGCAATGCCGCCCAGGTTGGTCACGAAGCCCGCAGTGGCCGCCTTGCCGGTCTGCCAGCGCACGAGCTTGCGGGCTGCCGCATCGGCGGAACCCGCCTGTGTGCGGTAGCTACTGGCGAGGTCGGGGGCGGTTGCCAGACCAATGGACGCCGCGCCACCGTTCACAGCGTAGTCGTAGAGGCGATCGAGGGTCGTCAGGATAGCCTTTTGGGTAAGGGTAGAATCTGCCATGATCTTTTCAGTCACTGTATATCCGAAGGGTTGAGGCCGAGGCATGAGCCATGATCCACCGCCCATGCACAAGCAGCGACGTATAACCCGCCATACCGCCCCCGTTGGAGACGCATAGATTCAGGAAGGAGGTGCTGAATTCAGTGCAGCGTTTCCGAACCGATGCTGCAGCGGCCTTGCCGACCCTCCGGTTGCAAAGAGGGCCGTCCTGGTGGTGCATACAAAGACCTGCCAGGTCTTCAAAACCTGACAGGTCTGGTGTGTCCTGCGCTGCCCGTCTCACGGGCGCACCGCCGCTCGCCTGGTTACCGCACCACCGTCACCCGCTGGCTGCGCATGGTCTCGCCCACCTGAAGCCGCAGGAAGTACACGCCGCTGGCCCAGCCGGAGGCGTCGAGGATCAGCTCCTCGCGTCCAGGGGCCTGCGTTTCATCCACGAGGGTGCCCACGTGCTGCCCCAGCACGTTGTAGACCGTCAGCCGCACCGGTTGCGCTGAGCCGCCGGGCACAACGTAGCGCACGGTGGCCTGCTGCCGCGTGGGGTTGGGAAACGGCGCGGCAAGCTGGACCTCGCTTCCGGGGCCACGGCGGACGACCACCTCCGGCGAAAAGGCCGCGCTGCCGTCGGTGTCGATCTGCTTGAGGCGGTAGACGAGCACGTCGGCAAAGGGCGGGGCCGCATCGCGGAAGCGGTAGCTCTGCGGGGCCGACGTGGTGCCTGCGCCCTCGATGAACGTGAGCGTTTCCCACGCGCTACTCGAGCGCCGCTGCACCTCGAAGCCCGCGTTGCTTTGCTCGGAGGCGGTGTGCCAGGTCAGCGCAACGGCTTCCCCGCTGGCCCGGGCGTCGAACGCCGACAGTTCCACCGGGAGCGGATTGGTACTACTTGCAAACACGAACTCGCTGAATCCATCCACGGTGGCAACAAGTTCGGTGGTGCTGCCCGTCGTCTCGACGGAGGTGGGAAGTTCAGTAAACGTGCCGGTACCGACGTTCGCGCGCGAGTAGACGGTCACGCCGTTTGGATCGGTGATGCCGCCGAAGGCGCTTACGTCGAAGCGCACCTCGGTGCCAGAGCCGACAGTGAGGCCCGCATCGGCGGCAATCACCACCCGGTAGGGGCTGATATTGGCCTCGGTGATGTCGTCGGCGTTTTGCGGCGCGTCGCTGAAGCGCCCCGCAATCACGCGCCCCGATCCGCTTACGCCATCGAAGGCAATACGTACACCGGTGGTGCCGAGGAGGACGGTGCCGTTGGACGAGACATCGGCCACGCCTGAACCGGAAAGTGGTCCGCTAAAGATTGAAGCGGGAAACGCATTATCAGGACAGTCTGCCGCTTTCCCGGCATCGCTGATGGCCCAGCCCTTCTCATTGGCGAGGTGATCGCGAAACGGCCCGGCATTGCAGTACTGAAGGCCATCGGCGCCGAAGGAAAGGTCTGCATTCACATCCCGCCCGGCCCACCCGATCAGCAGCGCGTCGTAGTTTTTCGTGGAAAGGCCGGCGTTCTCAGCGAACATGCCGCTCATATACCTCACGCTGGAGACGTCCCACCCGCCGATGTCCTGGTCGAACGAGGTGGCTCCAAAGAACAGCGCCCCCATATCCGTCACGCTGGAGACGTCCCACCCGCCGATGTCCTGGTTGAACGCGTCGGCTCCATAGAACATGTAGCTCATATCGGTGATGCCACTGGTGCAGGTCGTGGCGGCATTGTCGGTGGTGATTTCGTAGGCGCGGCGTTTGGTGTAGACGGTGCCGTTTACCTCGCCGGTGTCGCCCACGTCTGCTGCGTCGCACGTTACCGTTACCCCGTTAGAGGCGAGTTTGAAGTCGGGGTTGCTCTGCGCAGTGGCAGGTATGGGAAGCAGCAGGCCGACGAGTAACAGGCCCACAAGCAGCAGGGCCGCGGCGAGGGGCACGTGCCAACCGGAGCGGGCACAGGAACGAAGGCGTCGCGCGAGACGGTTCGGCGCGAAACGATGCAACGTGAAACGATGCGGCATGGGCAAAAGCACAGGAACGTGAGACAAGCGCGATGACAGCCCTACGCAGGAGCACAGCAGACGGCCGGGGGCCGCTCCGAAGAGGGGCAGGCCTTGCGGAGGCATGAGCATACGATAACAGCCGCAACGGCGATTTGCAAGGACGAGAAAATCAGCCACGCCCTGGAGGGCGCGTTGCTTCAGTTGTAGCGATGTGGTACAGGGCTACGGCGTGGGTGACGTGAACGAGATTCCTCTTTCATTGCGATGCATCGCTCTGGACTGACGTGCCCATGTGCTTGTTGAAACTGGCGTCGTGCCAAGCATGACGGATGAGGTAGCATCGCTCTCGGTGATGTTCAGTCGGTACGTTGATAGAATACCCCAATTGACGAGGCCGTGCACAAACGCCACCAGGCCGCGAATGACCTTCTTGCAAACGACCGTGTCGCACTGTCTAGAGAAAAACGGGGCATCGTTCTCGCTTGGCGCGACCCCTGGACGCACCAGAAAGGCGGTGTAGGGCTGCGTCTTGACGATGTCGGTGCGCACGCGAACCGCGAAAACGTCATGGAAGCCGGGGAGGCCAAACGGCGCCAAATTCACCTTGACGAGGTACCGACGTTGGTAGGCCGTAGTACCGGAGGCCCGGTAGCGCTGGAGGGCCGCGTGCTCGTGCGCTGCGAGGGTCTGCACAAAGGGATCCTGCGCCAACAGATCACTTCGGATGTCGCGGATCAAGCCAAGTCCTGGTCCCCCCGAGAGCGCGCCCCAGACCATTCCGAAAAACGGAACCGTGTTGATGAGAAGGATGCTTACAAGAACGAATCCACCAACCAAACCGAGGACCCATCGGGCGCGAGGCGTAAGAGAGGGCATAATATGCTAAGTGTCGACGTACTAGAGCGTGTAGTTATTCAGCACAGCGTCTCAGGCGGGATGCGGGGGCCGAAGGTCATATCTATGATGGGGCCGAAGGTCATGCCACTGGTACGATCTCCGTGTACAGGCAGAAACGCTTTGTTGCGGAGATTGCACCTACGGCATGACCTAACGGCCCCCACGCTCACTGCGTTCGCTCGCAATGACAACAGTGGTTGATGAAAAACGGAGCGTTGATGGTTCAGATGGCTATTCGGGGTGGTCTGGCCATCTGCACGCACAACGTGTCAAAGCAACAAAAAGCAATGTGTCATCGCGAGGAACGACCGGAGGGAGTGACGTGGGGGCCGAAGGTCATATCTATGATGGGGCCGAAGGTCATGCCTGTGGTGAGATCTCCATGTACAGGCAAAAGCGCTTTGTTGCGGAGATTGCCCGGCTGCGGAGATTGCCCCCACGGGATGACCTAAAGGCCCCCACCGCTGGTTCGCTTCGGCTGGCTATACGTACAGGTGCGTAGAGCGCTCGACGGAAGGACCGGCCCGGCCGGGGACGCCTCTGCAATGCCTCCCCGGCAGCACCTAGTCAAACGGGTCTTCCAGATCGCCAAGCACCGCCTCAAAGGCGTCCGTTACCGTTGCAAACCCAACCCACGCACCATTGCGTGAGACGAAAGCAGCTTCCTGCTTGGCCTCTTGCAGCCGGTCGACAAAAGCACTGATCGACAGATCCTCTGCCACAATTACCGGTTCGGCAACGAGGGCATCGATCGAGGCCGTACCCTCGCGGAGAGCCTCCAGGTGGCGAAAGAGCCCCGGCGCGTACAGTATTCCGAACGGCTCATCGTTTTCCACCACCGGGTACCGCACAAACTCATGCGTAGCCAGGGTATCAAGCAGTCCCCCGGGGGCCGCGTTTGCGTCAACCGCGACAACCGCATCACGCGCAATCATGATATCGCCGACTTGCCGCTCTCCAATCTCAAGCGCATTCATCACTTCGCGGCGGCGCTCCTCGCTCAGGGCGCCCTGCCCAAGCATCTCGGCAACCTTGCGTTTCATATCGTGTCGTGACTCGATCTCATCGTCTTCGCCGCCGTCCTCCGTCCACGAACGGGTGACGTCCACGCCGAGGAGTCCGAGCGTGCGCTTGGCAAGCCCATCGCCCAAGTAGATGAACGGATAGGTGACCTTCGTCCACCAGTACAAAATCGGCGCAAGCACGCGTGCAACGTCAAGAGGCCGCTCAACGCCCAGATACGTCGGGGCCTGCTCCCCCCAAATCTTATGGGCCAGATTGATAAACACAACGGCCAATACAACCGACACCGTGGCAACGTAAGGCGCCGGCACGCCAACCCGTGCGAAGACCGGCTGCAGCAGAAAGGTGAGAGCCGGCTCAGCGACAACACCTAGCAGGATGCTGCTTACCGAGATTCCCAACTGGCACCCGGTCAGATAGATTTCGAGGCGATTGGTCATCTCCCAGGCGCGCGCTAGGCCGCCATGGTCTTCGATATCCGCTTCGGAGAACTGCCGCAGACGGGTCAGGGCAAACTCCACCGACACAAAAAAGGCGTTGGCCAGCATCAGGCCAAGACCGGCGGTTAGGCGGGCGATGATGTCCAACACGCTCATATAAATCGTTGCTTTCTGGAGGAGGGAACCGAGGGACTGCAGCAGGCTGAACGAGCCGGGGCGCGCGGACAAACGGTTTATATCGGTTGGAGCGCCCAACGTTCGATCTGCAGTTGCCTGAGCGTATGATATGAGGCCCGGACAGGGGTGTGCCGGCGAGCGCCGGGCGTGCCCCGTCCCGCCTACTTGCCAACACGAGCTGCCATGATTCGGGGGGCGACCAAGTGTGTATACGCAACTACCCGCCCGGCGCACCGAAAAACCTTACTCCTCCGTGCCATCGCGAAGCCCAAACATGGTAAAGGACGTGAGGGCCGAAGGTCATGCATGCCACTGCCCGAAGATACCGTCTCCATGTACGAAGCCGAACGGCCCGCTGCAAAGGGTACCCCGCGCAGCAGATACGCACGCGACGCCCCCAACCACCAAACGCCTGCCCGCAGCAGCGGACAGGCGTTCGTGTGTACATGTAGGGTGCTGCGCAAAATGTCCGTCAGGCGTCACTACCGGAAGCAATCAATCCTCTTGGAATGGAGGCAAGACTTCCGACGTGGACCCAAGCGACTTGTTTCGCATCGGCGGGGCGTCGTCGCTGCGCGGATACGACGAGGATCGCTTTTCCGGGACGGTTGTCGCGCGGCTGCTATTAGAGCACCGCCTCCAACTCGGACGCCGCTCGTATGCGTTTGCGTTTGGCGATCTGGGCTACGTGCAGCGCCCGGCCATCGAACGTGTCGCGGCATCGAGCGGCTGGCACCCGGGCTTTGGCATCGGCATCCAGTTCGACACGGCGCTGGGCCTGGTGAAGGCCAGCTATGCCCTCAGCACCGACGACGCCACCCCGGCCAACGGACGCGTGCACCTGGGGCTGTCACTGGGGCTGTAACGGCTACTACCTACTGCAGCCCGCGCATGTGCGGCGGCCGTTACCGGAAGCAGAAGCGTGAGAAGAAGCGGGATGGCGCAAGTGAAGGTTCGCATAGCGGTCGGTTGTGGGGGGATGGGTCAGAGAGCGTTATTGCAGCGCCGCGCGGAGAGCGGGCACGGCGTCGGTGCGGATGACGTAGTGGTTCCGGTTGTCGGACGTGTCCGCGGGCGAGCGCAGGCGGGTCGACGTGAGGAAGAACCGCTCGCCGTCGGGCGTCACGTACGGATGCGTGTCGCTGCCGTCCGAGTTGACCGCCGGGCCGAGGTTCACGGGCGCCGACCAGCCGTCGCCTTCCCGCGTCGACAGGTACAGGTCTTCTTTCCCGTAGCCGTCGTCGCGCCCCCACGTGGCAAAGAGTATGAATCGCTTCTCGGGGTCGATGTACGGGTTGTTCTCGCCGCCATCGTTCGGAAAGAGCAGCGGATCGGCATCCACCGTGTCGCGGATCGCGCCGTCGGGGCCCATCTGGCCGCTATAGAAGCCCATGCCTTCGCCGCGGGTGTACGTCCAGTAGTACATCGTCCCGTCGTTGGCCACACCGCCGCGCTTCTCGCTGATGCGTTCGGTCGTCGTCATGCGCGTCACGTCCGTCCAGCCCGAGGCCCGGGACGCGCGGTAGAACTCATCGGCGTTGTTGGGCGCCCCGGCCCGGTCGGACGTGAACAGAACGTACTGCCCATCCGGCGTAATGGAGGGATGACCCTCGTCATGGTCGTCCGTTTCGAACGGGGCGGGCCACGGTGCCGTCCAGCCGGTGTCCGTGCGCGTCGTCATGGCGATGCCGCTCTGCCCGTCGCCGCGGTCGGTAGTGTGGAAGAAGAGCGTGTCGCCGCCGGGCGTGTAGGCGGTGCCGTACACGTTGGCCCCCGTGCGGGAGACGGTGCCCTCGCCGACGATCGTCAGCGAATCGGTGGCCTCGGCCCAGGCGAAGGGCGTGGGCGCCTCATCGGCAGGGGCGCAACCCGTCACCGTGAGGAGGCTCAGCGCGGATGCGACGAGCAGCCGGTGAACGTAGCGAAGCGTAATGGTCATGATTGGGTAGATGGATGGATGATGGGAAAGAGCGACAGATCTATTCGGCGCGCAACACCGTGGCCGGATCGACCCGCGCGGCCTTCAGCGATTGCCATGACACGGCACTCACGGCGAGAGCCAGCGCGCCGAGCCCCACGCCAAGGAAGACGAGCAGCGCGCTACTGCGACGAAGGTGCGGTGCGCGCGGCGCGGACGCCCATGCCGGGGGCGCGGTAGTGGGCGCTGTAGTCGCCCCACTCCCGCGTGGCAAGCCGGAGGCCGCCAGGCCCGTCGCTGCGGGTGCGGCCGCTGCAGGCCGTTGGTCGTAGCTCGGATACGTTATTTCCGCAGACCCTGTGCTGACGCGCGCTTGCTTCATGGCTTTTCATGAATTTGCCATGAAGGCGTTTTGCGCAACCCTATGTAAAAGAACACTTTACGCGTGTGCCGCAGCCCCCCCGCCTTGAGCGGACATTTTAGGTCTGCAATGCGCGTTGAATTCAACGGCTGTGCACTGAATTCAACACCACGCAATTGCCGGGTATATAAGCGGCTGGAGAATGTCAAGCGCGGCGGCCCGCTTTTTCTGTGCGGTGGGCTGGCAGGCGTGAGAGGGTGCCCGGCTGGGGAGATTGCGCTTTCAGCATGACCTAAAGGCCCCCGCGTCGTTCGCATCCGCTCACTCCTCGCAATGACATTGCAGGGTCCGCGAAAAGCCGCGCGTTGATGGTTCAAATGGCTGTTCGGGGTGGTGTGATCAAACTGCACGCCCAACGCACGAAAACAGCAAATTCCTCTCTTGTCATCGCGAGGAACGACCGAAGGGAATGACGCGGGGGCCGAAGGTCATATCTCTGATGGGGCCGGAGGTCATGCCCGTGGTGAGATCTCCATGTACGAAGGCAAACATCTCGTTACGGAAATTGCTCGACTGCGGAGATTGCGCTTTCAAGCATGACCCAAGGGCCCCCGCGTCGCCTCTGGCTCCTCGCAATGACATGAATGGATAGATGAAAGCACGAACGTTGATGGTTCAGATGGTTGTTCGGGTTGGTCTGCCCATCTGCACGCCCAACGCCCCAAAGCAGCAAATTCCTCTCTTGTCATCGCGAGGAACGACCAGAGGGAGTGACGTGGCGATCTCCGTGTACAGGCAGAAACGCCTTGTTGCGGAGATTGCACCTACGGCATGACCTAACGGCCCCCACGCTCACTGCGTTCGCTCGCAATGACAACAGTGGTTGATGAAAAACGGAGCGTCGATGGTTCCGAAGGCTATTCGGGGTGGTGTGCCCATCTGCACGCCCAACGTCCCAAAAAAGCTCAACGCTTCTAATTATCGCGAGGATTGAAGGGCCTTGGTCGTGCCATGGGTCCAAAGTGAACGATGGGGCCGGAGGTCATGGCTGAAGCCCTACTGCTGCCCGACGCGCGACTGGTGATCGGCCCAGTACTGCTCGCGCAGTTCGTACTTTTGCACCTTGCCGGTGGCGGTTTCCGGTAGCTTCTTTACAAAATCCACGCTGGTGGGCGCTTTGAAGTGCGCCAGGTGCTCGCGGCAAAACGCGATGATGTCGTCTTCGGTGGGGTGCATGCCCGCCCGCGGCACAACGACCGCCTTGGGCGTTTCGCCCCACTTTTTGCTGGGCACCGGGATGACGGCCGCCTTCTGCACCGCGGGATGGTCGTACAACACATCTTCGACCTCAATGGACGAGATGTTTTCGCCGCCCGAAATGATGATGTCCTTCTTTCGGTCTTGGATCGCGATCATGCCGTCGCCGTCGATGGTGGCCAGGTCGCCGGTATGAAAGTAGCCCGGCACCAGCGCGTTGAACGCCTCCCGCGTGATGTCGGGTTTGTTGAGGTAACGGTCCATCACCTGATTCCCACGCACCACCACCTCGCCCACGGTTGCACCATCGGCGGGTACGTCTTGGCCCGTGGCGTCCACCACCCGAATATCGGTGCCCAGCGTGGCCGCGCCTTGCTTCACCTTGAGCGTCCGGCCCCGTTCGGCCAGGCGCCGCGGGCTGTTGCTCGTCGTGATGATGGGCGCGGTTTCGGTAAGGCCGTAGATGTGGATCACGCGCCAGCCAAACGTCTCCTCGATGGTTTGCAGCGTGGCTGTCGCAGGCGCGCTACCGGCCGTGGCGATGCGCACCGCGCGGGCTCCTTCCGTCTCCACCGCCTCTTCGGCCGCCTCGTGGTGCTGAATGAGGGCATTAAGCACCGTGGGCGCGCCGCACAAAAACGATACGTCGTGTGCCTGGATGCGACGAAAGACGCCGGCCGCATCGAACGTGCGCTGACAAACGTGCGTGCCGCCCACGCCCGTGATGGCATACGTGTGGCCCCATCCGTTGCAGTGAAACATGGGGAGCGTCCACAAATAGGTGTCGTCGCCGCGAATCTCCATGTGATGTGCCAGCACAAGCGCATGCCAGTGCTCGGTGCGGTGCGTGCGCACAACGCCCTTGGGGTCGCCCGTGGTGCCCGAGGTGTAGTTGATCGACGCATCGTCGTCCTCGCTGATGTTGGGACGCGGATGTGCGGTGGTCGGCTGCCCCTCCAACACGTCTTCGTAGTCTGCCCACGCCCCATCAATCGCATCGGCGCGGTAGCCGATGAAGGTGTTGCAGGGGACCTCCTCGCGCACCGCCTCCACCTTGTCCGCGTAGTCGTAGTCGGCGATGATGGTGTGCGCCGCGCAGTCGTTCAGGATGTAGCGATAATCGCTGGGCGTGAGGCGGTAATTTAGCGGTACGAACACGGCGCCCAGCGTGTTGGTGGCGTACAGGGTCTCGATGAAGTAGTGCGTGTTGGGCGCTAGCAGCGCGACGCGGTCGCCGGGCCCTACGCCGCGGTCGGCCAGCGCATGCGCCAGCTGATTGACGCGCGCGTGCACCGCTTCGTACGTGTACGTGGTGCCGTCGTGGGCAATAATGCCCGGCACATCGGGGTAGAGTTCAACCGCCCGATCGAGAAAGTCGAGCGTCGTCATTTCGATTTTCATGGCACCTGCAGCGCTGGTTGAAGGGGGCACGTGCTTTCCGCCGCCTATAACGAGCGAACGAAAAGCGCTTTCATGGATGATGATACGGTGAAGTATACAACGGACCAATCCTTTCGTCAACCGTGTAGCGGATGGCCCGGTGCAGATCCGGCGATTGCTGCGGGCGTTAGCTCTCGTTGGACAGCACGCGGGCAATGGCCTCGGCAAACGCGTCGTGGCAGGGCTCGGGCCCCGGGCCGTAATTGACATGCGCTCCACTGCGCCACTCGCACAGCATGGTGTCCGGCGGGGCATCGTCGACGGCCATCACGTGTTCTAGCGTGAAGTACCGGCCGGACGTAGCCTGGGGCGCGTCGCCCCACCCTTCATCGGGCACTGCTGGCACACTGGGGGAGGCGCCGCCCGAGGCGCGCGCTTCGGTGTCAGGGGCATCGGCGTCCTCGGGACGACCTTCCACGATCGCCACGAAGTGGGCCTCGGTGGGAAAGCAGGCCGGGGGCATCAGCACGGTGACCGCCCGGCGGCCCGCAATCGTTTGCGGCTGAGCAGGCATGAACGCCGGATGGAAGAACATGGGACGGCGCAGGCCGCACACCTGCTCAACGCGCTGGCAGAGGGATCCGAGGAATGCGAGGGCGTCGTCGAAGTGCGCCAGCCGGTCGATGGTAGCCCCGGGATCGTCGAGCGCTACGTCGCGGAGCACCCGGTGCACAAGGTGATTGTGGTGCGGATACTCCTCGCCGACGGGGATAAAGTTTTCGTTCATGGCAAATCGTTGGTTTGGTGAAAAAGAAGCTTCGATGATTCGGACAGCCATTGGGCTTCGTGTGCCGGGCTGCACAGTTGACGCACCAAGCAGCCATCACTCTACGCGCTGCAGGGTGTAGCGCACCCGGTAGCCGTTCCCGGACTCGACCCAGGACGCCGCCGTCGGGGCACCGCCCGATCCGCCGGAGAAGCGCACCGTCACGTCACTTGCAAACGCGTAGCGGTCGGTGGACAGCTTGTCGAGCGTGTTGTCGCCCATTTGCTGCCCATCCATCGTGACGATGTACGAGCAGTCCGACTCCACCATCAGGCCCACATCCCCGCGCTCCATCCCATATGCCGACGTTCCGCTGTACGTCCCCACGTACACGCCCTCCACGGTAGCGCAGGCGTCAGCGGACGACTCGCTGTCTTCGGTCAGGTGGCCAATAATTGCAAGAACGACCAAAAGCGCCAAGATGGTGGCACAGCCATTGGTAAAGCACCCGTTCTTCTGACAACCGTCCGGGAGCGACTCGTCGTCGGTTGGCTCGTCGGTCGGTGCGTCATCGGGAGGCAGCGATTCATCAGGGGAGGAGGCGTTGGGCGTGGAGGCATCGGGGGCGGTCGACATACGCATGCGGGGGTTGGTGCAAGCAATTGCTCGAAGTACACCCGGAGGATACGCCTCCCCCGACGCCCACCAGACACCAAACGTCCGATGCACGACGCCCGCTCGGTCTTCACGCTGACACGATCGTGTGTGCTGATGGGGCACGCTGGCCGCGCAGGTGCGCACCTACCCAAAGAATCACCTGAACCATCAGCGGCTCGCCTCCCGCTGACGTCTCCAGCGGCGCTCAATCCATCCGTTCCAGGATTTCTTCGAGGTACGAGCGGAGCGCGCGCGGCGCGCCGTCTTCCACCTGCTCAGCCTCATACGCGTCCGGAATGCCCTCCATGCGGCGGTTCAGCGGCGGATCCGTGATCAAGATGGCCAATGCCTCCAGCGTGTCGTTCACCGTCTCGGGCGCAAGATGCCGCTTCCCCGGGGCCCGCAAGTTTGCGTAGGTCTTGTTCACCGTCGACAGCGTAAACCACGAAAAGGAATCCCATCGGTCCGTCAGCCGATCCGTCAGGTGATCGCGAATCCGCTTGCCCAGATCCGTGCCAAAGGCCTTCCCCACGTACACCGTTTGGAAGTTGTCGTGCAAGACGTAAATGCCTTTGCCTTCCCAAAAGTCGATCGTGTAGGTTTCGCCGTCAATGCGGACCTCCCCGGGCAGCGATCCTTTATTCGAGCGGCCAACGCTTCCCCAGTCCACAATTTCTGGGTTCCAAAATGTACCGTACGCGCGGATGAGCATAGATCGATAGCTGTTAGGTGTGCAATGAATGAAACGGCCCTCATAGGATGTCCCACAGGGCCTAATTAGAAGATAATCAACGAACGGGCGAGATGACACCAGACGTACTGGGTCCGGTGGGCCCGCAAGCGCTGCTATGTTGGATGGTGCGTACGCTATCTATCCACCCCCCGCACCGCTATGGGATTTATAAGCCGCAACCTGTACGAATTTAGCGACCCCTACCTGAAAGAACTCTCGCGCCGCGCCGGGGCGTGCTGGGATCACGAACCGTGGATGCTTGGCTACACCCATTCAGGAACCTACGGGCGCATTCCACTGGCGCACGCCATTGTTGGCACAGTGATCGTGCTGCCCTTCAACTGCGACCGCGACCCGCTGTATCGCTTGACCTTATACAATCGTACAGGAGGCTCTATAGAAGACCCCTGCGCGGAAGACCAGTGGTGCGTGTCGAGAGCCCTACGGCCTATAACACCGAAAGTGTCGTTGGAGCACGCATGTGCACAGATGCTAGCGCTCTATCAGCTGTTCAAGACCTCCGCCTGGCTGCCGGATGTCGATCAGCCCATTCCGTCTCCCTACCCGCGTACCCTCTTATGCGATGACTTCTCTTTTGTCATCCGCGAGCGGCACGTTGCGCCCTTTCATCGCCGGTGGGCGGTGGAAGTGCGTCGGGCGGGCGCGCTCATCTACCTGCGCCACATGCACCGTTGGCGCCGGGCGGTTCGGCAGCAGTGGGTCTTTTTGCGGCGCCTTCAACTGCACCGATACGTCGATCTCTATGCTGATATCGAGGTTGAGGGAGCCCTGCTGGAGGACGAAGATGACGAGGTCGAACGATTCGACGACGTTGGAAAGCCGCGGCTCGCGGACGACTGGTTCCGGCAGCTTAACAAAGACGGCTCGCCTTACATGCCCAATCACCTACCGGAGCGCACCCGCTTTGTGGAACGCTGCTTCAGGATTCTGAACTGATCGGCGAGGCGCATCGCAGGGCCGGGTCACGACGCGTCGCTGTAGGCCGCATGCATGGCTGCTGCCTCGGACTTCAGGCGCGCGGCGAGGGCCGCGGGGGCTTCTACCGTTATGCCAGGGCCCCACGACCGGATAAAGGCCGCAATGTCGTCGAGGCTCGACACCTCAAACGTCACCGTGGCCGGTTCCTCCGTGGTGTCCTGCGCAATCTGTTGCGACGGGTGGTACTGCTTGCGGTGGAAGTACGGCGCCTTGTCGGCGGCCACCGTAAGCTCCACCCGGTGCGTGCCTTCGCCCTTCAGCGCGTGAAAGCGGTCCGCGAAATGCGTCTCGGGATCGAAGTCGCGGGGCGGCATGAACGATGCCCCGGTAGGCGCGGCCGCCCGAATGCCCGCCAGCGCAAAGTCGCGAACGGCCTGGTGCTTGTGGCAGTACGCCGTCACCATCCAGGTTTGGCCCTGCTCGGCAACGACCAGCGGATCGATGCGACGGCCTTCCGATAGGGTGCGCGACGACGCCGAGTAGTAGTCGATGGCCAGCGTATTGCGCTCGTTGGCCGCCTGCACCACCGTTGCCCAAATGTCCGGATCGAACGTGCTGGCATTGCTCGAATCGAAGTGCCACAGATCGTTCTGAAACTCCGGCTCGAAGCTGTACACCGGCCCGGCGGCCTCCACCAGCTGCTCGATGGCATGCTGCAAGTCGGCAAGAAACGGCGTATTTCGGAGCGAGGGCCGCGCGGCGTACGCGGCGATGATGAGGGCTTGCAGCTCGCGCTCCTGAAGGTCCACCTTCGTCGTCATGCTGCGGGCCGACGAGGCGTACGAAAAGTATTTGCTACGGCCCTCGCGGCGCTCCTTCACGGTATAGCCCATGTCGTCGAGTGTGCTCAGCAGCCGGCGCGCGTGGCGGCGTGACACCTCAAGGCGTTCGGAAATATCATCGAGCGTAAATTCGTGACCGGCGTTGAGCCAGTTGTGGAGCTGGTCGATGCTTCGCTCAGCTAATGGCATGGTACATAGGATGGAGTGATGATACAATGGTTGGTTGATCCGTCGCCAATCTACACACGCCCTGCATACAAGCAGACACGCAACGACCGGGTTGTGTTACGCGCGGCGGCGGCTGTGACGACGGCGGGCGCGCGGGGCATCGGCAGCCAGCACGTCCGGCACGTTGTCGGCGCCCTGCACCTTTTCCTCTACCACGCCCTCATCCGGATCCCACCGGTCGTACACGTACCAGCCACCGCCGTTGTAACGCAGGTTGCCCACCCGAACGCTCTCCACCGCCGCGCCCGTACAGGCGCGCAGCCAGGCCCGCATCACCGCCCCGGCCGAGCAGTCGAGCGTGAGCAGGTACGTTGCCTGCTTGGGCGTGAGGGATTCGTGAGCGTGCCGGATGGCTTCGAGCGCCTCGTTGGTGGGGCCATGGGTGGAAAGCGCCGAGCAGATGGTGGCCCAACGCGGCGCATCGGCGGCATCGTAGCATGTCGCGGCCGCATCCCATGCCGCCGCCCGTCGGTACGCGTCGCCCGCGAGGTGCCACGCCTCGGCGTTTTCATAGCAGCGCCCCGCCGCGTCCCACTGCCTCACGTTCTCGTAGTCGGTGGCGGCCTCGTGCCAGGCCCCGGCTTTCTCGAACTGCCGAGCCGCCGCGAGCCACTTGCTATCGGCCCGGTAGCACGCGGCCGCCGCCCGCCAGTCCTCCACCGTCTGATAGCACTCCGCCGCCCGCGCCCACTGTCCGGCATCGGCGTAGCACTGGGCCGCGTCCTCGTAGGCACCCGCCTGCTGGCACAGGCGCGCCGCCCGGATGTGGTTGCCCTGGGCCCGATAATACGCGGCCGCCGCGGCGAAGCGCCCTTCGTCTTCGTCGAGGGCCGCCTGCAGCCGGTCGGCCGCCGCCGTGCGTCCGGCGCGCCGCAGCAAGGCAATCCGTAGCGGACGATCGGCCGCCCCGCCGCCGTGCTCCAGCACAAACGCCGCCTGCTTGGGCGAGAGCGTCTCGGCCTGCGCGGGCGTCATCGCTACCGACGCATCGCGGGAGGCCTCCTCGCTCGGCTGGTGCTGACTCGCAAACCACGTGCAGATGGTCGCCCAGTCGTCGCGGCCGCCCTTGCGGTACGCCTCGGCCGCCTGCGCCCACTGGTTCCGGTCGCGGTAGTAGCGGGCGCGCTCCAGCCACTCCTCGCCGGTCGGGTCGCCCGCCCACGGGGGCCGGAAGTCGGCCAGCGTGCTCGTGGTGGGCGCCACCGCGTCGGTGTCCCACAGCGAGTGTACGGGGTCCGGATCGACCACCGCCGTAACGCTCCTTCGCGCGCGCGTCGCGGCGACGTAGTGCAGGCGCAAGATGTGCCGGTTCGTCTGCCGGATGGACTCCCGGTCGGCCGGTGCGGCGCCCGCTTGATCCTGCAGCTGATCGTCCATCCGATACATCACCACGTGGTCGGCCTCCAGGCCTTTCGCCTCGGCCACCGACCACACAAACGGATGCCCCAGCCGCTCACGCAGCCGCGCCGCCCGCAATTCGGTGTCCGTAAGGATCAAGACGTTGGGGCGTTCTTCCGACAGGGCCTTGTCTACCGCTTCGCTCGGGGCCGTGCGCACCGGCGGCGGACCCTGCGCGCGGGCTTGCTCGGGATCGAGCGCGACCACTTCGCCGCCCTGCGCCTTCAGCAGCTCGGCCAGCGCCTGCGGAAGACGAAGCGTGGGCGCGGTGGCGCGGTACGACCGATGCAGCGTGTACGGCTCCGGCACCGGCCACCCGCGCTCGTGAAAGATGGCACGGGGCATGCGCCAGCCAAAGCCCGATCCGCCCAGCGTCTGTGTGGGGTCGCCCGCCAGCAGCAACCGGTCGCGATAGCCTTCTTGAAGCGTAGCCAGCGCCACCCGCAACTGCTTCTCGGTTAAGTCTTGCACCTCGTCGAGCACAAGCCCCCGATAGCGCCGCTGCGCGGTGCCGTCCAACAACCGGCACAGCACATGCGTCGCCGCATCCTGGTCGTCCCACTGCTCGCGGTCCGCTAGATCCTGTTGATACTTATTGGCCAGGTCGTACACCTCATCGCGCCGCGCCTTTGGCACCGCGGCCCAGCCCTCAGGCATCGACCGATACACCTCGCGCGGCAGCAGCGGCGACACGTCCGATGCGCGGGCCGGCGTGTCTTGCAGCGGCAACATTCCCTTGATAACAGCCCGAATGTCTTGCGCAAAAAGCTGCTTTTCGGTGCTACTCAGTGGAAAGTGCGAGAGGAAAAACCGAAGCCGATTCGGATGGGCCATGCGACGCTGCAGCTGGTCATCGGACCACCCGAGGCTCTCAGCCACCAGCGCCTGGTAGGTGCTAAAGTCAACCGGACGTGCATCGGCCGGTCGTTCGGGGAGGGCCTCGTACAGCTCCTGCGCATGCACCACAAGCCGCGGGTTGTGCGTCACAAACGCGAGCGGCGCGTCGGGATTTTCTTCTTGAAGCACCAACAGCCGGTACAGCGCGAGCGTCGTTTTGCCGCTCCCCGCCGGCCCGTTCAAAAATGTGGGCAGCGGCTGATGCAGCAGGTGCACCTGCTCATCCGAGAGAATCAGCTCGGCGGGAATCTCATTCGCATCGGCCCACTCCTCAAAAATGGCGGGGCTCTCCAGGTACCAGGGGAGATTTTCGGGGGGCGCGGTGAGTGTCGGGTCGTACTCATCCGAGAGGGCGCCTAGCGCGTTCCAGCGCTCCGCGGCCGAAAAATCGCGCTCGATGGCCTCCAGGTCGGCCGCAGGATTGTCGGGCAGCGTGTCCGTCCATGTGCAGGCATCCACCTCGTCAGCCAGGATCCACTGCATGGCCTCGGGCACGTCAAACGCCTTGCGGCGCAGCTCCCGCGGCACGTCGTCGTGATCCATCACCACCGTCCAGCAGTGAGCGGTTAGCGTGGGCTCCTCCGAGCGGCGGTCGGCATGGCGTCCGTAGGTAAATAGCAAGCGCCCGGCGTCGCTCACGCGGGCCTCCCACACGGCCACCTCCGGCCGCGACTGCAGCTTCTTCACCCGCAGCCCGCTATCGAACTGATCATGATGAATTTTCTTGAGCGCTTGCACCACCTTCTGCCGCTGCTGCTCGGGGAGCGACGGCAAAAGGTGCACAAGATGACTGGAAAGCGCAACCTGAGGCATGAGGGGCGGCACTTCGAGAGTGGGAGAACGGAAAGAAACGCCGGTACAACATACGCAGCGCGCCGGCCACTTCTCAAGTCGTGCCCACCGGCGCCGGGGCGCGGTCCTTCCGTCCGTGCGTAAGCCACGCCTGAATGAGCGCATCAAGGTCGCCATCGAGCACGGCCTGCGCGTCCGATACTTTCGTCTCCGTGCGGTGGTCGTTGACCATCGTGTACGGATGCAGCACGTACGAGCGGATCTGACTGCCCCACTCGATGCTCTTCTTCTGACTCTCGCGCTCGGCTTTCGCTTCCTCTTGCAGCGCGCGCTCGGCCTGGTAGATGCGGCTTTTTAGCATCGTCTCGGCGCGGTTTCGGTTCTGCAGCTGACTACGCTCTTCGGTGCACTCGGCCACCACCTCAATTTCTTCGCCGTTCGATAGCGGTCCGTTCCAGATGAGGCGCACGCCGGTTGCCACCTTGTTCACGTTTTGGCCGCCTTTGCCGCCCGAACGGAACGTCTGTAGCTCCATCTCGCCGGCACTCAAATCCACCTCAATGCTGTCATCTACCTCCGGGTAGACAAACACGCTGGCGAACGAGGTGTGACGGCGGCTCTCGGAGTCGAACGGCGAGATGCGCACGAGCCGGTGCACGCCGCTCTCGCCTTTCAGGTAGCCGTACGCGTAGTCGCCTGCAATGCTTAGGGAGACGCTCTTGATGCCTGCCGTGTCGCCCGGCTGATGGTCCAGCAGCTCCATCTCGTAGCCGTGGCTCTCGGCCCAGCGCGCGTACATGCGGTAGAGCATCTCGGCCCAGTCCTGGCTCTCGGTGCCACCCGCTCCTGGATTGATCGTGAGGATGGCGTCCCGCTCGTCGTCGGGGTCGTCGAGCAAGCTCTTCAGCTCCAGCGCTTCCAAGTCGCGTTCGAGCGCTTCGGCCTCCGCCTGAATCTCGTCGCTCAGGTTTTCGCCTTCTTCGGCAGCAAGCAGCTGCAGCGTCTCGATGGTCTCCGCTTGTTCTTTGAGCGCTTCCCACGCGTCAATCCATTCCTGCTCCCGCGCAATGCGCTGCTCCACCGTACGGGCGCGGTCGGGATCGTCCCAAAAGGTCGGATCGAGGCGTTCGTGGTTCAGCTCTTCAATGATGTCCCGGCGTCCGGAGACGTCAAAGATAGCCCCCGAGCGCATCGACGCGCTCGATGAGGGTGGCCAGGTCGCTATCGGAGTATTTTTTCATTGCAATAACGGATACAAAGTGAGAGGACTATGCCGCAACGGATCGGTGCTTCATCCAGCGGGCGGTCTCGCTGCCGATCCATCCGCCGGTGGCGCCCAGAACGGCACCCAGCAAAACCGTCGCCCCAACCACCGCCGCGCCGGGGATGTTTCCAAAAAGCGTGCCCAGAATGCGCAGCAGTTCGCGCGTAGGTGCCGGGGCCACCACAAACGTGTACACGACCCAGCCGCTCCACGACAGCAGCCCCGCGCCGCCGCCCACCAGCCAGCCGCGGTCAACAACCCACGCGCCGCCCGCGAGGCCCGCGACGGCGGTCATGGGCCAGCCGATCCATCCGTGCAGCAATGCAGCCAGGGCGGTGGTGCCAAGCAAAGGAAGCAGCATACCAGCAGCAAGCGAGGAGCAAGGGACTATTGGTGGCGCGCCACGAAGCGCTCCATGCGCACAAGCGCTTCTTTGATGTCGTCGAGCCCGGTGGCGTACGAGCAGCGGACGTACCCCGCGCCGCTTGGCCCAAAGGCATCGCCCGGCACGCAGGCCACGTGCTCTTCTTCGAGGAGTTGCTGGGCAAACTGCTCGGACGACAGGCCGGTGGAGGTAATGTCTGGGAAGCAGTAGAACGCGCCCTCCGGCTCGAAGGTGGGCAGCCCCATGGCGTTGAGGCCATCGACAATCGTGCGGCGGCGCTCGTCGTAGGACTGGCGCATGGCCTCCACATCGTCGCCGGAGTCGCGGAGGGCAGCCACGGCAGCGTGCTGGCTGATGGTGGGCGCGCTCATCACCATGTACTGATGCACCTTGTAGAGCCCGCGCAGCAGCGGACGCGGCGCACACGCATACCCCACGCGCCAGCCGGTCATGGCGTGGCCCTTCGAGAAGCCGCCCAGCAGCACCGTGCGCTCGCGCAGCCCGTCGAGCGCCGGCACCGAGACGTGCCCCGCGGCGTGCGCGTCGCCGTAGACGAGGCGGTCGTAAATTTCGTCGGAGATGACGAGCAGGTCGTGTTCGATGACGAGCGCAGCGATGTCTTCCAGCGTCTCGCGCCGGAGCACCGCGCCCGTCGGGTTGTTGGGGTAGCCAAGAAAGAGCACCTTCGTGCGGTCGCTGATGTGCGGCTGCAGGTCTTCGGCAGTGACCTGGAAGTTGGTGTCTACAGAGGTCGGCACGTAGGTAACGTCGCCCCCGGCAAACGTGGCGGTTGGGCCGTACGACACGAAGCACGGCTCAGGAATTAGGATTTCGTCGCCCGGATCGAGCAGCGACAGCATCGTCAGTTGCATCGCCTCGCTGACGCCCACCGTCACCAGCACCTCATGCTCGGGATCGTAGCGCACGCCGTGGCGGGTGTCGAGGTCGTCGGCGATGAGGTCGCGCAGCTCCCGCAGGCCGGCGTTGGCCGTGTAGCTCGTTGCGCCGGCTTCGAGGGCCGCGTGGCCCGCTTGCATCACCGCGGGCGGCGAGACAAAGTCGGGCTCGCCAATACCCAGCGATATGACGTCGTCCATGGTCGCGGCAATTTCAAAGAAGCGCCGAATGCCGCTCGGTGGGGTGGAACGGACGCGCTTGGACAGGCGGTGCTGCAACTCCAACGTGCTTGATGCCGACATACAGCCAGAACGGTTGATGGGTACGCTACGGTCGTGCCCGTGTACCGAAGCACGCCCGGATGGGATCCCACCCCTTGCAGAAGAGGCCCGCGGGCACCGGCCCACTACCACGCCACCAAATCTCCAAACGAGCGACGCAACAGCTGATACAGTCCACGCAGCGGCAACCCCATGACGGTGTAGTAGTCGCCAGCGATGTGCTCAACGAACAGCGGCCCCATCGCGTCCTGAATGCCATACCCGCCGGCTTTATCCAGCGGCGACCCCGTTGCGACGTATGCGTCAATCTCGTCGTCGGAGAGCGACGCCATGGTGACGTCGGTGGAGAACACCTCGGCATCGACCCGGCCCGAGGCGCGGTGCATGAGCGCCAGGCCGGTGTACACGGTGTGGGTTTCTCCACTCAGGCGCCGCAGCATCTGACGGGCAGCGGCGGGATTGGCGGGCTTTTCGAGGATGTCGTCGTCCAATGCCACCACGGTATCGGCGGCCAGCGTGAGGGCTTCGGGATGGTCGTCGGCGACGGGTCGGACCTTCCGGAGCGCCAGCTCCTCCACGTAGTCGGCGGGCGGCGGCACCTCGCGCATAAACTCGTTGGCCGGGCTCACCTGCACCATAAACGACAGGTTCAGTTGCGCAAGGAGCGTGCGGCGGCGGGGCGACTGCGAGGCCAGGATCAGCGGGGCGGTGAGTTGCATGGGGCTGTTGGTGGGTGCAAAGACGCGTACAACGCTTTCCATGATACCATACATTCCCCTCAACTGCTACAAAATAGCTGTGGATCGTCGTGTTTCCACGATCAGTCGCACAAGCAGCACAAGGAGTAGCGCGCCGGCCCCCACGGTGCTCCAGTCGCCCCAGCGGACGAACGGCGTGCGGTGCGTGTACAGCGGCAGCGCGACCACCTCTCCCCGGGCGGCAGCCGGTGCCAGGCGCGGATCGGGGCCGTAGGGATCGATCACCCCCGAGGGCCCGCGCACATCCGCCAGCAGCACGGCGCGTCCCACCGCATGGGCCCGGAGCGCCGCCAGACGCTGGAGGTGACGCGTGCCCCGCAGGGGCCACCACCCCATCTGCGCCACCGTAACGAACGCCCGCGCCTGTTCGCGGCGCACGTACCGGCGCAGATAGGCTCCAAACAGCACCTCAAAGCAGATGAGCGGTCCCACCCGAGCGCCGTCGATGCGAAAGGACCGAGGCCCCGCCCCCCGCACGTAGCCCGCGACACCCCCGGCGGGCAGGTTCCACTGCGCCAGCGCCGGCCATACCGATGCCAACGGCACCTGCTCAACGAACGGCACCAGATGCCGCTTCGTGTACGACGCGGGCGGCGCGGGACCGGTCATCCACAACGCCTGATTGCGATACTGCTGCTCACCGGTGTCACTCGACGTGATCGCGCCCGTCAGCAACGGGATGTTTTGCGCGGCCGCCCATGCGAAGACGGCCGCGCGGAGGCTGTCGTTGGGGGGAAGCGCCGTTTCGGGCCACACCACCGCATCGGGCCGCGTGCCGGGCGTGGTGCCGGCATGCAGGGTCAGACGCTTGAGGGTGCGTAGGCGCTCGCGAGGCGATCCATCGGCCCACTGTGTGGCCGGTAGGGCCGGTTGCACCACGCGCATGTGCAACGCGCCTGCAGAGATCGGGGCAGCCGCTGCGCCGACGCATGCGAAGGGCACAAGCAGCCAGGCCCCCAGCGCCACGCCGGCGGTCCACGTCTGGGCACGCGCCGCGTAGGCGAGGCCGCCGTTCAGGCCCCACACCCACGCACTCACCAGCGGCACGCCGCCCCATGGCGCCAGGACGCCCCCTACGCCTGCCACCGGCTGGGTGTGGCCCATCAGCACCCCGGGCAGCGCCCACGGTCCGTACCGCAGCAGGGCCTCGACGGCCAATGACCCCGCCCCCACCAGCACCAGATGCCCCCCGAAGCCCAACCGCCGCCTCATCCGGGCCGCACCGTACCACGGAAGCGCAAGCAGCGCCCCGCATCCCACCAGGGCCACGCCCGCCGCCACGCTCGGTTGGCCCATGGGATGCTGCAGCGCCCACCGGAAGGCCCACACGCCCCCCAGGCTCCACGCGGCCCACGCCGCGGCAAACACGCGATCCGGCGCCATGCGGTCGGAGCACAGCGCAAGCGGCACCCAGGCCGTCCACGCCAACGCGCCCCATCCGCTCGCTTGCAGGCTGAGGGCGAGACAGACCGCGGCCCACGCGCTTGCGCCAGCGGCCGTCAGCCACGCACGGTGTCGCAGAACGGCCCGCACCTCATCCATCATCGGCCGGCGAAGATGTGTGCGCCGCGAGCTCCTCCAGCGCGTCGCGTAGCGCCGGCCCAAGCAACACGCCCGTGTGCCGGTAGCGCACGTGGCCCTCCGGCCCAATGATGTAGGTGCGCGGCACCACGCGCCCCGGAAACGCGCGCTGCGCCAGCTGCGGACTCACAATCTGCGGATAGTTGAGGCCGTATTCGTCCACAAACGGCCGAACGACCGAAGCTGCGTGGTCGACCGACAGGCCGACAAATTGCACCCCGCGATCCGCAAACGCTTGCTGTGTCGCCACGAAGCCCGGCAGCTCCACGCGGCAGGGCGCGCACCACGTGGCCCACACATTGACCACCACCACCTGCCCGCGATAGTCGCTAAGCCGCAGCGTGGTGCCGGCCAGCGTTGTCGCCTGCACATCGGGCACGGCCCGGCCTTTCTGCGTAACGTCGATGGGTGGAAGGACCTGAAAGTACAGGTAGATCAGGGCGCCCAGCAGCACCGGCCAATGCCAGTACGCACGAACGGCGCGCCACACGCGCTTCCCCCCTGACGGTGCATCAGATGCGGGTGTACTCATGAGGCAGCGGCGGAAGTATCAGACGCATCGAACAGTCCAATCACATCGCAATCGAGCTGCACCACGAACCCGCAGTATCCGCAAACGACGTTTGCGGCGCGCAGGGGCGCGTCATCGGCGGCGTCCGACGGCCCCAACACCGACACCTCGGGGCGCACGCGAAACGACGAGGCGTTGCACATGGGACATCGGGGCGCGCTAGCACGCGTGTTGAGGTGACGGGCAACGCGCTTGCGCTGCGCAAGGGTAAGACGATTGGCCATACGGGCACAACGATTGGGAAAACGAAACGAGTTGAGGCTGCCCGTCGCCGAGCAGCCTCAAGGCACATCAGTCACGAATGAGTGGCGCGGATCATGCAGCCTTTAGACGCAGGGTTTGGTTGGAGTGTGTTTCACAGACCGACGGCAGCGATTGGTGTTGGTCGCGCACACTCACGTGGCGCTACGTCTGAGCTTGTGCATGGCTTGTTTTTTGATTTGCCGCACACGCTGGCTTGCAATCTCAAGCCGCCTGCCAATTTCTCTGATGCTCCGCCTGCGTTTGTAGCCCAGTCCGTAGTACAGCCGCATGACCTCGGCCTCGCGGTCTTGCAGCGTGCTCAGCCTGTGATCAATCTCTTTCTTAACTTGCTTCTGAAGCGTAACCTCTCTCATATCCTCTGGGCGTTGTGTTAGATGTGCGTTTCGAGGTCTTCGCGGCGGTGGCGCTGCCGCAGTTTGCGCAGGGCCTTCTCCTTGATTTGCCGCACCCGCTCACGTGTCAGGTCGAAACGCTTGCCAATTTCTTCGAGGGTTAGCCGGTGCTCGCGGCCCAGCCCGTAGTACAGCCGCGTGATCTCGGCCTCACGGTCTTGCAGCGTGCTCAGCGCCCGCTCAATATCAATCTTCACCGACTCGCCCATCATTTCGTTATCGGGCGTTTCAACTTCGTCGTCGGGGAGAACATCGAGGAGGCTATTGTCCTCATCCTCGCTAAACGGCGCATCAACCGAGAGGTGACGCGAGGTGTGCTGCATCGCTTCGCGCACCTTCTGCACGTCGATTTCGAGCTCCTCGGCCAGCTCCTCAATGTTGGGCTTGCGTTCATGCTCCTGCTGCAAGCGCGCGCTGGCTTTGCGGATTTTGCTGATGGTGCCGATGCGGTTCAGCGGGAGGCGCACCACGCGACTCTGCTCGGCAAGGGCCTGCAAGATGGCCTGGCGGATCCACCACACGGCGTACGAGATAAACCGGAAGCCGCGGGTTTCGTCGAAGCGCTTGGCGGCTTTGATGAGGCCGTAGTTGCCCTCGTTGATGAGATCGGAGAGCGACAGGCCCTGGCCCTGATACTTTTTGGCGACCGAGACGACGAATCGCAGGTTTGCTTCGCAGAGATCGTGCAGGGCTTCCTCGTCGCCCTCCTTGATGCGTTGCGCCAGCTCTACCTCCTCTTCGGGTTCTAGAAGGTCGACCTTGCCGATTTCTTGAAGATACTGGTCGAGCATGCGTTGTTCGCGGGGAACGTACATAAGACTCCGAACGATTGGTGATGGCAGCGGAAAGCGATAAAGATGAGCGCCACGCTACATGCACGGTGCGCCGTTTACGCACAGGGTGTGTTGCATATGGCGAAGGCGGCAACAGACAGTGGAAGCAACGTGGTTACGCAACTGTTATAAGTGCGCGTCGGGCTTGCAATTGTCATTACCGCCTTTCCTCACGGCAGAGCTTAACCCTTGTTCCAGGGTAAACCTACTAATCAACGACTTTCTGCCGATCAAAGTCAATAGTTGACGCGGGAATCTCCAGAATGCCCGTGGCGATATTGCGTTCTTCGCTCATGCGCGGCACTTTGGTTTGTCCGCTTACACTATCTTTGGTCTTTTTTAACCAGGCGTAGAACGTACCCTCGGGAACTGCGGTCACTTCGGGCGGCGCAAAGGCTTGGGCCTCGCGCCGGATTTGGTAGTGCCGGTTCACCTCTTGCAGGTAGGCGTCGATCTGCTTGGCAAAGGCCGCCCCATCGGCAGGGGGCTGCTTAAACTCGATGATCCATTCCAGCCCGGGCAGCGTGCCTTCTTGCGTTCGTTGCGGGGCAATGTGGTAGTCTTTCATGTGGGCGCCGGTGGCTTCGCATGCCGCCCGCAAAGCCGCGCGGGCTTCGTCGCCGTACACCGCTTCGCCGTATTTGTCGATCATCTCGCTGGTACGCCCAGCCACCTGAATCTTGTGCGGCTGGGTGGACGTGAAGCGCACCACGTCGCCCACGTCGTAGCTCCACAGCCCGCTGCACGAGGTGATGTAAAGCGCATACCGCACGCCGGGCTCCACGGTCGCAATGGTGTGGCGGGTGGGCTCCTCGTCGTCTTTCTCGTCCATGGGCACAAACTCGTAGAAGAGCCCATTGTCGAGGTGCAAGAGCATCGACGGATCGTCGACGGTGTTTTGGAACGAGAAAAAGCCCTCCGAAGCGCCGTACGTCTCGATGAAGTCGATGGGCGTGCCAATTTGGGCTTCCAGCAACGTGCGATACGACCGCAGCGCAACGCCGCCCGAAATGAAAAGCTGCAGGTTGGGCCACACGTCGGCAACGGTATGGGCCGTGTCGGCATGTTGCTCGTTGTACACCTCCAGGAGCACGTCAAACAGCACGAGCGCCCACGTGGGGGCCATCACGAGGAGGCGAATGTCCTCATCGACGGTGCGCTCGGCAATGGCGCGGAGTTTCTGCTCCCAGTTCGGAAGGAACGCAACGTCGTTGGGCACTGCCTGCAGCAAGCGGCGGAAATAGCCGGGGGCGGCCTCGGCCAACAGCCCGCTAATTTCCCCAACCATGGTGCCAGGGTAGTTCGGATCCTCCTCGATGCGGCCCGGAAGCGTCAGGTGCTTGCCCAGCAGAAGCCGCCAATTCAGCGTCTCGGCAATGTAGTTGAATCCGGTGCCCATGCTGAAGGCCCGATCGCACGCAATGATCTCGTCGCTGACCGGAATGACCTTGCCCTCGGACACGGTGCCGCTAGACACCGCGAACTTGTCGATGCGGCCCGGCCACGTCACGTCGGGGGCGCCGGCCCGGATGCGTTTGGCATCGTCCCGCAGGTCGTCGTAGGTGTGCAGGGGTACGCGCTCTTGATAGGCCCCCACCACGTCGCTAGCCTGCGCGATAGCGCGAAAGTCGTAGCGCTGCCCCCATTCCGTATCGGCGGCCGTGGTGAGCAACCGGCGCAGCAGGCGCTCCTGCGTTGTTACCGGGTGCTGCAGAAAGCGATCGACGCGCCGCAGCGGACCGAGGCGACGAATCAGAGACCGCAAGAAATCCTTCATATGCGCAATGGAGCAGATGGAACGGCGCGGGAAAGATTGTGCCAAAAGTGCCCGGCGATCTGTTGGAAAGCACGCGACGTGTATACCTTATGCAAGTTGATTGTTCGGCCTTTTTGTTGATTTACTGCAAAGCCATGTCAGATTCTTACGCAGCGCCGTCGTTTGTGCTGGGCGGACGCGCCGGTGGCCTTGATGCACGACCGGGCCAAGCGCACGGCGCCCACGTGATGGGCATCCTCAACGTCACGCCCGATTCGTTCTCCGATGGCGGGCGCTACGTTTCGGTTGAGGCGGCCGTGTCGCGGGCGGCGGCGATGCTCAGCAACGGCGCTGCGATCATCGATATCGGCGGCGAATCGACGCGGCCCGGGGCCGACCCGGTATCCGCCGGCGAAGAGGCCGACCGCGTGGTGCCGGTGGTGGAGGCGCTGCACGAACGCTTCCCCGACGCCCGCTTATCCATTGACACCTACAAGCCGTCCGTGGCGGCGGCGGCCCTGGAGGCCGGCGCACACATCATCAACGACGTGACGGGCCTGCGGCTGCACCCCGAAATGGCCGCGGTGGTGGCGGCCCACGATGCCGCGCTCATCGTCATGCACTCGGTGGGCACGCCCGGCGGGCTGACGGCTCCGCAGCGCTACGACGACGTGGTAGACGCCGTCCGCGACGGCTTGGCGTCGGCCATTGCGCGGGCCGACGCGGCCGGGGTGCAGCACATCGCCATCGACCCTGGCTTTGGGTTTGGAAAAACCACGCGCGACAACCTCCGCCTGATGCACGCCGTGGATACCTTTGTAGCCTTGGGACGGCCGGTGCTGGTGGGCGTCTCGCGCAAGAGCAGCATCGGGAAGGCGCTTGGGACTGAGGACGAGCCGGTACCCGTTGCCGAGCGGCTCTTTGGCACCTTGGGCGCTACGGCCGTTGCCGTTCAGCGGGGCGCGGGCCTCGTGCGTACCCACGACGTGGCGGCAACCGTCGACTTTCTGCGCGTGCTGGGGCAAACGCTGGTGTCTGGCGAGGCCTGACGGCGTAGACGCGCTGGGGGTGCTTCCCACCCTCAGGCACCGTGGATGCAAACGCCTCAGCACTTTCTAGAACGCAGGCGCCTCTCCAATTGATGTTCTACACGAGCGCCTTCCACTGCTCGTCGCCCCCTTCCATCTCTTCCATTGGCTTATCCTGGCGCAGTAAATGCGCCAAACCTCTGCCGCTCCATCAGCAAAAGACGATGTTACGACGGATGCGGGATGGGTATAGTGTAGGTGCGCTTCATTCCCCTTGGTGAATGCGCGCCTCCCCTTGTAGCACCGTACCGCCCCCTACCCATGACGACTGATGCAATTATCGAACGCCTGCTGCTGTGGTCTGGATGGATCGTCCTCTTCATGGGCAGTGCATTTTTGACTGCGAGCCTGCTCAGTGCCAGCATTAGCATCTTTTTGGGGATTCTGGTCCTCCTCGGTGCCTGGATCAGTTTCGGACTCCTGTACACCCTGAGCCGCGTACTGTGCTTGCTCCAAGAAGCGACAGCCCACGACCGCTCGGCTGATGCGTCATCCGCCGCCCCGGAGCCTTCGGGCGACCACATGCCCTCTACCGTTGCGCCGGTGCCGCGGGCGTCGGGCCCCCGACAACCGACGGAGGCACCATGACCCGACGCTCGTTTCTCCACATGCTGTGTGCTGCGGCCGGAGGCGCCGTGCTCGGCGCTGCTGGAGTCCGCGAGGCTCGGGCCGCCGCGTCGCCCGCGCTGCAGTCGCTGGGTGCGGCCTACGTCCGCCAGACCGGCCACACACACGCCTCCGTGGTACGTGCCCTACACGGCCAGGCCCACCCGCCGGCCGCGTACCTCCGGCGCCGCCATGCCGCGGATCGGGCCGCGGGGCGCCTGGTGAACCTGAACGGCCTCTACGTAACCGAAACCGAAGCGCTGCTGAGCGCCCTCGCCTACTTCTCCGGTTGATCGCATGCATACCGACGCCCGAACCCTCGCCGCAAACACGATCCTGCGTGCAGACGTGTGCATCATCGGCGCGGGTGCTGCGGGCCTCACCCTTGCGCAGGCGCTCCACGGCTCGCCGCTGTCGGTGTGCCTGCTGGAGAGCGGCGGCTTTCAGGGCGATCCCCACACGCAGTTTCTGTACCACGGCCTGCACATCGGTCAGCCCGATCATGCCCTGGCCGCTGCGCGGCTCCGCTTCTTCGGCGGCGCCACCAACCACTGGGATGGCTTTTGCAGCCGCCTCGACCCCATCGATCTTGTCGAGAGGCCCTGGGTGCCCTACAGCGGCTGGCCCATCAACTGGGAGGATCTGGCGGCGCACTACCCCGCGGCCCACGCGGTGTGCGACCTGGGGCCGTACACCTACGCGGTAGACGACTGGGAGGCCCCGGCCCAGGGATACGGGCGCCTGCCGTTTGCGCCCAACCGGCTGGAGACAAAAATCTACCAGTTTAGCCCGCCCACGCGGTTTGGTGCCAAGTACCGCACGCTCATCGAGCGCTCCAAGAATATCCACCTGTTTACAAACGCCAACGTCGTGCGCCTGGCGCATCACGCCACCGGGGGGCACCTGACGGGCGTTGACGTGGCCACGCTGGAGGGCACCCGGCTGCATGTGCAGGCGCAGCAGTACGTGCTGGCGTGTGGCGGCGTCGAGAATGCGCGCCTCTTGCTGGCCTCCAACGACGTGATTCCCGCGGGCGTCGGTAACGAGCACGACACCGTGGGCCGCTTCTTCATTCAGCACCCGCACGTGCAGACCGGCACGGTGCTCCTTGACGACCGCCGGACAAACATCGGACTGTACCGCGAGCACGAGCAGCACAAGACGCCCATCCGCGCCTTGCTGCGCCTCGCAGATGCGGTGCAACGCCGCGAGCAAACGCTCAACTACAGCGTGTCGCTGGCCGATCAGGGCGGTACCGAAAGCGGCTACGTCTCGGCGCGCTCCATTGCCCACTGGATAAAAGATGGCACGCTGGGGACGGCCTACGGGGAGGCGCTCCTAAACGCGCTTTCCGATTTTGATGCGCTTATTTATGGTCTCAACCAAAATATGCTCGGGCAGCATGTAAAAACGCCGCGTATGTTTCACCTCAAGACGCGCTTGGATCAGGCGCCCAACCCGCACAGCCGCGTCATCCTCGACCACGCGCACACCGATGCGCTGGGCATGCCCCGCGTGTTGGCCGACTGGCAACTGACGGCCCTGGACCGTCACACGCTTCGCGTAGCGAACGATGTCCTGGCCCAGGAACTCGCGCGCACCGGGATGGGGCGCCTCGTGGCCCCGCCCTGGATTTGCACCGACGACGCGTGGCCCGAAGGCATGACCGGCGGCTATCATCACATGGGCACCACCCGCATGACGGAAGACCCGACCCAGGGCGTCGTGGATGCCAACGCGCGCCTACACACCGTGGATAACCTGTACGTGGCGGGTTCTTCCATCTTCACCACCGCCGGCTGCGCCAACCCAACGCTCACCATTGTGGCCCTCACGCTTCGCCTGGCCGACCACCTGCACGCCGTTGTGCGCCCCGAACGCCCATCGCTCACCGCCCACACGCCTCCCTCCCCATGACTGCTCCCTCGCTCGATCCGCTTCGGCGCCGCTTCATCCTGGGCCCGCGCCTGCACCCGGCCTTCAACGACGCCACGCACGTTAGGCTGCGCACCGGCGGCCTCGTCCTTCAGGCGCATCCCGACCTCGACGTGACACACGACACGAACGATGCCGGGGTCTCGGCGACGCTGCTTGGCTTCGCCCTCGATCCGCGTACCCCACGCGCTACCAACGCGGACGTGCTCAACCGCCTGCTGCAGGAAACCACGTGCGCCGCAGACGCCCACCGGGTCACCCACTTCTGGGGCGGCCGCTGGGTGCTTGTGGTGGAAGACGCGAGCGGCGCGCGCCTTTTCGCCGATCCGTGCGGCTTTCGGCAGGCGTTTTACACCGACGCCGCCCACAACGAGCGATGGTGCGCCACCCACCCTGGGCTGCTCAGCGATGTGATGCCGCTAACGGAAGCCCCCAACGCCCGCGAAGGATTCATAGAAACCGGCGCCTACCAGAACCGCCCCGAATGGGTGTGGCCCTACGACACCGCGCTGTACCAGGGCGTGCGGCGGCTGCTTCCCAATCACTTTCTTGACCTTACCACCGGCCACGCGCACCGCTTTTGGCCCACCACGCCCCGTCGTGAGGCGCCCCTTGTCGACGTCGTAACGGCCGTCGCACCGCTGCTGCGTGGCCTCATGGAGGGCATGGCGCATCGGGCGCCGCTGGCCGTTGCAGTAACCGCGGGCCTCGACAGCCGGCTCGTGCTCGCTGCGGCCCGCTCGGTCGCCGACCGCGCCTGGTTTCACACGCAACAATACTGGGCCCACACCGCCCGCACACCCGACATGTACCTGCCCCCGCGGCTGTGTGCCCACCTGGGCCTTGCGCACCACATCGTCGATTGTCCGGCTGACATGACGCCGGCGTTTGCGGCGCAGTATCATGCGCACACCCACGACGCCCACCCGGCCTATGGCGTGATCGCCGAGGGCCTGCACCGGCACCTGCCCGCCGGCCACGTGCTGGTAAAGGGTAATGGTGCCGAGATTGCGCGGGGTCGGCAGGTGAAGGTTGAGCGACCCTCAATAGAAGATTTGGCTCGAATTACGGTGCATGCTAGCCACCACCCCTTCACCGAACACCACACGGCGCGTTGGCTGAAAGAAGTACGCCCGGTGGCGGCCCGTACGGGCTACGCCATCCCCAGCCTGCATTACTGGGAGCACCGCATGGGAAGCTGGCAGGCGCAGGCCCAAACCGAGTGGGATCTGGTGTGCGAGTCGTTTACGCCGTTCAACTGCCGCGCGGTGCTCGTGCATTTGCTTGCAACGCCGGTGCCCGTGCAAGAGGAGACGCAGGGCCACTTCTATCGGCTTATTGACACGCTGTGGCCCGAGGCGCTTGCGCTGCCTGTCAACCCCACGCCGCTGCGCGAGAAAATTCGCGCCACGCTGCGCACAGTGTGGCGCCGTGTGCGGGCCTAACGGTCATGCGCCAAAAACGCATGCAAGCCCTCCCCAAACCGACCCGGCGCCTGCGCCGCACACCGGTAGCGCGCTTGTGCGATCGGGGGTATCTAGTGGCTGCACAGTTTCCCCTTTCTCATGAAACCTATGGCTACGTTCCCCCTGGTGTCGGTCATTGTGCCGGTGTACAACGGCGCGGCTACCCTGCCGGCATGCCTCGACGGGCTGGCTGCGCAGGCCTATCCGGCCGACCGCTTCGAAGTGATTGTCGTTGATAACGGCTCGACCGATGCCACCGCATCCGTCGCCCGTGCCGCCGGCGTGCGCGTCCTGCACGAAACCGACATTCAGTCGTCGTATGCTGCCCGCAACCGCGGCATTCGGCATGCCAAGGGGCGCTTGTTTGCGTTTACCGATGCCGATTGCGTTCCTGCGCCCGACTGGCTCATGCAGGCCGTTCCGGCGTTCGAGGATGCTACGGTGGGCGCTGTGGGCGGCGCTATCACGGGCGGCGCGCCCCGCACGTGGGTGGAGGCCCAACTGGTGGCCCAGGGCTGGCTCTCGGAGCACGGCGGGCTGCAACACCCGTACCGGCCGTTTCCCCAGACGGCAAACGCCATCTACCGGCGTGAGGTCTTCGATGCCGTGGGCCTGTTCGAGGCCCGCTGGATCTCGGGCGGCGACGCCGATTTGGCCTGGCGCATGCAGGCCGAAACCAACTGGCGCGTGCGGCACGTACCCGCGGCTGCGGTAGAACACCGGCACCGCACCGATTTGCGCGGGCTGTACCGGCAGTGTAAAAAGTGGGGCCACGGCCACGCCAACCTCGCCCGTCGCTACGGCATCGAGTGCGTACGGCCGGCGCTGCGCTCCCCCACCGCCACCTTGCGCTTCCTGGTGCGCACCTCGGCCTCGCTGGTGGTTCAGGTGCTGTGGGCCGCTGCCCGCGGGCGCACCTTCGCGAAGGCACCGCACTACCTCATTCTCCTGACCACGCGTGCCGGCGAGCACATCGGATTTCTCCGCGGCCGCCGCGCGATCACCCCCGGACCCCAAGCTGCCCAATGGTAACCGCTCCGCCCACCTGCACCGTCACCCTTGCGCTGTGCACGCGCAACAACGCCAACAGCCTGCAGGCCACCCTCGGCTCGCTGGCCGCCTGCACGCTGCCCACCGGATGGACCGGCGAGTTGCTGCTCGTCGACAATGGATCGTCGGATGACACACAAGCGATGATGCGGGCCTTCCGCCATCCGGTGTTGTCGGTTCGTATCGTGGAAGAACCCCGTGCGGGCCTTAGTCGCGCCCGCAACGCCGCCCTGCACGCCGCCCGTGGGCACGTCATCCTGTTCACCGACGACGACGTGCACGTGCCGGCGCAATGGATCGAGCACATGTCTCGGCCCATCTTGTACGGCGATGCAGATGCCGTAGCGGGCGCTGTGCACCTCGCGCCCCACCTGCGCCGCCCGTGGATGACCCCGCTCAACACGCGCGTCCTGGCCGCCACGCAAAACTTTACGTCCGATCGGTACCCGCGCCTTGTGGGCGCCAACATGGCGCTGCGCCACGACGTAACGGCCGATGTGCCGGCCTTCGACCCCGAGCTGGGCCCGGGCGCCCTCGGCTTTGAGGAGGAAGTCCTCTTCTCCGATCAGTTGCGGGCGGCGGGGCGGCGCATCGTTGCGGCCGCGGACGTCTCGGTGGAGCACCACTTCCGGCCCGATCGGCTGCTGCATTCGAGCTTCGCTACTACCCTGCAACGCATGGGCGAGAGCGCGGGCTACGTGGCCCACCACTGGCATCACCTCCCGGCGCCCGCCCTAAGCACATGGGCCGCGCTCCTGCGCTGCCGCCTGATGCGCGCCGTCTACCGCCGGCGCCGCGGGACGGCCACCGCCGAGGGCATGCGCGCAGCCGAGCAGTTCTGGATGCGCTGGTACCACTACCATCGCACCCGCTGGGCCCTGCGGCACACGCCGCGCCACTACGCGCGCCACGGGCTGGTGAAGCTACGTGGCGTGTTGCCCGAGGACCCGTCTTCAGCGAACGAGCGTGGTACGTCGCGTGGCCGTGAAGTGCTCACCCCGCACCCGGATGAAGTAGACGCCGCTCGCCAACCGGTTGGCGCGTAGCTCCAACCGCTGCGGGCTGTTGGCCGGCACGCGCCCGTCAAACAAGGTGGCCACGCGCTGTCCCAACACGTTGTACACATGCACAGCGACGTCTTGCCCTTCACGCACTGTAAGCGACAGGCGCCCGCGCTCACGCATCGGGTTAGGCGCCACCTCCGATAGCGCAAAGGCTGACTGCAATGCAATCTGCACGGGCACCTCTTTCGAGAGCGCGGTGGTACCGTCCAGGTCGGTTTGCTTCAGGCGGAAGCGGTAGGTGCCCGGTGCTAGCGGGTCGGTCGCGAAGCGATACGTTTGCGGCTCGTTGGTCGTCCCGGCGCCCGCTACATATCCAATGTCTTGCCAGGTGCTCGTGCCCGCATCGGCGCGTTGCACGGCGAAGCCCGCGTTGTTCGTCTCGCTCAGCGTCTGCCACTGCAGTACCACGCGATTGCCGTTCCGCGTAGCGTCAAAGCCCGCCAGCTCCACAGGAAGCGCCCCGGCGCCCAAGGCATCCACCACGTAGATCCGGTTGGTGGCATACGCGCCATCATCACGGCAGAGGATCTGCTGGGGCGTGCACGCGGCATACCGCACCGCATCGCCGATTTCCACCACCCGGTCGGCCGACGCATCGTACACCCGAAAGCTGAGCACCTCGCCCGCTGCGTAGCCGGTCTCCGAGTCTGGCACGTTGGGGTCGCTCGTGGCTTCGCTGGGCCCCGCAATGGAAAGCGTCGCAAGGCGGCCGTCGGTCCACGCCACCTGGCCCACGCACCGCCCCGCGGCATTCACCGCGGCCACCACATCGCCTGAGGCCAGCGTTGCGGAGCCGCCGAGGGCGCTGTCGAGCGTGTCTGGCAAAACGACCGTTGCGTTGTCTACGTTTTGGATGCATTCGCTGAACGGCGTCTGTGCGTGCGCGGTGGGCGCGGCCGCGCCCACCCATCCCATCCAGCAAACGATGAGGTACAAACGAAAGGTGGTGCGTGTCATAAGTCTCCGGTGTTACCATCAGGATGTAATCCAATGTCACCGGATACTTATCCAAACCCTATTCCACCTATGCGCCTTTTCTCCTATGATGGTGTGCGCACGAGACCTAGCGTTGCGAGGTTGTTGGAACTTATGGCCGTAAGCGGCCGCCTGCGGCCTTTCGAAAAGATCCTGCAAAGGATCGCGCGGACACGGCCGCAGCTACCGACGGGTAGCTATGCCCCTTTTAGGAGAGAAGATGGTACCACCGCGCGCCCCTCACGCGCGGAGCGGCGCGCGGGCATCGAGCCAATTTCGGGGCGACGTGCGCCAGCGTGGGGCATATGTACTCATCCACGACCGATCGACGTAGTGCTTGACGCGGAGGAGCGGGCGGCCGCGCAGCCAGCGCGTGCCGTCGGTCCAGAGCCCGGCAGACGTGCCGGTGGACAGGATGAGGGGCGCCACAGGGTACGGCCGGAAGCGCCGTAGGGGGCGGGCGTCGGTGGTACGCCCCCGGGCCCGCGCACGAACGACGCGGTCCAGATTATCTCGCAGCACCGGCCCTTGCTTGACGGCGTGCACGCCAATGTTGGCAAGCCCAGGATGCGCCTGCACAGTCGCACAATCGCCGGCGGCAAACACGCCGGGCGCGCTGGTTTGAAGCGTCGACGCCACCTGCGCAAAGCCGCGGGCGTCGGTGGCTAGGGCGCCTTCGAAGAACGCGGGCGCCGCGGTGCCCGTCGCCCACAGCACCGCATCGGCCGGGAGTTTGTGGCCCGTCGCCAGCTGCACGTTGGTCGCCCGCACCGTAGCCACCGGTGCGCCGGTGTGTAGGTGGGCGCCGCGGGCCTCCAGCAGGCGCTGCACAACCGCCTGAAGCCCCGTGGGAAATCCTGGCAGCAGTCGATCTTCCGCTTCCACAAGGTGTAGCGTAAGGTCGTGGGCGCGGCCGGCGGCAACGAAGCGGGCCGAGAGGTTCAGGGCGCACTCGACGCCCGCGGCCCCACCGCCCACGATCGCGAGACGCAAGGCGGCATTCGCGGCGTGCAGCGTCGCCTCCACCCGATCGGCCAGGGGAAGCAGGCGATGCAGCGGCTTGCTCGGCACCACGCCCTCGGGTTGGCCCGGCGGACGCGTGCCTACGTCGAAGGCCGCAACGTCGTACGGCCAGCGCCGCCCGTCTGCGGTAGCAACGGTACGCGATGCGGGCGCAAGACCCGCCACCGCGGCTTCCACCCGCTGTACGCCCGCAGCCTGGCACAGCGCCTGCAGATCGATACGCACCGCCGACCGCCGGTACACCCCGCCCAGGTACTCCGGCACCATGCCCGAGTAGTACAGGTACCGCGACGGGTCGAACAGGGTGACGGTATGCCCGGCGCGCGTCCACCGACGCGCCGCCTGCAGCACCGGCAGCATGGCGTGCCCGCCGCCCACCAGCACAATGCGTTGCGCTTTCATGCTACGCCTCAAGCAACCGATCGATAACGGCCAGTGCGTCAACGCCGTCGGCTTCGGCGTTGAAGTTGGGAACGATGCGGTGCCGCAGCACCGGACGCGCCATCCGCTGCACGTCAGCCTGTAGCGGCGTCATGCGGCCATCCAGCGCGGCCAACGCCTTCGCGCCCAGCACCAGGTACTGCGAGGCGCGGGGCCCCGCGCCATAGCTCAAGTAGTTGTCCACAAACTCGGGGGCCGCGTCGGTGCCGGGGCGCGTGCGCGCCACCAGCCCCACCGCATACTCGATGAGCTGATCCGCCACCGGAATCTGCCGCACGAAGCGCTGATAGGTTTGCAGCTCCTCACGCGTCATCACCGGCGCTACCGATTGGTTGGCGCCCGATGTGGTGCCCCGCACGACCTCTACCTCCTCATCGAACGACGGATAATCGAGCCACAGATTCAGCATGAACCGGTCGAGCTGCGCCTCGGGCAGCGGGTAGGTGCCCTCCTGCTCGATGGGATTTTGGGTGGCCAGCACAAAGAAGGGCGGATCAAGCGGCATCGTCTCGCCCGCCGCCGTCACGTGATGCTCCTGCATGGCTTCTAAGAGCGCGGCCTGCGTTTTGGGCGGGGTGCGGTTGATCTCGTCGGCCAGGACGATGTTGGCAAAGATGGGCCCCCGCGAAAACTCGAACGAGCGCGCGCCGCCCGCGTGCTCCTGTAGAATTTCGGTGCCGGTGATGTCGCTCGGCATGAGGTCCGGCGTAAACTGTATGCGGCTGAACGACAGATCGAGGGCCTGCGACAGCGTGCGCACCAGCAGCGTTTTGGCCAACCCGGGCACGCCAATCAGCAGCGTATGCCCGCGGGCCATCAGGCACACGCACACCATCTCCACGATGTGCTCCTGACCGACAATGACTTTTCCGATTTCGGTGCGCAGCCGCTCATAGGCGGTGCTGAGTTCTTCGAGCGTGGCAGGGTCGTGCGCGTCGGCCATAGAGCGGGGACGTTAGCAGGAGAAGAGGGGCAACGGACGCGCGGTTACCGCACGCTCGCCAGCGAACTGCGGATGGAGCTTGGATTGACCCGGATGTCGACGTATATGTCTTCGCGGAGGTTGGACAGCCACTCATCCAGCACGCGCTGCCGCTTGCTCCGCAGGGCATACTGACGGATACGAATGTAGTCAGTAGCCAGGCTGACGGTGTGCGCGGGCATGCGGCGGTCGAGCTTCAGGATGTGGTACGCCTTTTCGCCGCTCAGGAGCGTCACGCGTGTGGGCTTGCTGATCTCGCCTTCTTCTAGCGTGCGAATGGTGCGCTGCCACGAGGGACCCAAGGCACGCAGCACCAGGTCGCGGGAGTTCGACTGCGGCGCCAGCACTTGTCCGCCGTTTTCTTTGGAGGCCGGCTCCTCGGAGTGCCGCCGTGCCATCAGCTCAAAGGGCACGTCGTAGTTCAAGAGGGTGTCGCGCACGGCGCTCAGGTACTGCTTGGTTGCTTTCGCATCGACCTGCCCCGGGTTCACTTGTATTAGAATGTGGTTGAAGTCGATGACGCCGGCTTCGCGCGCGTTCACCCGCAAGATGTGGTAGCCCTTACGCGACTCGTTGTAGAAAATTTGCGAGACCTCGCCCACCGGCGTGCGCGTGGCTACAGCGGCAAACTCCGGCTCCAGCTGTTCAACCTGGATGTCAACCAGGCGTCCACCGCCGGGGGCAGTTCCTTCGTCGTCGGAATACTGGCGGGCCATGGCTTCAAAGGAGGCGCCATCATTTACAATGGAATCGCGCAGGGTGGTGATAATCTCGCGGGCCTGGCGGAGCGCCGTCTTGGTGGGCTCGGGATAGCGCACGATGTGCGAGAGCCGCACGGTGGCCGGTAGGTCGGGCAGCGAATCCTTCGGGATACGTTCAAACCAATCGCGCACCTCGCTCGGCGTAACGTCTACTTTTTGCAGGCGCCGGCTGCGCAGCTGTTGCGCCAGCAGTTGGTCGCGCAAGCGGTCGCGGAAGTCGGCCTTGATCTCGATAAGGCTTTTGCCAAAGGCCTGCTCCAGCGCCTGACGGCCGCCGGTCTGCTCGATCATGCGATTGACCTGCATGTCGAGCTGATCGGTGAGCTGCTGCTCCGAGACGGTGATGGTGGTGTCTTGGCGGGCTTTTTCGGCCATCACCTGCTGGTTGACGACCTGCTGCAGGGCCTGCATCCAAAGCTCCTTGGAATACGTCATGCGCCGCTGCTGCATCATCGAGCGCACCAGCTGATCCACATCCGACTGCAGGACGATGTCGTCACCCACGACGGCCACGATGCGGTCGATGACCGGGCGCTGCGCAGCAGACTGCTGGGCATGCACTGGCGCGACGACAAAAAATAACGCGACAGCCGCCAGGAGGCTACGAAGCAGGCCGTGACGGATGCGAGACAATAGAAGCATGAACAGCGAGGAACAAATCAGCGGGACAGCGAGGCGGAGGGCGCTACGGCGTAGCGGGCAGCTCCAGTTCGTTTCGGGCGCGGGCTTCGTTGCGGAGGCGTTGAACCTCACGCGCATAGGTCTGTTTCCGGGCCTGCATGCGGAGTCGGCGGCGTATTTCGTCTTCCACCCATGCTTGTTTCGGAATGGTGCCGGCAGGAATCCGCTCTACGACCTGTAGGATGTGGTACATCGAGTCGGTTCGGAGCACCGGCGCCACGGCGCCCGCGTCCAGTTGCAGCAGTTCGTCGCGGAGGTACGGCGCATGCCCAAAGAGGCGGGCCTCGGACACTAGGGTGGCGCTTAGGGTGCGCGCTTGCTCCGGGCGCGCGGCATACCGGGCGACGAGCCGGCTCCAAAGCGAATCGGCCTGCGCCGCGGGGGCTTCGGCCAGTGCATCGCGCGCGGCCTGCGCATCGGCACGTACCGGCGTTTCAAGGTGGCGCACCCGCACAAGCGGCGTGTGCAACCGCAACTGCTCTTTGTGCTGCTGATAATACGCCGCGACGGCCGAGGCGGTGGGGGCTTTTTCGGCCTGGGCGTACAATCGGTTGGTGAGGGCTCCCACCAGCACGGCGCGCTCTTGTTCGCGCAATTGCTCGCGCACGGCCGGATCGTTCTTCAGGTCCCGGTTCAGCGCCTCCCGAAGCAGCAAGGTGTGCGTCACCCATTGTTCGATGATCTGCTTGCGGGCCTGTGCCGAGTCGCCCTGCAAACCCGTTCGCGGGAGCATCTCCGAGAGCTCCTGCTCGGTCAGGTAGTAACCGCCCACGCGCGCGACATAGTCGACGCGCGGATCGGGCTGTTGGCACCCCGCGAGCAGAGCGACAAGCAGGGCGAGGCCGGTGCAAGAAACGATGCGCTGTAGCATGAACACTACTTCGTCGACGAGGAATCAGGGGCGGCGGGCACGAGGCGGCGTAGGCGCTTGGGGTACGTTTCCGCACGATACCGGCGGCGCAGGCGGTCCATTACGCGCGCTTCGTAGGCGGCCTGGTAGTCGTTAACCACCGCCGCCCGCGCTTCATCAAACGTTTTGCGGCGTGCCACCCGCGTGCCCAACCGTATCATGAAGTAGGCCGTTCCCTCGTGCGTGAGCGGGCCCACGGCTTCGCCGGTGGCAACATCCAGCACCTGCGGATAGGGCGCGGCCTGCGACGTGTCCACAAGCATCGTGTCCACCGCAATGAGCGAGTCGGACGCCGCGCGCTGGGCCACGGCGGCAAACGTGCGGCGGTCGTTGTACAGCGCGATTACCGGCTGAAGGAGCGAATCGGACGGGCTGCGAAAGACCAGCGTTTCGGCGCGGCGCGGCCAGCGGTAGGCCGCCCGGTGCGCCCGGAAGTACGCGCGCAGCCCCGCGGTGTCGCGGGCCGCGGCCGTCCACACCGAATCTTGCATAAACCGGAAGAGCAGCAAGCCCTCGCGGTACCGCTGCATGGTGCGCGCAAACGCCGGGTCGCGGGCTTCAAGCCGCTGGGCGGCATAGCGCAACGCGGCGTCGTTCAGAAAGTCGGTGAGCGTGGCAGCAAACGGTTGCTGCGCCTGCCCGCTCGTGCTTTGGACGAAGCGGCGGAGGTCGGCCAGCGTGTACGTCGAGTCGCCCATCGCCGCAAACGGGCGCGCATCGAACGCCTCGGCGCGGGACAGCACACGCCGTGTAGACGCCGCGAATGTGGTCGTGTCGAGGGCTGCACGGACGCGGGCCGTGTCTACGCGCATGCCCTCGCGGGCCCGGATGCCCGCGGCAAAGGCCGCCTGTTGCCGATCCGAGCGCGGCAGGCGCGCCACGGTCTCCTTCAACTCGGGGTACGCGTCCTCAAACGTGGGCCGCGCTTCTTTGCCGCGCAGCTGCAGGATGTGAAAGCCGAAGCGCGTGCGCACCACATCAGAGATTTGGTTGAGCGAGTCGAGCGCAAACGCCGCCTCCCGAAACGCAGGGGGCAGGCGCTGCTCCGGCGAGACGGTGCCCAGCAGGCCGCCCCGTACGCTGGTGCGCGTGTCATCGGAAAACTGACGGGCCAGCCGCTCGAAGCTCGAGCCGTTTTGGAGGGCCGTGTGCAGCGAATCGACGAGCCGGCGCGCCGATGCCCGGCTGCTGTCCGGACGAATCATGATGTGCGCGATGGTAACGGGCTGCGGACGCGCCCGGCGGCCGTGCACCTTCAACAGGTGATAGCCAAAGCGGGTACGGATGATGGGGGAGAGGCTGTCGACCGGCGTGGCATACATCGCATCCTCGAACGGCTTCACGAGCTGCCCCGCCGTCAGGTAGCCCAGGCGGCCCTCGTAGCCGCGCGCGCCGCGGCGGGCGGCGCTGGGATCTTCGGAGTTACGCCGGGCGAGCGCGGCAAACGGCACGCCCTGCTGCAGCGAATCCCGGAGGGCTTGCATGCGGCGATACACCGCCAGCGTATCTTTGGGCGACGCCCCCGCAGGCACCCGCAACAAGATGTGGCTCACGTCCACCGAGGTGTCGCGGCGGGCGTACAGCTCGCGCACCAGCGGCTCAATCACGGCATCGGCCACCAGGCGCGGCTGGGCCACCTGCCGCCTGTACGATGCCACCTCGCGGCGCACACTCCGCAGCGTATCGAGACCGGCCGCGCGGGCCGCCCGCACCTTCAGCTGATAGTTGACGTACCGCTCCAAGAAGTCGCGGTAGGCGGCCAGGGTGTCGGTGGTATCGGTGGGCGCCTGTGTGGAGCGGGCGTACGCCCGTTGCAACCGGCCCCAGGTGAGCGTCGTGTCGGCGTAGCGGGCCACCACCACCGTCGAATCGGGCGGTGGCGCGGCGGCCTGTTCGGGCGCGGTCGTCGATGCACTGCCCGAGCAGCCCACCAGCCCCCCACCAATGACCAGCACGCACGCGATCCACCAAAACCCCCGTTTTGTCATCAGCACAAGCTGTTTTGTTTGTAATCAACACGCAAATCGGCATGCCATACGCAACGCGTGCCGTAACGATTCCATCACGAAACGCGGGCGGCGGGCGCAGCCGGTGAGGATTCGGATAAGCTTTTCTGCGCCGGTGGTGCGCGGGCGGCGGGAAAGGAACTCCCCTTCGCACGTTTCTTACGCTCATGACGGCCTGCCGCTGCGGCGGGCCGCTGGCGCTTCGTCTTTTTCCACACAAGGCTTGTTTGCTTATGGCTCCCTCTGATCGTCCGGTTCGCGTACGTTTTGCTCCCAGCCCTACCGGCTTCCTGCACATTGGCGGGCTGCGTACGGCGCTGTACAACTACCTGTTTGCCCGCAAGCACGAAGGCACTTTCATCTTGCGGATTGAGGACACCGACCGGTCGCGCTATGTGGAAGAGGCCGAGGCCGACATCCAGCGGGCCCTCACCTGGAGCGGGCTGGCGTATGATGAAGGACCGGGCGCCGAGGGGCCGCATGCGCCGTACTACCAATCGGAGCGCAGCGCCCTCTACCGGAGATATGCCGATACGCTGATTGAAGAAGGCCACGCCTACTACGCGTTCGACACCGAGGACGAGCTGGCGGCCATGCGAGAGGAGCTGGCCACCGAGGCCAATCCGCAGCCCACCTACAACGCCGCCACGCGCATGCAAATGCGCAACAGCCTGACGCTACCCGACGACGAAGTGGAGGCGCTGCTCGCCAAAGACACCCCGCACGTCATCCGCCTGAAGGTGCCCCGACGCGAAACCATCCAGTTCACCGACGAGATTCGCGGCACGGTGTCGTTTGAGGCCAGCGGCCTCGACGATCAGGTGCTCCTGAAGTCTGACGGCATGCCAACGTACCACCTCGCGAACGTGGTGGATGACCATCACATGGAGATCTCGCACGTCATCCGCGGCGAGGAATGGCTCTCCTCCACGCCCAAGCACATCCTGATGTACCGCGCCCTGGGCTGGACGCCCCCCAAGATGGCGCACCTGCCGCTGATCTTGAGTCCGGAGGGCGGCAAGCTGTCGAAGCGCGACGCCAACGAGCTGGGCATTCCGGTGTACGTGCGCGACTACATCGAGGAAGGCTATGAGGCCGAAGCGCTCGTCAACTTCCTGGCCTTCCTGGGTTGGAATCCGGGCACCGAGCAGGAGCTCTTTACGCTGGAAGAGCTCGCAGAGGCCTTCTCGCTCGACCGCGTGGGCGCAAGCGGCGTGCAGTTCGACCTCGACAAGCTGCAGTGGTACAACGAGCAGTACGTGCGCAAGCTGTCGGTGGAGGAGCTGGTCGCGAAGGCGCGTCCGCATGTGAAAGCCGCCGGGTACGATCCGTCCGATGAGACGCTACACACCGTCTGCGACCTGATGCAGGATCGCATCACGCGGGTGCAGGACATTGCCACGGAGGCGTTCTATTTCTTTGAAGACCCCGACAGCTACGAGCCGAAGGACGTGAAGAAGCGCTGGAAGGACGACTCGGCCGACCTGCTGCGCATGTACGCCGATCGCCTTGAAGCGGCCGATACGTTTGACACCGACACCGTGGAGGCGCTGCTGCGCGACCTGGCCGATGCCGAGGACGTGGGCGCGGGGCGCATCATCCACCCGGCCCGCCTGGCGGTGAGTGGGCGCACCTATGGGCCCGGCGTGTTCGGGCTGCTTGTGGGCGTCGGGAAGGAGGCGTGCATCCGCCGGATGCGCCGCGCCGTGGAGGAGCTTGGGTAAGCCCCGGGGCCACTGCATCAAGTGAGGAGCATCCTGGCAGCGTTCGGGTGGATTTGTGCATCTGCACGCCCAACGCACAAGAAAGCAGTGCCCTCCTTGTCATCGCGAGAAGTGAGAGGCCTTGGTCATGTCGTAGGTGCGATCTCCATGCACGAGCAGGAACGCCCCCTTGCGGAGATTGCCACGCTCACTCCGTTCGCTCGCAATGACAAGAGGGTTGAAGCGCAAAGACCATACGTGAATGGTTCAGATTGCTGTTCAGACGGGTTTGACCAACTGCACGCTCAACGCACAAAAAAGCAGTGCCCTCCTTGTCATCGCGAGGACTGAGGGGCCTTGGTCATGCCACTGGTGCGGACGCGAAGGACGCGGGGGCCGGAGGTCATGCCCGTGGTGGGGCCGGAGGTCATATCTATGATGCGATCTCCATGCACGGGCAGGAACGCTCCCTTGCAAAGATTGCCGCACGCAAAGTTGCAGGGCATAGACCGCCAGCCCCACAGCGCCTGAGCAATCAGCGCAAATTCATGGCCCCACCGGAGTCTGCGGGAACCGTTGTAACGAAAAAGTATGTCCTATAGTCCCTTCACTCGATACCTGCTACCGCACACACGCACCTGCTATGACGGACCCCCGTTCTTTAACGCCTGACCCCTTCGGCGCCCGCGATACGTTCGACACCGGGTCCGGGAGCGCGTACCTGTACCGGCTCGACGCGCTGAAAGACGAAGGGTACAACATCGACCGCTTTCCGGTCTCCATCCGCATCCTGCTGGAGGCGCTCTTGCGCGAGTGCGACGGCCGCACGGTAACGGAAGAAAACGTGCGCGACCTCGCCACCTACGATCCCAGCGCGCCCGCCGCGTCGGAGATTCCGTACATGCCCTCGCGCGTGCTGCTGCAAGACTTCACCGGCGTGCCGGCTGTGGTCGACCTTGCGGCGCTGCGCTCGGCCATGGAGCGCCTCGGCGGCGATCCGCAACAGATCAATCCGCAGGTGCCTGTGCACCTCATCATCGACCACTCGGTGCAGGTGGATCACTACGGCACGGTGGAAGCCATTAAGCTGAACTCCGAGCTCGAATTTAAGCGCAACAAGGAGCGCTACGAGTTTTTGCGTTGGGGCAGCGAGGCGTTTGAGAACTTCTCGGTGGTGCCCCCGGCCAGCGGCATCTGCCACCAGGTGAACCTGGAGTACGTGGCCCGCGGCGTGTGGACGCGCCCCACGGACACGGGCATCGACCTAGCCTACCCCGACACCCTGGTGGGCACCGATAGCCACACGACCATGATTAACGGCCTGGGCGTTGTGGGCTGGGGCGTGGGCGGCATTGAAGCCGAGGCTGCGATGCTCGGCCAGCCCATCTACATGCTCATGCCCGAAGTGGTGGGCGTGCGCCTCACCGGTGCGCTGGCCGAGGGCGCTACCGCCACCGACCTCGTCCTGAAGGCGACGCAGATGCTGCGCTCGTACGGCGTCGTCGGCCGCTTCGTGGAATTCTTTGGGCCGGGCTTGCACACGCTCACCGTGCCCGACCGCGCCACCATCGCCAACATGTCGCCCGAATACGGCGCCACGATGGGCTTCTTCCCCATCGACGACGAAACGCTCGACTACATGCGCCGCACGAACCGCTCCGAGGAGCAGGTGCAGCTGGTAGAGCGGTACACCAAGGAGCAGGGCCTCTTCCACACGCCCGACACGCCCGAGCCCGACTGCCTCGACGTGCTGGAGCTCGACCTGAGCAGCATTGAGCCGAGCGTGGCCGGGCCGAAGCGCCCCCAAGACCGCATCGCGGTGCCCGCGCTGCCCGATGAGTTTGAGGAAAGCCTCACGCGCGAAGCCGGACCGAAGGGCTTTGGCCGCGATGCCGAAGCGAACGACGCGACCGGCCGCTACGACGACGGCGCCCACGCGTACGACCTCACGAACGGCGACGTGGTCATCGCCGCCATCACGAGCTGCACCAACACCTCCAACCCCAGCGTGATGCTGGGCGCTGGTCTCCTGGCCAAAAAGGCCGTAGAGGCGGGCCTCACCGTGAAGCCGCACGTGAAGACGAGCCTCGCGCCGGGCTCGAAGGTCGTCACCGACTACCTGCAGGAAGGCCAGCTGCTGCCGTATCTTGAGGAGCTGGGCTTCAACACCGTGGGCTACGGCTGCACCACCTGCATCGGCAACAGCGGACCGCTGCCCGAGCCGGTGGAACAGGCCATCAAGGACGGCGACCTGATTGTGAGCGGCGTGCTCTCGGGCAACCGCAACTTCGAGGGCCGCATCCACTCGCTCGTGCAAGCCAACTACCTCGCGTCGCCGCCGCTCGTGGTGGCCTACGCCCTCGCCGGCACGGTCGACATCGACCTGACATCCGAGCCGATCGGCGAAAACGCGGACGGCGAAGCCATCTACCTCGAAGACATCTGGCCCTCGGCCGACGAAATCAAGGCCATGATCGAGGACGTCGTGAAGCCGGAATTCTTCCGGGACGAGTACGACGGCATCGAGACGTCGAACGAAACCTGGAACAACATCGAGATTCCGGAAGGCGCGGTGTACGACTGGGACGACGACTCGACCTACATCCAGGAGCCGCCGTTCTTTGTCGGCCTCTCGCCCGAGACGCCCGAGATTACGCCCATCGAGCAGGCCCGCGTCCTCGTGAAGGCGGGCGACTCTACCACCACCGACCACATCTCGCCCGCGGGGTCGATTCCGGAAGACTACCCGGCCGGCAAGTACCTGAAGGAGCACGGCGTTAAGCCCTACGCGTTCAACTCGTACGGCGCCCGCCGCGGCAACCACGAGGTGATGATGCGCGGCACGTTTGCCAACATCCGCATCAAGAACGAACTGGTGCGCGACGAGGACGGCAACGTGGTGGAAGGCGGCTACACGCGCAACTTCCTCAACGACGGCGAAGTCACGTCCGTCTACGACGCGGCCATGGACTACATCGACCACGACATCCCGCTGGTTGTACTAGGCGGCGAGGATTACGGGATGGGCTCCAGCCGCGACTGGGCCGCTAAGGGCACGATTCTGCTAGGCGTGCAGGCGACCATCGTGAAGAGCTACGAGCGCATCCACCGCTCCAACCTCATCGGCATGGGCGTGCTGCCGCTCCAGTTTAAGGACGGCGAAGGCCCCGACGAGCTGGGCCTCGATGGCACCGAGTCGTTTGACATCCCCATCGACGACGACTTGCAGGCCGGGCAGGAGGTTGAGGTGACGGCCACCAAAACGGACGGCTCGACCGTCACGTTTACGGCCATCAACCGCTGCGACACCGACGTGGAGGTTGAGTACCTGCGCCACGGCGGCATCCTGCACTACGTCCTGCGCGACTTCCTGAACAACGCGCCGGTGGCCGCCTAACCGGGCCAACGACGCGTAGTCACGCCATGACGCCTCACGGAGCCGCGCGCTTCGTGGGGCGTTTTGTGTTGATGGCCCCATGGCCCCACCCGCCACATGCTGCATGCCGGGACGCTACGCGTGCCCCAAAGGCCATTTGCAGCGGTGACAGCCAGGCCTTGCGCGGACACAGCACGTAGTAGCCGATGAGCATGCCGCCCACGCGAAAGGAGGAGCGGGCGGCGCGGATGACACGTCTGAAGCGGGCATTGGGCGGACGGGGGGCAGAAGCAGTGCAGCGGCAACGGATCTGCGAAACGATCCGCTTCCACCTTACGACAGCACTGCGGCCACTCCGGACACCGGGCGTCCACCCACCGGGCGATGCATCAGGAACGCCCGTGCAAGCGATCAAGCGCCCACAGCCACACGCCCAGAAGATACGCTACAGATAGGAGAACCCTACAGCAACGCACCACCGCCACGGCGTGCGCAGACAGCAACGAAGGTCCGTAACGGATCCAAACAGCCGCTGCGAACCGATATGCAATACCTCAAAGGTGCGATTAAAAGCCGTGGAGGATGGATACCTTCACGTTGTGCAAACTGGATTTCAATACCTCAAAGGTGCGATTAAAAGAGGGCATTGAGACGTTGCACTACCATCGCTTGACCAATTTCAATACCTCAAAGGTGCGATTAAAAGGAGTGCGACGCCTTCGCGGTCGTCAAGGACAGCGAATTTCAATACCTCAAAGGTGCGATTAAAAGGGTAACGCTAACAAGGGCTTACAGCGTGTGAGCATGATTTCAATACCTCAAAGGTGCGATTAAAAGCGTGCTTGATCATGCCCGTCTCATACAGCGCAGCCACATTTCAATACCTCAAAGGTGCGATTAAAAGGGTGTGGTGCCAGGAGTGCAGGGCCAGCCTCGTGTAATTTCAATACCTCAAAGGTGCGATTAAAAGCACGTGCAGAAATCGAGGTGAGCGAGGACGTCAACAAATTTCAATACCTCAAAGGTGCGATTAAAAGACCGCCTGAGGCCATTGGGATCAGCCCGCCGATGATATTTCAATACCTCAAAGGTGCGATTAAAAGCCTACCACCAACCTCTAAAAAAGCGGGGAGAGATGCAAGTGCGCGGCGATTTTAGCGAAGGGCGTGGGCCCGTTAAGTCGTCGCCCGTCGGTCGTGCATAAACCCCCGGGGGGACGACGACATGACGCTAACCTCTTGTTTTGAACCAGGGTGGAGTCAATCATCGGGTCGCCGTGCGCACATTATCGGTTGTGATCGTTCAACAACGAGCCCGGGCGACGACATCCGCGCATCGGCAGGGCGTTGCAATCGCCTCGGTTGGGGAAGCATCAACGAGATGCGCTGGCGTTTGCTCCACCGCGCAAGTGCATGCCTTGACGTTCCCGTTAACGGCTTGTATTGTAGTGTAAGCATTTAATGAAGCTTTCCCGTCTAGTTTCGTTTCCACACCGTGCTACACCACTTCTCTAACGACACCCAGCAGGCCCTGTACGAACTCCTGCGCGACGGCGAGGCGCTCACCTACCGCGAAATGGAAGATGCGCTCGACCGCTCAAACCGCCAGGTGCGTCGTACCGTGAAGAAACTGAAGGCCGCGGGCCTTCCGGTCCAAACCCGCAAACGTGGCCGGGCGAACGAATATTATCTGCCGAGCTCGCACCAACAATCTGCCCACTTGACGCTCGACCTTGATGAGCACGAGGTGCTGGCGTTGGTGATTACCGCCGCGGCGGCCCGCTCCAATCACAGCCCCTCGCCGCTCCACGAGCCGCTGGCCGCCGCGTTCGATCAGATCATGCAGTCCTTGCCCACCGGCATCAGCGGGTTCGAGCCGCGCACGCTGATCCATCACATCCACTTTGGACAGGCCCCGCACGTGTCGGTTGACGCAGATGTATTTCTTGCGCTTGTGCGTGCGCTGGGCAACCGCCGCCGCATGGCCATCGACTACCACGCCGCCTACAACGACACCTTTCACGAGGGGCGCGTCATTGAGCCGTACGCGCTGGCCCGGCGCGGCGACGCCTGGTTGTGCGTGGCCCGCGATCCTAACAAGCCGGCCGGCGACGACCTCCGCGACTTCAACCTCAGCCGCATCTCGGATGTGCGCCCCGCCGACCCCGACCGCCCCGGCGGCCAGTACACCATTCCCGACGCCTTCGACCTCGACATATACTTTTTGCCCCGCTTCGAATCCATTGAAGGCGGGGAGGACTACGTCGTCACGCTGCTCTTTGCACCGGAGTGCGTGCCGTACCTCCAATCGAAGCGGTACCAGCGGTCGCAACAGATCCACGACACCGAGCGGCCGGACGGACGGGTGGAGGTATCGTACGAGGTCGCCGGGTTGGACGAGATTGCGACGTTTGTGCGCTCGTGGGGCCCCAAGGTGGAGGTGCTCAAGCCCGCAGCGCTGCGCGACAAGATTCGAGACGAGGCCCGCGCGGTGGCCGCTCAGTACGAAACGGCTTCATCCGCCGCGGCCCCTTCCGCAACGCCGTAGCCCAGCCACCCCGGACGCCCGGTGTCCACCGACACGCGACTGCTTGTGTATGCTGGAGCCGTGCCCAACCGTTTCACGATCCGCTGTTTTCCATGGCTACTGCTTCTGCCGTCGTGTCCGTATCGCTGACGTTTGACGCCTCACAGCACGACCGCCTGACCCAACCGGGGGCTGCCCAGTTGCCGACCCCCGTGTGGAACGGCCGTCCGTTGGTGCTTGCGCGGGCCGCGGGGCCGTACCAACTGATTGGGTGCACGCCCGACATCGAAACGCTAGTGCCCTGGATACTGAGCTTCGGCGCGTCCGTCGGCGTCGACAGCCCGGCGTCGTTGCGTCGGCACATCGCCGCTGAAGCTCGGGCGTTGGCCCTACGCTACGCCGCCGCCTAATTCGCTCACTATCGCTTCTCTATCGATTCTCGCATGCGCCTGAACCTACGCCTGACCGGCAACACCGAACCGGTTCCGTTCAATCACCTGCATCGCCTCACGGGCTTTCTGCACGACCGCATTGGTCCCAACGCGCTGCACGACGCCATCAGCCTGTACAGTTTTGGCTGGCTGCACGACGGGCAGAAGGTCGACGGCTCCGCCGAATATCCGGAGGGGCACCTCACCTTTCCGCAGGGTGCAACCTGGCGCGTGAGCTTCTACGACGACGCCATCGCGAAGCGGCTCATGGAGGGCATCCTGCGCGATCCGGTGGTGTTTGCGGGGATGCGCATCTACGAGGTGAAGGAGCAAGCCGCGCCACACTTTGGCGGGTGCTACCGCTTCAAGACCGACCGGGGCCCCGTGGTGGCGCGCACGGAGCGTCCGGGCGGCGGCCGCGACTACCTGGCGTGGGACAACGCGGATGCCGACGCTGTGCTGACGCGCTTGCTGCGCCACAAGCTGGACATCGCGGGCCTGACGGGCGCGCATCAGGACGTGACCGTGCAGTTCGACCGGACCTACCGCCACGCGCACACCAAGGTGGCCGCCGTGAAGGGCGTGCAGCACAAGGGAAGCATCTGCCCGGTGGTCGTTCGCGGCACGCCCGCGGCGGTGCGGTTTGCCTGGCTCGTGGGCGTCGGGGATTTGACGGGCTCCGGGTTTGGCGCGCTGCGATGACGGCCCTACAGACCGTGCGTCATGGCGTGCCATGACGCAGCACCTACAACCACGATGCATGTTCATGCCCCGCGATTACGATCAATACCACACGCACCACCGGTCACGCCGCCTGGCGGGATGGGATTATACCCGCGCAGCCGCTTATTTCGTGACCCTCTGCACGGACCATCGGGTGTATCTGTTTGGCGAGGTGCAGGACGGGCGGATGGCGCTGAGTGCGTACGGACAAATCGCGGCCGCCGGGTGGTACCGGTCCGAGGGTTTACGCGACGAGGTGCACCTGGACGCCTTTGTGGTCATGCCTAACCACGTGCATGGCATCGTGGTGATTGCCCCACCCGCGGCCGACGCGCCGACCGACCCGCACGGCTACGACCTGTGCGTCACTGCGGATAAGGGGCAAAACGCAGCGTCGCGCAGTGATGCGACATCGGTTTCGAAATCCGACGACGACGTAACGTCGACCGGCCGGTCGACGTTACCGGTGGGGCCTCCGCCAAAGTCGCTAGGGGCGATGATGGCCGGGTACAAGTCGGCCGTCACCCGCCGCATCAACAAGGAGCGCGGCACCCCAGGCACGGCGGTCTGGCAGCGCAATTACCACGACCACATCATCCGCACCGAACGCGCATGACGCCGCATTCGGCGGTACATCGAAACCAATCCGGCGCGGTGGACAGAAGATCTGCATCATTCAGATTAACCATGAGGCAATGCACAAAGATATGATAGACTTCTCGTTCTTTTTAGAGCCGCCCGAGCTTGACGTGGCCGCGGTACTGACTATCGAAGCGCTCACGCCGCTTTCGATGTCGACGGCGCAGCCGGGCACGTACTACCGAAGTCAGCCTGCCCCCAGCGAGGCCATGCTGTACGGCTTGCTCGAAAACGCGCTAGGCTGGCACTTCCCAGAAGACGTGCGGACCGATGTATTAAAGCAATTACGCCAAGCAGCGAAAGACGAACTTGGTCACGGCCATCCCCTCAAAAAGGAACCGTGGATTACAGGCGACGAAGACTCCGAATCTGCCTCCGGCTTCGTAACCCTGCTCCAGTATCATTTGGAATTCGAAACCGCTTTTCTCCCGGAAACGACGCACTTCGATGATCTTTGGGCACGGCATGCGCGAAGTACAGGCACGCAGTTTTCGGGTGGAAGCCGAAATTATAACATTGGGATAGAGCGCGTCATGAACTTGAAAGGCGCTGAAGCTATCAACTTTGGAGATCGTTCAAGTTACAAGATTCGCGACCCCGAAAAGCTGCTCGATGTGGAGGCCGGCGACAAAGTGCATGTAAATGCGCTACGTCCACATTTTCCACAGTTTTACGTAAGCCCCACAAAGCGAGAATATGTAATTCCGGAAGGAGCGTACCGTTACCGGATTCGCACGTCGGCAACACTTGCTGAGATGCTTGGTGCCGCGCTGGAAGCCCCGGCCGCACCGCTCTACCTTGGAAGTAATGACGGTTGGGTGGAAGCGCGGCTGGAGGAAGTGCACCCGTGATAGCCCCCACCCCCACGATGGAAGCTTCGAACGATTCTGTTCTCTTCTTCGACCATCCGTACCCCCGATATGGACTTGCTGCTACACTGGCCCAACAGGGCAAGACAAACAGCTGGCAAGCGGCTCTGGACAATCCCAAACTCCTGATTCGTATGGCGGGCCACGCCGTCGAAGCAGCACTGGGCACGTTCCGTCTACATACGCAAGACGACCTCGACGAAGATCGCATACTGCGCTACCGCTATCTCACGGCCGATGAATTAGAGACGAGCGGCCAGAAGGCAGCGGGTGGGTATTACATTGCCCCCCATGTGGTAATTAATGACCGGAACGCCCGGTATCTTATCAAAGAAGCTCGCGGTTTTCTGCATGAGCTGAATCAAAAGATAGATCCTCATGCATCGACGGATTTAAAGCGTTCATTTGCGCCCTTCACCACGAAGCTGAACGAGGGCACGGCGTCGCTCTCCAACCCGAAATCGACAAAGCTGGAGACCGTGTTTTCGCTGGTTGCGACACTGACGCCTGCCAAACCAGCCGGCCAAGTGGATTTCACGAACCAAGTTATGATTCCGGATCTCGACCTGGAGGGCATGATCCGCTTCGTACAGCTCTTTCGGGACATGCAGGACAGCGAGCTGAAACGACCGCTGACGCTCCAGCGCAAAGAAGGCAGCAAGCGAAAGCGACCACCCCTCTTCGATGGCAACTACCCGGACGCCCCGCGGAGCAGCGCCTTCGGGCCTGTTGGACTCCTGGGCGCGATGGGGCAATGGGCCAAGCGGGCAGATCGACTTTCGGAAGTGGCGCCCATCCTCGACCAAATGGCTGGACGCCCGATCTACCTCGTCAGCTACGACGGTAATCTGATGCGGCAGGAGTTTATCGGGCACCATGCCGCGCGCCTCGCGCAGGAGCACAACCTTCCAAGAGTCATCGACAGCCTCTATCGGGCACGGTTTTACAACGAGGACGACAACAAACCCGACAGCCCCACGAGGAAGAGCTTCTTTCGGATGGCGAGTCGTTTTCTCCAGCTCTACACGCGAGCTGCCTTTCGTGATTTTCTGGCCTTCCGCGTGCAGTACGAAACCGTTTTCTCATCCATCATCACTGACTTTATCATGAGCGAATACACAATTGACCCTGACATTGTCCGCTCTGCTCGGGCCTATGGGGCATACCTCAATACAGTAGCATACTTCGTAGCCAGAGACGAAGTGGAGCAAAATAAGGAGCAGGAAGGCGGCGGCACGGGGCGCACTTTGTACGAAGCAAAGGCTCGTGCGCTTGCCCAACTTGAGGGCACGGCGCTGAGCGCGCGGCGCCCGAGTGCACTTTTTGCTCAACTGAACGTCATGGCTGGACGTCAGGCAAACCAAGATGTGCCGGCCGAGGCCGCCCGGTTCATTGAAGCCGTCAACACCGGCGAAGTCGCATTTGACGAGGCAAAAGACCTCGTGCTGGCCTACATGCGCCTTCGTTCCAACAAGTCGTCGCCCGACGTCACGGAAACCTCTGCCGATGAAATCGACGAGACCGGCTACATGACGGACGACAGCTAATTATCCGGACACACCATCTTTCATCAATCACTGCACGACACCATGCAAAACATCAAAGGTATTTCAGTCGCGCTTCTTTCGCCAATGACGAACCACACGGCCAACGGCGGTGAAAAGCTGCTTGGTAATGCATCCTCGATCAAGCGTCGCCCCGACGGGCGCGTGTATATCTCTGGCCAAATGCAGCGTCACGCACTCTTCAGCGCGATCGAGCGGCTCAACCTGGAGGATGAGGACCGGGGGGACACGTACGTCAGCAACGGAGACGGTACGACGAATCAAATCGAAAAAGACCTGCGGGCGGACATGGGCGGCTTCATGCACCCATCGCAGGGAAGTTACTCAGGACGTAGGACAGCACCGGTGAGCGCGACGTTCGCAGTGGCCACCGAACCGAGCGAGGTGGGCCGCGATCTACTCATACGCATCAAGCAGAACACAAACGAAGAGTCGAAGCAGAAGCAGGCCCTGGCCACGAATGAGTTTAGTCAAGACGACGAGATGCAGATGAGCTTTCATCTCGACGCGACGGCGCTCTCTGTCAGCAAAGCCTTCACCTACGAAGACGAACGGCACATCAAGACCGAGTACGTAAAGCACGTCGACAACTCCGAACGGCAACGACGGGCACGCCTCTTTCTGGAGGCAACACGCTTCCTCACCGATTACGCCAACCAGGCGCGCAACGCCACCACCGGCGAGCCGCAGAAAGCCCTGATCGTGCTCGACACGCGCCTCTCACGCAAAGCGGCTCGGTACTTTGACATGAGTAAGGCCGAGCAAGAGAATCTGAAGGCGGAGCTCAAAGCCCGCGGCGCAACCTACTTCTTCGGCGACGACACGACCACCGACGGCCCTAGTGTTCACGAGGCGTATCAAGCAGCCCTGGATGCTATCGATAGCCTGTTCGATCCGACAGACGGGGCGGACCCGGTACCCTTCGAAGAATTTGCCGAACAGGCCGATGCCTGAGATCCTCGCCAAGACAGACGGGACGACGCTGAAGGCCCATACGCGCCACGTTGTCGATGAGGCGCGCCGCTGGCTGGATGCGTTCCCCTTTCTGGAAAAGAAGTATCAGATCCAGACCGGCGAGGCGTTGCGTCCGCAGGTGCTTCACGCTGCCGAGGTGCACGACAAAGGGAAGATGCATCCGACGTGGCAACGTGCCTGCCGAAAGGATGCGGAGCAAGGAGGAGGCCGGCACTTAATGCAAGCCCACTTGCGCCATGAACTGGCTTCACTCGATTGGGCAAAGAAGCACGGCGTGGAACTGACCCTGCCCGAAAAGACAGCCATTGCGGCGCACCATGGGAAACTGAGCTACCGGCACAAACACCGATGGTTGGAAGACGCCAATGGGCAGTTTGAAGAACTCTGGACGGCGTTTTACCAGACGGCACGTCGCTGGACGTTTCGCCCGCCAGACAATCTCACGGAAGAGGCGCTGAACGAGCGCTTTCGCCTTACAGGGGTTCGCACCCTGTTGCAACTGGCCGACACACGCGCAAGCATCCAGGAGAAGAGCGGATGGGTGCCAGATCCCACTACCGATCTTACGTTTGATTATACGTTCCCGTACGATGCACCGCGTGGCGTGCAGAGGGTCATAGAAGAAGCATGGAACGAGCCTGCCATGATTCTACGGGCTCCCACCGGCAGCGGCAAAACAGATGCAGCCCTCCTGTGGGCCCAGCACCAGATTGACGCGGATCGAGCCGACCGGTGTGTTATCGCTATGCCCACACGGTTTACGTCGAACGCGCTGGCGCTGGATGTAAACAAGAACGTGAGCGAAACCGGCCTTTACCACTCAAGCGCTTGGTATGCGCGCTACAAAAAGGGAAACAACGCGCAGGAAGGCGCGGACGTGGACCCTAACGCAAAGCATCATGCCCGCGAAATGCATCGCATGGCACGCTTGCTGGCAACACCGGTCACCGTCTGTACCATTGACCACCTGTGCATTGCACTCACGGGTACCCGCGAGGATCACCACAGCATCTTCTATCACCTGTGCAATAGCTGCGTGATCATTGACGAAGCCGATTTCTATGATTCCTTTGTACAGGCTAACCTTCAGGTACTGCTACAGGTGCTGCGCCAGTTTGAGGTGCCAGTGCTCATTATGAGTGCGACGGTGCCAGATGCCGCGAAAGAATTCTACTGCATTGATGTGTTGGTTGAGGACACCTCCGACCTTGATCGTACGCGCTGCACCTTCGTCGACGCCGGTGCTGCTGAAACGCCCGGTGATATTTCCGATGTTTTGCGTCCCATCGCCAACATGGAGACACCGACGGCCATCATCTATGCCAACACCGTCAAGCGAGCGCTAGCCTACTACGACTGGTTTTGTGAACAGGACACTCGGCCAATCCTGTATCACTCGCGATTTACCGAGTCCGATAAAAAAGACATCGAGGGCCAGCTCATCGACGCGCTCGGGCAAGAAGCGTGGGCAGAGGACAAAGCAGACGGAATAGCTATCCTCACCCAAATCGGCGAGATGAGCCTCAACATTAGTGCCCCTGTGATGGTGAGCGACCTGTGTCCGTACGACCGGTTGGCCCAACGGGCGGGACGAGCTGGGCGGTTTGAAGGCATGGAGGTCGGCGTCCTGCACGTGGTTACGCCGATGAAAGATGGCGAGTTATACCCAGCACCCTACGGCACGTACGACCGGGACGAAAACACATGGCACCCCGGTCTTCCCCTCCGCGAAACACAAGAGACCCTCCGGTACAAGCCACACGCGGCACAAGACTTTATCGATGCAGTGGACCAGCTCTATAGCACGCCTGATGACTTTGCGCCGATGGATACACGTATTGAGCAGAACAGCGCGCGCCTGCGGAAGCATCTGGCGCAGGACTGGCTCATCGTAAATGCCCGTCACGTAGATGAAGACAGCGGCGCAACCGATGACTGGCAGAGCCGCGACATCCCACCGCAAGTTACCGTCTTGACCCAACGCCCGCACCGCTTCGACAGCTACGCCGACTTTCGGCAGTTTGCGCAGGACTGTGGCGTCTCGGTGCCCCGCTACCAGGTCGCAATCGGCCAAAAGATCGGGCGCGTGCCGCAGGAAAAGCTGCGGTTTCGCGTGGGCGACGAGGAGGAGACGGCCTGGTATGCGCCGGTCTACTCATCCACCGAAGGACTCATCCTCGACCTTAACCGCCAGCGATCCTATCAGGACCGCTGCGTATAATTTTCGGACGCCACGACCCGTCGTTTTATTACGCAAATCGACGCATACCGCCGATTGAGCAGCAGCAATTGTTCATGCGGGGAACCAAAACGCATGTGCTAACAAGAATATAACGCTATTTGCTAGCAATCCGTGCCGCATGCCGCGTATCAAGCTCAGGGTTCATACCGTGGTCGCGCCGAATAACGACACATCGCCGGCTCATGACGCGACGGAGGACGACACGCCGCCGGCCGCGACGCCTCCATCGGCGTCGGCGGATACGCCTCCGGTGCCTTCCTCTGATAGCGACCCATCGGCGGCCGAGGCGCCCATCCTGCAGCCGGCCGAGCATCCGGCCAACACCTTCACCGCGCACGAGGTGAGCACCTACATCGACCAGCCGCCGCACGTCCTCCGCTACTGGGAGTCGCAGTTTGACGTGCTCAACCCGGTGCGCGACCGTAACGGCCATCGCTACTACACGGAAGAGGACGTGGCCGTCATCGAGCACATCGACCACTTGCTCAACGAGCAGAAGTACACCACCGCGGGGGCGCAGCAAGCCCTGGCCGCCGAGCGCGAGCGCGCGGCACGCGAGGCCGAACTGCGCGGCGCGCTCCAGGACATCCGTGGGACGCTGGTCTCCTTGCTGGATGCCATCGTCGACCCGTCGCCTCACGACTAATCCTGTACTGCTGCCATGCGCCGCCCGTCCTCCATCGTGGCCCTCATCGCCTGGATCGTAGGCTGCGAGGCCGCCGGGGCCCTCGCGGGATGGGCAACCCGCCAGTCGGTGACCACCTGGTACCCCACGCTCAACAAGCCCTTCTTTACGCCGCCCGATGCGCTCTTTGCGCCGGTGTGGATCGTGCTCTACGCCCTCATGGGCCTCGCGGCCTACGGCATCTGGTCGCTCGACCGGTCGCCCACGAAGCGGCGCGTCGCCCTCGGCCTCTTTGGCCTGCAACTGGTCTTCAACGTGGGGTGGACGCTCGTCTTCTTCGGCGCCCGCGCCATCCTGAGCGGGCTCATCGTCATCGTCGGCCTCTGGCTGCTCATCGCCGCCACCCTCTACGCGTTTGGACGCCTGCGCCGCTGGACGGCCTGGCTCCTCGTGCCCTATCTGCTGTGGGTCACCTACGCGGTGGCCCTCAACGCGGCCATCGCGTGGCTCAACTGATGCGTCTGCGGCGGCTGTAACGATCGCTGCGCCACGTGCGTAAAACGGGTGTGTAGCCGCCACGCCGGTTGTCCGGTGCGCGCGCAAACATACGCTTTATTCCGTGGCGGCTTTCCAGCGCCGTCATCTCACGCGTTTTCTTCTTCCAACAGCCTCCCACCCATGTTCAAGAAAATGGCCTCCGATGCCCTCGGCATCAGCGACATTGGCACCATCATTCCGCCGGAAGACTACGACAAGACGGCCTCCGACGACTACATCCTGCACGAGGACGGCGAAAAGATCTTCTTCCTCATCAAGTCGAAGCAAGACGAGTACTGCTTCACCAACCGGGCCCTCATCCACGTCGATGGCCAGAGTGCGCAGAGCACGAAACGCACCTTGAAGCGCTACGAGTACTACAAGCACCCCATCTCAAGCGTCACCCTCGAAACCGCCGGCCGCGTGGACCGCGACGTGGAAATCAAGTTCGGCATGGGCAACCAGACCCTGTCGCTGGACATCGAAAAGGACCAACTCTCGCAGCTGAAAGACCTCTACAAGACGCTGATCGAGATGGCCCTCATTGCGGAAGACAACCAGCGGAAACGGCGCGAGGCGGAGGAAAGTCTTGACAAAACCACGCACATCCTCCAAAGCGGCAACCACGAAGGGGTGAACAAGGGCGAGGCGTTCAAGGCCGTCCATACGTACATCCACGAGGCCATGCAAAGCGCCTACACAGACCATACCCGCAAGGACTTTGGCGCGGTCTTTAGCAAGTACATCAAGAACTGACGCCGTTGCCTACAGGCCGCAGCGTCCTTTTCGTGGGACGCGTTGCGCATGCGAACACCCGAATCGGGCCCTGCCTGGTTCGGGTGTTGTTGCATGCGGTGCCCTTACGTTGTAAGCTATGGGCCGTCAACTGGCTCCGCTTCTAGGCCCCCGTCATCCATGGTTCTGCCGGTTTCGCCCCGCCGCTCGCTGCTTTTCGTGGCCCTCTGGCTGCTCGGGCCCTCGCTGCTGTGGGCGCAGCAACCCGTCTCCGACAGCACGCGCGCCGCGCTCGATGCCTTCTGGGAAACCGCCGCCCGCACCGTCCGCACCGGCGATTTTGAAGGCTATGCGGCCCTCTACCACGAGGATGCGGTGCTGGTGAACGGCCTCTCGGGGCGCTCGTATCCGATCGAAAAGGCGCTGCAGCAATGGAAGCCGGGCTTTGCGGCCACCCGCCGCGGTGAGCGGACGGCACGCGTCTCGTTTCGCTTTACCGAACGCCGCCTGGGCGCGTCTACGGCGCACGTTACCGGCATCTTCCGATACGCCGCTGCGCCCGAGGGCACCTCCCCAACGCCCTCCTACATCCACTTCGAGGCGCTGCTGGTTCGCACGCAGGGCGCCTGGCAGTGGCTCATGGAGTATCAGAAGGCGCGGGCAACGGCCGCCGAGTGGGACGCCGCGGCGTCGCCACATTAACGCTTGATAACTTCAACCACGGTTAACAGCAGAACGCCCGGTCTTCGTTATCATGAAGCGTGTTTGTCCTTCTGGTTGCCTCCTTTGTGCCATGCGTACCCTCCGCACCGCCGCCCTTGCGCCCCTTTGGCTGCTTCTAACCTGCACGGCCCTTCTCGCCCAAGATGCCACGTCGCTGCTGCGCTCTGGCCCCATGGTGGGCTACGGCACGCACCGCGAGGTGGCCGTGTGGCTGCAAACCACGCGCCCCGCAGACGTGCAGCTTCGCTACTGGAGCCTCACCGACCCCTCCACCGACAATCCGGCCATTCGCCCCGACCCGGATACGCTGCTGACGCCGGTGCACCACACCACCGCCGCGGGCGACCACATTGCCGAGTTTACGATCGCGCACCTCGAACCCGGCAACACCTACCGCTACGAGGTGATTCTGAACGGCGTGACGATCGACCGGCCCTATCCGCTGCGCTTCCAAACGCAGCAGCTGTGGCAATGGCGCACCGATCCACCGCGCTTTACCGTGGCCGTGGGCTCCTGCGCCTACATCAACGACCCGCCGTACGACCGGCCCGGCGAGCCCTACGGCGGCGACTACCGCATCTTCGAATCCATTGCCGCCCTGAACCCCAACCTGATGGTGTGGCTGGGCGACAACGTGTACTACCGCGAAGTGGATTGGGCCACGCCCACCATGATGAGCTACCGCTACGCCCACACGCGCCAGACGCCCGAGATGCAGGCGCTCCTGGGCAGCACGCACAACTACGCCACGTGGGACGACCACGACTACGGCCCCAACAACTCGAATCGCTCCTACCGGCTGCGCGGCGCGGCGCTCGACATCTTCAAGCGCTACTGGGCCAATCCCAACTACGGGCGGCCCAACGTGCCCGGCGTCTTTGGCAAGTTTCAGTGGAACGACGTGGAGTTCTTCCTGCTGGACGACCGCTACTACCGCTCGCCAAACGATGCGCCCACTACCGACGAGAAAACCATGTGGGGCGAGGCGCAGCTCCAATGGCTGATTGATGCGCTGGCCACGAGCGATGCGCCGTTTAAGATCGTGGTGAACGGCGGACAGCTGCTCAACCCCGCCAACCGCTACGAGGCCCTGTCCAGCTTCCCCGACGACCAATCCGACCTGCTCAGCGCCATTCAGCAGCGAAAGATTGAGGGCGTCGTGTTTCTCTCGGGCGACCGGCACCACACCGAACTGATGCGCTACACCCCGGAAAATTTCTATCCGCTCTACGAGTTTACGAACTCGCCCCTCACGGCTGGCGCAGCCAACGTAAACGAGGACAATCCGCGGCGGATTGAAGGGACGCTCGTGGAACAGCGCAACTTTGGCACGCTCACCTTTAGCGGGCCGCGCACAGACCGCACGCTCACCATTCGTACCTACGACATCGACGGCGCTTTGCTATGGAAGCGGAGCATCAAGGCGCAAGACCTTCAGCTGGACGACGAGTAAACCGGTTTCCTTCGTGGTTGATTTGTAAACGGGGCGAGCGGCCGAGCTGCTGTTCGATCCGCCGGATGAAACGGCCCTGCGCACAGGCTTGGATAAAAACATGAAGTGACCGTTCTATCGCAGAACAATAAAAAAGCCCAGCCTCGGTAGCGCTCCGAGGCTGGGCTTTTGCTGTATCGAAGGGCGGGTCACAGCAGAGGAATGCCCATGTCTTCCAACTCGGCGCGCATCTCGTCAGACCAGATGCTGGCTTGCACCTCGCCGATGTGGGCTTTGCGTAGCATGAACATACACACGCGCGACTGCCCAATGCCGCCGCCAATGGAGGGCGGAATGGACCCATCGAGGATGCCTTTGTGAAACGCCTGATCGCTGTAGTGCTCGCGGCCTACGTGCTTAAGCTGGCGCTTGAGCGCCTCTGGGTCAACCCGGATGCCCATCGAAGAGAGCTCCAGCGCGCGCCCGCGCACGTCGTCCCACACCACAATGTCGCCGTTGAGGCCCGGCCCCTCTGCCGTTGGGGTAGTCCAGTCGTCGTAGTCGGCGGCGCGCAGGTCATGCGGATCGCCTTCGGGCAGCGGCGCGCCAATACCTATAACGAAGATGGAGCCGTGCGCGCGTGCCGCGGCGTCTTCACGCTCCTTCGGCGTCTTATCCGGGTAGCGCTCGGCCAGCGTTTCGGTGTGAATGAAAGTGATCTCTTCCGGCAGACGCGGCGCCAGATCGGGGTAGGCGTGGGCCATTTCTGACTCCGTGTAGCGGAGCACGTCGTAAATCGTGCGCACCGTCTGCCTCAGGAAGTCCAGCGTCCGTTGTTCTGCGGTGATGCGTTGCTCCCAGTCCCACTGATCCACATGTACGCTGTGAATTTCACTGATGCTTTCATCCTTGCGGATAGCATGCATATCGGTGAGAACGCCTTCGCTCACGGGGATATCGTAGCGAGCCAGCTGGGCACGTTTCCATTTGGCAAGGCTGTGCACCATCTCGTACTTGTCGTCAGAGAACGTGGTGTGGAAGCTTACAGGTTCTTGCGTGCCGGCGAGGTCATCCTGCAGGCCGGTGCCTACGCGGAGCGCTTTGGGCGCGCTGATTTTGATGAGCGAGAGACGGTCGGCGAGCGCATCGCCAAATAGGCGTTTAATGCGTGCGGCGGCGCGCTGCGTCTCGACTACGCCGAGGACAGGGGTGTAGGTTGCTGTGGTAATCATGGCGCTTATCGTTGGTTGATAGTGTGAGCGATCACGATCAAGCGCCCGCCCTGCATCAGGCCGCCAGGCAATAAAAAAACCCACCGGCACCTGATGGCCAGCGGGTTCACTCGAATACGGTACGGGAGTATGCGGTGCTATCCGCCGGCTGTCATGGCGTTGTTATTCGCGTTCAAATTCAAATTTGAATTCAGATTCGCATTCACCCATACGTTGGCCTGCGCGCTGCATACCGGGGCGTGCAGGCAGGAGAAACCGACGGATATGTGGGGATGAATGCTCATGACGCTTGACAACATAGGGGGGGTCATGAAAGATGCAAGGAGATGACCCAAAAAGTTTGAGATGGGCTTTTATTTGCTCTGGATCCCGGTATTTACTCTGGATCCCGGATCGGGGTCCGGGATGACTTGTGCGGGATGAGGCCCGGAATGACGTGGATGGGGGAGCGTATGGGCGCGGGTTAGGTCGGCATCTGGCTTATTTACTTTGCCTGTCATCCTGAACGTGATTTAGGATCCAGGACGGGGCATCAAGGCGCAAGACCTTCAGCTGGACGACGAGTACGCCCCTTTCCTTCGCGGTTGATTTGTAAACGGGGCGCTCGCTGCTTATTGTGCAAGCAGCCGCGATCCGTTTCCGTTACGCCTCCCATCTATGACCGTCGACGCTGCGCTCGCTCTGCTGCATGACCTTCCCCGGTACGCCGGCGAGGCCGATGCTGCCTACAAGCCGGGGCTGGAGCGCATGCACGCGCTGCTGGATGCCATGGGAAACCCACACGAGCAGCTGCGCTGCGTGCACGTAGCGGGCACCAACGGCAAGGGCTCGGTAGCCTCGATGATTGCGGCCATTGCCACCGCGCACGGCCACCGCACGGGCCTCCACACGTCGCCGCACCTCGCCCACGTAACCGAGCGCATGCGCGTGGACGGCACCCCGGCGCCGCCCGAATGGCTGGCGCAGGCCTTCGCAGCCCATCAGTCGGCAATTGCTGATATTCAGCCGAGTTTTTTTGAGGCCACCGTGGCGCTTAGCTTCCGCTACTTTGCCGAGGAAGCGGTCGACTGGGCGGTGATCGAGGTGGGGCTGGGCGGCCGCCTGGACGCCACAAACGTGATCACCCCGGCGCTCGCGCTCATCACCACGGTGTCGCTGGAGCACACTGCCATCTTGGGCGACACGCTCGGCGCCATCGCCCGCGAAAAAGCAGGCATCATCAAACCCGGCGTGCCGGTGCTCAGCGGCGTGGCCCCGCCCGAGGCGCGCGCGGCCATCGAGGCGCAGGCCCACGCACAAGACGCCCCGCTGCACCACCTGCACGACGAGGTCGAGTGGGCGGCGCACGCGGGCGACGGCCTAGGCACCACGTTTGACTGCTGGACGCCGCTTCGGCATTACGAGCGCCTTCGCCTGCCGCTCTCGGGTCCGCATCAGCAGATGAACGCGGCGCTCGCGGTACGGGCGGCCGAGCTGCTGTTCGATCCGCCGGACGAAACGGCCCTGCGCACCGGCTTGGATGACGTACGGAAGCTCGCGGGCCTGCGGGGGCGGTTCGATGTGATCTGCTCGGCCCCGCTGGTGGTCATGGACGTGGCCCACAACGCAGCAAGCATTGCCGCCACGCTCTCCACCGTCGCCCCGATCATCGCGGGCCGCGGGCGGCGTCTGCACGTGCTGCTGGGCCTTCTGCGCGACAAAGACGCCGCCTCCATTGCGCGGCTCCTGCGCGCCTTCAACACCACCGTCACGCCCCTCATCCTCTCGTCCGAGCGCGCCTTGTCGGCCGAGGCGCTGCGGACCCGCCTCGACGCCCACAACGTTCCGACCACGCCGCCGGCCACCGTGGCCCGCGGCATCAAGGCCTTTCTACGCAACGCAAGCCCCAACGACGGCCTGCTCGTCACCGGGTCGCACCACGTGGTGAGCGCCGTTCCCGATCTGCTGACCCTGTAGCCCGCCTATGCTGCCCCGCGCTGACGCCCCCAACCTTCCGGACGACGCCCCGCGCATCTTGCTCTTTACCGGAAAGGGCGGTGTCGGGAAAACGACCTGTGCGGCCGCCACGGCCCTCCACGCCGCCCGCGCGGGCTACAAAACGCTCGTGCTGTCCTCCGACCCGGCGCACAGCCTGGCCGATGCCCTCGACTGCGACCTCGGCCCCGAGGCGCGCACCGTAGCGCCCAACCTCTACGCGCAAGAGGTGGACCTGTACTACTCGATGCGCAAGTACTGGGGCTCGATGCGCGAGCTGATGCTTACGGTCTTTCGGTGGCAGGGCGTAGAGCAAGTGGCCGCCGAGGAGCTGGCCGCCCTGCCCGGCATGAACGAAGGCTCGGTGCTGCTGTGGCTGGAGCAGGCCGCCCGCGAGGACGACTACGACCTGATTGTGGTCGACAGCGCGCCCACCGGCGAAACGCTTACGCTACTCACGCTGCCGCAGGTGACGCGGTGGTGGCTCGCCAACGCATTCCCTTTTCAAAAGTGGGCGTTTAAGTCCGTGGGGTTTGGCGTGCGCAAAACAACCGGCATCCCGCTGGACAAAGGCTACGACGAGCTGGAGGCTATCTTCGACAAGCTGGAACGCGTGCGTGCGCTGCTGTCAGACCGCGCCGTCACGTCTATTCGCCTGGTGATGAATCCCGAAAAGATGGTCATTCAGGAGGCCCGGCGGGCCTACACGTACCTTCAGCTGTACGATTATGGCGTCGACAGCGTGATTGTAAACCGCGTGTTGCCAACCGACGACATCCCCGACGGGTCGTTCTTCCACCGCTACGTAACCGCCCAGCGCGACTACCTGGAGGAGATTGAACGCAGCTTTGCGCCGCTGCCGGTGCTGCGCGTGCCGCACCAGGGCGCCGAGGTGTTTGGCATGGAACGCCTTGCACCGCTTGCCGAGGGCCTCTACGACGGCCGCGCCCCCACCGACGTGTTCTTCGATGAGCCGACGTACGTGGTGGAAGAACGCGACGACACCTACGAGGTCCGCATCCGCCTGCCCTTTGCCGATACAGCGACGGTGAGCGCCCAGCAGTTTGGCGACGAGTTGGTGGTGCAGGTGGCCAATCAGCGCAGAAATTATACATTGCCCAATTTCCTTCGTTATTATACGTTAACCCGCAGCTTTTGGCGCGACGGGTGGTTGCACGCGCGCTTCGCGGCTGCGTAACGCCACGATCCTTCCTTTTTCCGACCGCTATGTTCGTTCCTACCGCGCTTCTTAAGCAGCTTTACACCTTCAATAGCCTCGAAAATACCGATCAGGGGGTGCAGTTTTCGATCAAGAACCGGCTGACCGATGCCACGCTAACCGAGCTGCTCCGCGTGAAGATTGCCGGCACGCCGGTTCCGCTCGACGACCTGCAGCTTATCACGGGCGACGGGGACGTCTACGAACCCGGCGACATCTCCAAGAGTCAGCCGCTCGACTTTCCGCTGCGGCGCACCATGACGGTTGTGGCGCGGGGCATTGGGCCGCTGGAGCCCGGCAAGTATGGCGTCGAACTCGCCTTTCGGAGCAAGCCGTTTGGCAAGCTCGACTTTGCCGTTGAGGATGCCATCACCGAAGACGACGATTCGTTGCCGCGCATTCCCCGGAGCAGCGAGGACGACTACAGCGAAGCCATCATCAAGGAGCGCCAACACTTTGCTGAGGACTTTACCGGAAAGGCGCTGGAGCATGTAAAGCACTACTCGTACGATCCGCACAGCACGAAGGGAAACATAGAGAACTTCGTTGGCAGCGCCCAAATTCCACTGGGCTTAGCCGGTCCCCTCACCGTGAACGGCGAGCACGCGCAGGGCGACTTCCTCATTCCGCTGGCCACTTCAGAAGGCACGTTGGTGGCCTCTTACAACCGCGGCATCAAACTGTGCAACCTCAGCGGCGGCATCAAAGCCACGGTGGTGGCCGATTGCATGCAGCGCGCCCCGGTGTTTGTCTTCAACGACGCCCGCGAAACCCGCGACTTCGTGCAGTGGGTACGCGCCCACATGGATACCATCCGCGAGGAGGCCGAGGCCACCTCCAGCGTGGCGAAGCTGCTCTACATCGACGAGTTTCAGTCGAACCGCTTTGCCTACCTTCGCTTCAACTATGAAACCGGCGACGCGGCCGGGCAAAATATGGTGGGCCGGGCCACGTTTGCCGCCTGCGGCTGGATCATCGATGCCTACCCGAAGCCCATCCAGCATTTCTACCTCGAATCAAACTTCGCGACCGACAAGAAAGCCTCGCAGGTCAACGTGATGCGCACCCGCGGCAAGCGCGTAACCGCCGAGGCCGTCATCGACCGCGACGTGCTCATCCAAACCATGCGTGTGGAGCCCGAGAGCCTGCACTACCACTGCAACGTGGCCACCGTAGGCGCTTTTCTGTCGGGCGCTCACAACAACGGCGCCCACTCGCCCAACGCCATCACGGCAATGTTCATTGCCACCGGGCAGGACGTGGCCAACGTATCGGAGTCGTCGGCCGGCGTGCTTTACTCTGAACTCACCGACGACGGCGACCTGTACGTCTCGCTCACCATTCCGTCGCTCATCGTGGCCACGTATGGCGGCGGCACCGGGCTCGCCACGCAACGCGAGTGCCTGGAGCTGATGGGGTGCTACGGCAAGAACAAGGTGAAGAAGTTTGCCGAGATTGTAGCCAGCGTGGCGCTGGCCGGCGAGCTCTCGCTCGGGTCAGCCATCTCGTCGTCGGACTGGGTCTCCAGCCACGAATCGTACGGCCGCAACCGGTAGCGCGTAACCGGCAGCCCGGCGCCCGCTTGCTTCCTAGCGCTGCCGGTAGCGTGCGAGGCGACGCCGCGTCTTGCCTACCGATGTCGGCTCTTCTTCGGGCGGGGTGAGCTCGCCCCGAAGATTCTTTTGCATCAGGGCGGCAACGCGATCGGTGGAGTGGCCCTGCTCGAACAGGTAGTACAGCTTCGCAAGGGCCGCCTCGGTGGTCATGTCGTACCCGCTCACCACGCCGGCGTCCAGCAGGGCCCGCCCGGTGGCGTAGAGCTCCAGGTCGGCCGTGCCGTAGAGCGGCTGGGTGACATCCACAATGACGACGCCGCGGGCCGTGGCCTCGCGCAGCGCCTCCAAAAAATCGGTGTTGGCGTGCGGGGCATTGCCCGAGCCGTAGCACTCCAGCACCACGCCCTGCACCGGCGGGGCCAGTACGTTGGCAAGGTAGCGTGCTTCCAGGCCCGGAAAGAGCCGAAACGCGGCCACGGTGGCATCGCCCAGTGCCGTAACCGCGGGCGCCGTGTCGTCGGGCGATGGCCCCTCGGGCGAGCGCGGGCGCAGGGCTTCGGACGCAATCTCGATATTGATGCCCGCCGTGCCCACCGGCGGCACGTTGGGCGAGTCGAAAGCCGCAAACGCATCGGCATTCACCTTCGTGACGCGGTTGCCGCGGTACAGGCGGTCGTTAAAGTGCAGAAAAACCCCCGCGAGGCGCGCGGCATACTGTTCCAGCAACAGCAACGCCGTGAGCAGATTGCCTTGCGCGTCGTTGCGGGTTTCCGCCAGGGGAATCTGCGACCCGGTGAGTACCACGGGCTTATCGAGCGGATCGAGCATAAACGACAGGGCCGACGACGTAAACGCCATCGTGTCGGTCCCGTGCACCACCAAAAAGCCGTCGTAGGCCGCATAGGCGTCGCGGATGGTTTCCGCGATGCGCAGCCAGTCGCGCGGCGCCATGTTCGCGCTGTCGAGCAGCGGATCGAACGCATGCACCTCAAACGCCGGCATGCCATCGCTCTGAAACGGCGGAAGCGCTTCGATTTGCGCCTGTAAGTAGCCGGGCACCGGGGCATAGCCCTGTGCCGTTTTCTTCATCCCGATGGTGCCGCCGGTGTACACGATGAGAATGCGCGCCATAAGCAGATGCTGTGGTGGACAAGAGCTTTCGCGCCACAAGATAGCGGGCCGCGGTTGGCGATTGCAACGCGCTTGCGTCCGCTTTCAACGAAACAATTCGCCCCCCAAGCGGGGTATTTCCGATCCACAAGCTATAGATCCTCCTGCAGCATTCCATGAAGGAAGAAACGCTAATCATTGAAGGCATGCATTGCGACCACTGCGTGAGCGCAGTGCGCGATGCCCTCGAAAACGTCAAAGGGCTGACGGTACAGACCGTAAACGTTGGCTCGGCCAAGGTGCAGTACGATCCATCGGCAGTATCGGGCGATGCGCTTGCCCAGATCATAAGCGACGCCGGCTACACCCTCACCGACCGTACCCCAGCGGCTGCTTAGCACCGGCGCTGCATACTTTTTTCATGACGCTGCACCCTATATGTCTACGTTTCCAACATCCGCTACGTACGTAAAAGTCTTTGGCATTGGGCTGGTCTTGGCCGCCCTGGGCTTGGGCGGCTACACCTGGTGGCAGCAAGCCACTGCAGCCGAGGCCCCCGCCGACGCGCCCACGATAACCGTGTACAAAAGCCCCACCTGCACGTGCTGCGGCAAATGGGTGGACTACCTGAAGGCCAACGACTGGCCGGTTGAGGTGAAGACGCGCCCGAATGTGCAGCCGACCAAGCAGCGCCTGGGCGTGCCCCGCGGGCTGCGCTCGTGCCACACCGCCACGGTGGGCAATTACGTGCTGGAAGGACACGTGCCCGCCCCCGAAATCAAGAAACTGCTGGCCGAGAAGCCCAACGTGCGCGGCCTTACCGTGCCGGGGATGCCCGTCGGTTCGCCGGGCATGGAAGGGCCCAACCCGGACCCGTACAACGTGGTCGCGTTTCTGCCGGACGGCCGCTCGTACATCTTTACCAAGCACCAGCCGTGATGCGACAGGCCTTGCTGTGCGGCCTTGGAGTGCTCCTTTGCATCGGCTGCCGACGCGCGCCTTCGAACGCCCCGCGCGCCGGTACTACGGCCGACTCCCTTCGCGGCCCGCGTCCTACGTTCGTGAGCTACGACGTGTCGCTCCTCCTCGAAACCGGCGACCGTCCGCGCGCTCGTATTCGCGCCGCCCGCATGGCCCAGTACGAATTTGAAGACAGCACCTACGCCGTCTTCACCGCCCCCGACACGCAGCGCGTACGCACCACGGTGTTCAACACGCGCGGCGATTCGTCGGCCGTCATCCACGCCGACAGCATTCGCTACTACAGCGAGGACAAGCGCGCGGAGGCCTTTGGCGCGGTGGTGGTGCGCACGGTAGACAACAAGCGCTTGTACACCGAGCACCTCACGTGGCAACAGGAAGACCGTCAGATACGAACGCGCCGCTTCGTCCGTATTGTGACGCCCACCGAGCGCGTGCAGGGCAACGGGCTGGTGGCCGATGAAACGCTCGATTCGTACCGCCTGGGTCGCTTTTCTGCCGCCGTTGACGTGGAGGATGATGCGTAGCCTGCTATTTGCTTTCTTTTGGTGCTGCGCAGCGGTCCCCGTAGCGGCCCAACCCGCGACCACCGACACCTCGCGCGTGTTTGTGCAGGCGGACTCGCTGGTCTCTGGCACGCGCGCCGGGCAACGCATCCAGGAGCTCTTTCGGAACGTACGCGTGCGCCAAGACAGCACGATCGTAACGTCGCGGCATGCCCTTCGCTACCTGTCCGAGCGCGTGATTCGCTTCGATGAGAACGTGGTGATTTACGAACGCGGCGACACGCTGCGCGCCGACACGGTGCGCTACAATCAACAAACCGAAGTGGGCTATGCGCGCGGCAACGTGCACCTTACCGACGGCGCCGTAGACGTCTACGCGCCGCGCGCCATCTACTACACCAACGCAAAGCGCGCCGTCTTCCCCGATTCGGTCACCTTGGTGGATAGCACCCGCACCCTGCGCAGCAGCAGCGGCGTGTACTTCTCGGAAGAGGAGCGGGCCGCGTTTGATGGCCACGTGACCTCCCGCGATCCGCAAACGTACCTGCGGGCCGATTCGCTGGTGTACGACCGTACGGGCAACCGCTCCACCGCCTGGGGCAACGTGTTCATCCGGCGCACCGGCGATAACGCGCCCTCGGCCGATTCCACGGCCGACCTGACCTACCTGTGGGGCCGCTACGCCTACAACGACGAGCCGAAGAATTTCAGCCGGGTGCGCGGCAACGCCTTGCTGGTGCGCGTGCGCCGCGACAGCACCGGCGCCCCCACCGATACGCTGGCCGTCGCGGCCCATCGCCTCGTGGCCACACGCACCGACACGCTCCGCCGCCTCGTTGCCGTCGACTCGGTGCGCATCTGGCAGCCCAAGCTGGCCGCCACGGCCGACTCCGTGGTGTACGACCGCATCCCCGCCCCCGATTCCACCCAGCCGCCCGATGAAGAAACGCGTCTGTTCCAGACGCCCAACGTGTGGTTCCGGAATGCGCAGGTGCACGGCGACAGCATTCGCGTGGTGGCCCGCAACCGTTCGCTCGACACCGTGTTTGTGCGGCGCAAGGCGTTTGCTGGCCAGCGCGATACGACGCTCAGCAAGATACAGCAATTGCAGGGACAAACCATCACCGCTCGCTTTGCCAACGACTCGCTCCGCCAAATTGTGGCGCGCCCAACGGCCGAGGCCATCCGCTACATGGCGGCCGCCGATGGCACGCTGCAGGGCGCAGCGAAGGTGTCGGGCGACCGCATCGTTTTGCGCTTTCGCACGGGCACCTTGCAACGGGCGAGCGTCATTGGCGGCACCCAGAGCCGCTACTACAAGCCGGCACTTATCCCCGAGCCGTTTCGGCTAAGCAACTACCGCTGGACGCCCGAGGCGCGCCCCACGCGTGGGGCGCTGTTGCGTCGCTTCCGCGAGCGCCCCCTGCCTGCCCCGCCCGATACCACGCGCACGCCCGCCGACACGGCGCAGACTGCTCCCCAGGCCTTAACCGCTGCCCCATGACTGCTTCCTCATCCGGTCCGGAGGCCCCGCTCACCCTACGCGGCGCCGACTTGCGCAAGCGCTACGACAAGCGCGAGGTGGTGAAGGGCGTTAGCTTATCGGTGCAAGAAGGCGAGATTGTGGGGCTCTTGGGCCCCAACGGCGCCGGCAAAACGACCACCTTCCACATGATCGTGGGTATGGTGCGCCCCAACGACGGCCGCATTTACCTGGGCGGCGATGACATCACGCGGCTGCCCATGTACAAGCGCGCGCGGCGGGGGGTGGGCTACCTGGCGCAGGAAACATCCGTCTTTCGCGAGCTGACCGTAGAGGACAACCTGCACGCCGTCCTCGAATTTCAAGACATCAGCGCTGAAGATCGGCGCGCGCGTGTGGAGGCCCTCATCAGAGAGTTTGGACTGGAGACCGTACGCGCCTCCAAGGGCTATGCCCTAAGCGGCGGCGAACGACGGCGCACCGAAATTGCCCGGGCCCTGGCCACGCGGCCGCGGTTCTTTCTGCTGGATGAGCCGTTCGCGGGCGTCGACCCCATTGCGGTTGAAGATATTCAAGAAATTGTGGCCGGCCTCAAGGCCCGCGGCATTGGCGTACTCATTACCGACCACAACGTGCACGAGACGCTTGCCATCACCGACCGGGCCTATCTCCTGTACGAAGGATCTATCTTAAAGCAAGGCACCGCCGAGGAACTGGCGGCCGACCCCGAGGTGCGCAAGCGCTACCTTGGCGAGAAGTTTTCGCTGGAACGCTACTGAGCAAGGCATCGTTGTTGCGCTGATTGCACGCGCATCCTCCGCCGGTCCCCGGACGGTGTGCACCAATCACTGGCGGGGCATGGCGGGGAGGCAATGCGCCGCATTCGGTTTTTTTACCCATCTCTCAAAGCTATTTATGTGTGGAATTGTCGGATACATTGGCACCCAAGAAGCCCAGAGCATCCTCATCAACGGGCTGCAGCGCCTGGAGTATCGCGGCTACGACTCGGCCGGGGTAGCCATTATTGGCGATGACGGCTTGCAAATCAAAAAAACCAAGGGGAAGGTTCACGACCTCGAATCGACCATCGAAGGGGCGCCGCTACAGGGCAGCGTGGGCATTGGGCACACCCGTTGGGCTACGCACGGGCCGCCGAACGACGTGAACGCGCATCCGCACGACAGCACCGGCAGCACGTTTGCCCTGGTTCACAATGGCATTATCGAGAACTACAATGCCATCCGAAAGAAGCTCGCCGAAAAGGGCTACACCTTCCAGAGCGACACCGACACGGAGGTGCTCGTCCGCCTGATTGAGGACGTGCGCCGCGCGACCGATTTGCCCCTGGAGGAAGCCGTACGCCAGGCGCTCACGCAGGTGGTGGGCACCTACGGCATTGCGGTGGTCTCCGAAGAAGATCCCGATCTGCTGATCGCGGCACGCAAGGGAAGTCCCCTCATTTTGGGCATTGGCGACGGCGAGTACTTCATTGGCTCCGATGCGGCCCCGCTCGTTGAGCACACGCGCCAGGTGGTGTACCTGAGCGACGGCGAGATGGTAACCGTGCGGCGGAGCGGCTATACCGTACGCACCATCGACAACGTCGAGCTGGAAAAGGAAGTCCACGAGCTGGAGTGGGACCTCTCCGAGATCCAGAAGGGCGGCTACGACCACTTCATGCTGAAAGAGATCATGGAGCAGCCCACCGCGCTGGAAGACTGCATGCGGGGGCGCGTCCTGCCCGACCAACAACAGATTACCCTGGGGGGCCTGCATCAGGTGATTGATGACCTGCGCGATGCCGACCGGATCATCATTGCCGCATGCGGCACCTCATGGCACTCGGGACTGGTGGGCGAATACCTCATCGAGTCGATGGCGCGGATCCCGGTCGAGGTCGAGTATGCCAGCGAATTCCGGTATCGGAATCCGGTGCTGCGCAAAGGCGATGTGGTGCTGGTTATTTCCCAAAGCGGCGAGACGGCCGACACGCTGGCCGCCGTGCGCGAGGCCCGTCGCCGGGGCATCCCGTGCATTGGCATTTGCAACGTCGTGGGGTCCACCATCGCCCGCGAGACCGACGCCGGCGTGTACTTGCACGCGGGCCCCGAGATTGGTGTAGCCTCCACCAAAGCCTTCACGGCCCAGGTGACCGTGCTCACGATGCTTGCGCTTAAGCTCGCCGAGGGCCGCACCCTGTCCACCGCCGAGATGGCCCACAACCTGCAGGCGCTCGCGGCCGTGCCGGACAAGGTGCGCGAGGTGCTGGCGATGGACGAGGAGATTGAGGACATGGCCAACGTGTATCGCTACGCGGCCAACTTCCTGTACCTGGGGCGCGGGTACAACTTCCCTGTTGCGCTCGAGGGCGCCCTGAAGCTCAAAGAGATCTCGTACATCCACGCCGAGGGCTACCCAGCGGCCGAAATGAAACACGGCCCCATCGCCCTTATCGATCGCTTCATGCCGGTGGTGTTCATCGCCATGAAGGACTCAACGTACGACAAGGTGGTCTCCAACATCGAGGAGGTGGCCGCCCGCGACGGCTCGGTCATTGCCATCACCGACGAAGGCAATGGCGAGCTCGACGACTTGTGCGAGTACGTGCTGCGCATTCCAAAGACCGAGGAGTTCCTCACACCGCTCCTCACGGCCATTCCGCTGCAGCTCCTCTCGTACCACATCGCCGTGATGCGCGGCTGCCACGTCGACCAACCCCGCAACCTCGCCAAAAGTGTCACCGTCGAATAGTCCCGGATGCCGCACCTGAAGCACTCGTTTTGGGCGCTCGCGCTGCTCCTGTTGCCCCTGACGGCCTGCGGGCAGCCCGCGCCCGATTCCGGCGGCCCGCTCCTCCCCGAGCAGGCCGCGTACGACGTGACGTTTTACGACCTTGCCGTCGCTGTAGAGCCTGCGCAGCAAACCATAGCCGGCACGCTGCGCGTAACGGCTGCCATTCAGCGCCCGCTGGCGTCGTTTGTTCTGAACCTTGACCAGCGCCTGACGGTGCGCAAGGCGTGGCAGGAGCGGCCAAGCGAACCGCTGGCCTATGAGCGCCGCGGGCCCGCCAACAATCAGCTGTGGATCACGCTGCCGCGTGTGACGCGTCCGGGCGATACCGTGCAGGTGGCCGTTGCCTACGGCGGCGCACCCCGCGTAGCCCCCAACCCGCCCTGGAATGGCGGCTTCACCTGGCAGCAAACCGCCGATGGCGCGCCGTGGGTGGCCACCGCCAACCAATCGGCGGGGGGCGATCTCTGGTGGCCTGTGAAAGACCATCCGTCGGATGAGCCCGACTCGATGCGCATCGCCGTGACCGTACCCGCGCCGCTGGTGGCAGCAAGCAACGGGGTCTTGCAGCGCGTAACGACCAAGCGCGGGCGCCGCACGTTCCACTGGCGCGTGACCACGCCCATCAACACCTACGGCGTTGCACTCAACATCGCCCCGTACGCCCGCATCGACACGACCTACCGGAGCGTTACTGGGCGCTCGCTACCGGTTTCGTTTTATGTGCTCCCCGCCCGACGCGCGGCCGCGCAGCGTCGCCTGCCGTCGTTCCTGGACCACGTCCGGTTCCTGGAAGAGACCCTGGGGCCGTATCCCTTTCGCACCGACAAGTACGGAATTGCGCATACGCCCTTTTTGGGCATGGAGCACCAGACCATCATTGCGTACGGCAGCGATTTTGAAGACGGCGGCCTGGGCTACGACACCTCCTTCGATGCGCTGCACTTCCACGAGCTGGCCCACGAGTGGTTTGGCAACCTTGTAACCGTTGCCGACTGGAAGGACATGTGGCTGCACGAAGGCTTTGCGACGTACCTGGAGGCCCTGTACGCCGAGCGCCTGAACGGAGCCGCGGGCTATCAGCGCGCCATCCGGCACTTTCGCAGCAACGTGCAAAACGACGCGCCCATCGCTCGGCTGCAGCCCACCAGCGCGCAGGACATCTACTCGTCCGATTTGTACTACAAGGGCGCGATGATCCTCCACACGCTGCGCTACGTCGTGGGCGCCGATACGTTGCGGCGCATCCTTCGGCGCTTTGCCTACCCCACGGCAACCGCGCGCACCGCCACCGGCGGCCAGCAATGCCGTCACGTCACAACCGCCGACTTCGTTCAGATTGCCGAGGAGGTGTCCGGAAGGCAACTCGACGGCTTTTTTATGGCGTACCTCTACGAAGCAGAGCTACCAGAACTGGACGTGGAACGCTCCGGACGAACGCTTCGGCTACGCTGGCAAACACCAGACGACGTGCCGTTTCACGTGCCCGTACCTGTCGCGGTCAACGGGACGGTGCGCCGCGTGGCAATGCCCGACGGCCGCGCTTCCCTCACGCTGCCCGCGCCAACAACCAACGTCCGCATTGACCCAAACGGCGCCCTGCTGTACCACTCCGCAGAGTAGCACGCTGGAATCGGCAACGCGGTGTGCCTACGAGAAGTCGCGGTGCCCAAAGTAGTGCAGCACGTACTTCACCTTCGAAGCCTTTCCTTTCCCGAAGCCCGCGAGCTTGCGCACCCGTTTCTCCACCGTCGCAAGGTCGGCGCCGTCGTTCCACAAATTGGCCGCGTTGCCGTCGTAGTGCTCCGCAAGATGCGCCGCCACCTTTTGCGTGTTCTCCGCCATCTTGTTCGTGAAGCGATGCACGGCTGGCTTCTCCGCGAAAAGCGTTTGGAACGCCTCGAAGTCCATGTCCGCGATCTTTTCCATGTCGAGGTGCCCAAGGCGCTCCTTGAGGCGGATGGGGCCCGTAAAGGCAAACTCGGCGCGAACGCGCTGGTCGTACAGCAGCCCAAGCAGCGCCGCGTTCGGATCGTCGCGAAGGGCCTCGTCGTCGGCCACGTCGCCGGTGAGCGTGCCTTCGTCGGCGTAGCGGTCCATCATGCGCGCAAGACCGCCCTTCAGGTCGCCGTAATCGATGGGCGTGATGTCGATGGCCATGAGCTCTGGTCTGTTGGGAAAAAGCGTGCGGTTGTGTTCGTCGCGGTTATGCAGCCGATGACCGGCCATCCGACGACGACTCGGACGGCTCTACCGATTCGTCGCTCGGGACGTCGTCTTCGTTGGATACGGCGCCGTCGCCGCTGGGCGGAAGCGCCGCCCCGGCATCCTCCTCCGCATCGGAGAGCTCCGATACGGGGTCGCCGTTCACGAGGGCGAGCACATCGCTACCGGGCACTTCTTCGCGGGCTAGCAGCAGCTCGGCCAACCCGTCGAACGCCGTGCGGTGCGTTTCAAGCGTGTCTACGGCGCGACGGAACGCGGCCTCGGTGATGCGGCGCACCTCTTCATCGAGTTCGCGGGCCGTCTGGTCGCTGTAGTCGCGGCCCTTCGAGAGCTCCTCGCCCAAGAACACGCTGCCCTGGCTTTCGCCCATGGCGATGTGCTTGAACGTATCGCCCATGCCCCAATCGAGCACCATCTTGCGGGCCATCTTGCGTACTTGCTTCAGGTCGTTCTCGGCGCCGCTGGTGGCCGTGTCAAAGATGAGCTCCTCCGCAGCGCGCCCGCCCATGATCACGGCCAGGCGGTCGATGAGGTACTCGCGGCGGTAGAGGTACTTCTCCTTCTCGGGCATCTGCTGCGTGACGCCCATGGCTTTGCCGCGCGGCACAATCGTAACCTTGTGGATGGGATCGGCATGCTCGAGGGTGGCCGCCACGATGGCGTGGCCGGCCTCATGATAGGCTAACAGCCGGCGCTCCTCGCCGTCGATGGCCATGCCCTCGCGCTTCAGTCCCATCATCACCTTGTCGCGGGCCTCGTCGATGTCGCCCATGGTGATGGCGTCGCGGTCGTAGCGCCCCGCAAGCAACGCCGCTTCGTTCAGGAGATTTTCGAGGTCGGCGCCGCTGAAGCCGGGCGTGCTCCGTGCGATTTCGTCCAGATCGACATCGTCACTGAGCGGCTTGTTGCGGGCGTGAATTTCGAGAATCTGGGCCCGCGATTCGCGGGTGGGCAGGTCGACGGTGATCTGGCGATCAAAGCGTCCGGGCCGTGTGAGCGCCGGGTCGAGGATGTCGGGGCGGTTCGTGGCCGCCATCACCACGACCGTTTCGTTTTTCTCAAAGCCGTCCAGCTCCGAGAGCAGCTGGTTGAGCGTTTGCTCACGCTCGTCGTGGCCGCCGCCCAAGCCCGCGCCGCGCTTCCGTCCAATGGAGTCGATCTCGTCGACGAAGATGATCGCCGGCGCATCTTCCTTCGCCTTCTCAAACATGTCGCGCACCCGCGAGGCACCCACGCCCACAAACATCTCCATGAAGTCGGAGCCCGAGACGCTGTAAAACGGTACGTCGGCCTCGCCCGCCACGGCACGGGCCAGCAGCGTCTTTCCGGTCCCCGGCGGGCCCACCATCAGCACGCCCTTGGGCACCTTGCCGCCCAGCCGCTCAAAACGCTGGGGGTCTTTCAGGAACGCAATGACTTCGCGCAGCTCCTCCTTGGCATTGTCGGCGCCCGCTACATCCTCAAACGTCGTATCTTCGGTGTCGCGATCGAACAGCTTGGCCTTGCTCTTGCGCACCGAGAACAAGCCCTGGCCCTGCGACTGCATCCGGCGCAGAAACAGGTAGCCGAAGGCAAAGAGCAACAAGACCGGCGAGAGCATGATGATGAGGCTCCACGGGAAGTCGCTGGTGGGCTTTGTGACCACCTCCACACTGTTGTTCGACAGCAACTCCATAAGCTGCTCGTCGCCAAAGGACGGCAGATGGGTGGTAAACTTCTGCGCCTCGGTCGCGCTGCCATCCACCTGTACCGTCACCGGAGCCTTAAAGGAGCCGCGCACGGTGTTGCCCTGCACGACCACTTCCGTTACATTTTTCTCCTGGACTTGCTGGCGGAATTTGCTGTAGGGGATGTCCGGTCCACCGGCGGCCCCTACGCCAAAATATCCCCAAGCCCACAGCACGAGGAGCGATACTGCGATAACCCAGACAATAAGATGGCCCCGACTGGGCCCGCCGCTCGACTGTTTCGACCCGCGTGCCTCAGACTGCTTGTTCTCGTTCGCCACGTTGCTGCCTTACTCTGTGATGATTTATCGAAACCGAATAGCCCGGTCAGATTCGACATGCTCTTAC